>NZ_JAAHHW010000159.1 GCF_010692325.1 Moorena sp. SIO3I8 | reverse complement strand
TGTCTTTGAGTAAGGGAATTGCCCGTTTATCCCCTAAATTCCCCAAGGCAATAGCAGCAGCAGCACGGGATTTTTGAAACTGAGGTGCTTTATTGTGAACCCGGAGCCTTGATTCGGATTTATGCTCCCAGGCAAATGGGCAAAACCTCCCTGATGGCCAGGATTCTGGAGCAGGCACGATGGCAGGGAAATACCACAGTCACTCTCAACTTTAAACTAGCTAATCGAGAGGTCTTCACCAGCCTGGATAAATTATTAAAGTGGTTCTGTGTCAGCGTTGGGAAAAGCCTGGGGCTGTCGAATCAGTTGGCGGATTATTGGGATGAGATTCTGGGCAGCAAATCTAACAGCACCGACTACTTTGAAAACTATCTGTTGGCTGAAATTGACAGTTCACTCGTACTGGGCTTAGATGAGGTGGATATGGTGTTTCAATACCCGGAAATCGCCTCAGACTTTTTTAGTTTACTGCGCACCTGGCATGAGAAAGCTAAGTATGGAGATCGTAGGAGCTATATTTGGCAAAAACTTAAGTTAGTGGTTGTCTATGCCACAGAAGATGATGCTTGGCTGAATCTCCATGAATCCTTTAATGTGGGGCTGCCCATTGCTTTACCTGAGTTTACTCAGGAACAGGTACAAGATTTGGCACGGTGTTATGGACTGAATTGGGATGCTGATCAAGTGGCGCAGCTGATGTCTTTAGTAGGTGGCTATCCCTATCTGGTGCGCACAGCACTACACCACATTTATTATCAAGATTTCACTCTAGAGCAGTTTTTGCCTAAGTCTGCTACCCAAGGCAGAGTGTATGGCGAATATGTGGGTCGGCAATTCTTGAAGCGTCAACAGAATCGGGAACTCTATACAGCCTTTGCCCAAGAGACAAGTTCACCCATACCGCTGGAATTAGATTGCCTTTAGGCTTTACAGCTACAGGACATCGGGTGGTGTATCTACGAGTTAATCACGTTCATGTAGGGTGGGCAGTCTCAAGCACTGCCCACCCTAGCATTAATCTAGCCGAAAGGAAGGCAGAAGGCAGAAGGCAGAAGGCAGAAGTAAAGGAGTAAGGTTTCATCGGAGAAGGTTTTTGATCACTAATTATCCGGACATGATGTGAGTTGATCTACGAGGTAATCAAGTGATGCCTAGCTGCAATTTTGTATCAACAGTTTCACTATTCCCTATTCCCTATTCCCTATTCCCTATTCCTACTACTCTTCATCTTCATCTTCCTCTTCTGCCTCTCTAATCGCTTCATCCAACCTATTATTAGCATCCTTAGCTAGCTTAACAAAAGCAATATTCGATGCTAATCCCACACTGGTAGTAACTATTCCATCAGATAGCTGTTTGGACATTAATAATCCTGCGCCTGCTAGACCTACAATCCCGCTTAGAATTGTAGCCCCGACAAGCAAGTTAAAGGAAAGGTTGGCTTGACGAATGCGCTCCTTAAAGTAGGTGGTTTCTGGGTCATATTCTTTGTTTGGTTTAGACATAATTTATTCAGCCTTTAGTTCAGTAACGCTCTTATCTCCAACTATAGGCTCTCAAAATTAATAATCTGGATTTGTGGGTCAAAGTTCACTTAGTTCACGGTCTTTACTATTGGTGAATCTCGAATAATATATCCGTAATTATTGTTTCACTGCTTGACAAACAATCGTGAAACTAGGGAATAGGGAATAGGGAACAGGGAACAGTTGCGTAGGGTGCGTTAGGGGCGGGCTAGCCATGATTTTGCGCCTCTTTCTGGTTGAAACAGCCCGCCCCGTAACGCACCATCATGAATAGTTGATGTAGGGTGGGCAGTAAGTATAATCGCGATGGTAAGCTTTGGAATTGGTATGATTACTGCCCACCCTACGATTTATTTTAATCTATTTTACAATTAATTTTCTGTTGGTGGGCAGTGCCGATTTAATTTACTACAAGCTTTGGAATTGGTATGATTACTGCCCACCCTACGATTTATTTTACTATTTTACAATTAATTTTCTGTTGGTGGGCAGTGCCGATTTAACTGAATACAAGCTTTGAAATTGCTAGGAAGCACTGCCCACCCTACGATTTATTTTACTATTTTACAATTAATTTTCTGTTGGTGGGCAGTGCCGATTTAATTTACTACAAGCTTTGAAATTGCTAGGAAGCACTGCCCACCCTACGATTTATTTTACTATTTTACAATTAATTTTCTGTTGGTGGGCAGTGCCGATTTAACTGAATACAAGCTTTGAAATTCCTAGGAAGCACTGCCCACCCTACGATTTATTTTAATCTATTTTACAATTAATTTTCTGTTGGTGGGCAGTGCCGATTTAATTTACTACAAGCTTTGAAATTGCTAGGAAGCACTGCCCACCCTACGATTTATTTTACTATTTTACAATTAATTTTCTGTTGGTGGGCAGTGCCGATTTAACTGAATACAAGCTTTGAAATTGCTAGGAAGCACTGCCCACCCTACGATTCATTTTACTCTATTTTACAATTAATTTTCTGTTGGTGGGCAGTGCCGATTTAACTGACTACAACCTTGAAAATTCCTAGGAAGCACTGCCCACCCTACGATTTATTTTAATCTATTTTACAATTAATTTTCTGTTGGTGGGCAGTGCCGATTTAACTGAATACAAGCTTTGAAATTCCTAGGAAGCACTGCCCACCCTACGATTTATTTTACTCTCCACATTATCCATATTTCGTAATAAAAAAAAATTTCTAAATTCCTTGACATATGGTTAATATATTAATATATTAATAATATGAGCCATTTACAGGAATCACGATTCATGACCAAGAACATTCCGCCTAACTCCGATGACAAGAACACCCCAGAAAACCCTGGTCGCAAACCTAAGAAAGTCAAGCTGATCTTGATCGGTTCTCCTGAAAAAGTTTGGAAGACAATTATTGCCCTTTATGGCCTTAAATACGCCTATCCCAACGAGTGGAGCACTCCCGAGCCTACGGGGAAGCCTGATGAGGTGATGACTTTTTTGATTCGCTATTTCTACGTAGACTAGGATAGTAATTTGCCAGGGTTTGACCCCCTGGCGACCATGAGTAAAATTTGTTTTGTGGAGGTTAGTTTACTGAGTTAGGATGTTGTTGTTTTGGATCAGTTGCTGACTTAAGCATTCAGTGGTCAGTGGTCAGCCGTCAGCCTTGGGCTCATAGCTGATAGCTGATCAGCTCACCAGTACTTGTAATGGCTTATATAATAGAATTCGGTCAAGCATTGGTTAAACAAACCTTGACCGATTTTTTTTTTGGTAAGCAGTTAGCCGTCAGCCGTCAGCCGTCAGCCGTTGGCCTTGGCCGTTGGCCACGCTACGCGAATGACTGATGGCTAATCGCTGTTCGCGTAGCGCTTAAGCTGAAACCTTACAAAAAAACTTCAGGTTACTTCATCGCACTTCACATCTTCACATTAGTGAAGCTCTAAAAAGATAGTTTATATTATTTTTTAACTACTTTAAAAAAAACTCGTGAAATTATTGTATCAATCTTACTCAACTACTAAATAATAGTCTATCCTAAGCATAGGAATACCTACGGCACAAGCAGCGATCGCTTATGATTAGTAAAGAAGCCTTCGAGGAAAAATACAAGAACATGCCTCCGAAAAGGCGACAAGTTTTGGAGGCGGTGGTTGGTGGCAAGACAGATATAGAAATCAAAGACAAAGTGCTAGGTGTCGATCATAAAAATACTGTAAGAAAGCATATTTCTAATATATATCAAGACTTTGATATTGAAGCTAACGGTTATAATTGTCGTGATGAATTAGTTGAAATCGTTTATACCTATAAGCCTGAGTTAGTAGCTGATAAAGTTTTAAAAAAGTACGAGTTACCATCGTCTCCAACTAGAGCTAATCACGAGATATATATTGAGCGCCCACCCATTGAAGCTCGTTGTTATCAGGAAATTGTTAAATCGGGAGCGTTAATTCGGATTAAAGCCCCAAAGCTGATGGGCAAAACCTTACTGATTCAGAAGATTATCGCCCATGGCCAAAAACAGGGTTATGGCCAGGTTTATTTAAATATGAATCAGCTCCCTTTCACTGAATTAGATAGATTTCTAAAGTCGTTTTGCTTGCAAGTTGGTAAAAAACTGAAATTACCCAATCAGTTAGAAACCTATTGGGATGATAGTTTATTTACCAGTATTGACAACTGCACGGCCTACTTTGAAGAGTATTTGTTAGACTCTTTAGAAAGTCCGTTGGTGTTGTGCTTGGATGACCTTGATAGAGTGTTTCACGATCAAGACATTGCTGAAGGGTTTCTGCCCTTGCTCCGTAGTTGGCATGAGAGTGGCAAGTTTGACGATAGTTGGAAAAAACTGCGGTTGGTGGTGGCTCATGCTACGGAAATTTACATTGATTTAGATATCAATAAGTCCCCGTTTAATGTGGGATTACCGATAGAGTTACTAGAGTTTAGTGATCAGCAGGTTAACGAGTTTGCCCAGAGTTATGGGTTGACCTTGTCTGTGGATTCAGTAACTAAACTGATGGCAATGGTGGGGGGACATCCTGATTTATTATCCCAAGGGTTTGATTATCTGAAAAATAACCAACCAGCCGAAAAAACCCTGGATACTCTTTTGGCTTTAGCCCCCACAGAAGCAGGAATTTATGGCAGTCATCTGTACTTACTGTTAACTAGTATTCAAGAGCATCCTCAATTGCTGGACGCTGTTAAACTATTACTTAGTACAACTAAGCCCGTCCGCCTGGATGCTACTATCACTCGCAAGTTGGAAAGTATTGGACTGGTTGAGCGCCATGGCAATGATTGTAGTTTGAGATGTAATTTGTATCGTGAGTATTTTAGCGATCGCATTTTAGGGAGTAGGGAGTAGGGAGTAGGGAGTAGGGAGTAGGGAGTAGGGAGTAGGGGTAATATCATTATTATCAACATAGCAATAAGTACGATAACAATGAGCAAAACTATCTTTAACTATACCTAATTATTGAAAACTACTTGTTCTCTATCCTATCTCGCCAGACTTCCCAGACTTCCCAGACTTCCCACACTTGGTACACTCTTCTCACTGCTCCCTACTCCCTACTCCCTGCTCCCTAAAACCCAGAAATTTGTACCTCACCGAATTGCAAACCGCTGTAATGACCAATCAACAATCAATAATCTACAAAGTAGGAGGTAGTTTACCTCAAAATGAACCCACTTATGTGACCAGACAAGCTGATCACGAGCTTTTTCAGGCATTGATGGCTGGGGAGTTTTGTTATGTGCTGAATTCCCGACAAATGGGTAAGTCCAGTTTGCGGGTACGAACCATGGAAAAGCTAACAAAGGCGGGAGTAGCTTGTGCCTCTATTGATGTTACCAGGATTGGCAATGACGTAACCTCCGAGAAGTGGTATGGCAGTTTGATTAGAAGTCTTGCCAAGAGTTTTAAAGTGAACGCAAAAATCAAGGTAACCCCTTGGTTAAAAGAGCGTGAGCGATTCTCGCCAGTGCAGTGGTTAGATGAGTTTATTGAGTCGGTTATCCTAGACGAAATAAGTCACCCGATTGTTATTTTCCTTGATGAAATTGATAGTATTATTAAAGTTACCTTTAAAGATGATTTCTTTGCCTTCATTAGAGCCTGTTACAATCAACGAGCCGAAAATCCAGCTTACAATCGTCTCACCTTTTGTTTGCTGGGGGTGGCAACTGCCGCAGATTTAATTCAGGATAAACAGCGGACTCCGTTTAATATTGGTCGAGATATTCGGTTGACTGGGTTTACCTTTGAGGAGGCCAAACAGCCTTTGGTTCCGGGTTTGGAAGGTAAAGTTAATAATCCTGAACAGGTCTTAGGTGAAATAGTAAACTGGACGGGGGGACAACCGTTTCTGACTCAGCGGTTGTGTCGTTTGGTAGTCCAGACTTGGGAATCGGGCAATAGTCTTTCCCTAGACCAGATCGTGCGTAGGCAGATCATAGAGAATTGGGAAGCCCAGGATGAACAGGAGCATTTGAAGACTATACGCGATCGCATTCTCAGAAAAGAGCAACGGGCTGGGATGCTGTTGGGTTTGTATCAGCACGTGTTGGATCACGGTTGTCTAGCTGCTGATGGCAGTCAGGAACAGACGGAATTAAGGTTATCGGGGCTGGTGGTTGAGCGTGATGGTTGTTTGGAAGTTAACAACCGGATTTATGGGGAGGTTTTCAATTGCGATTGGGTCAATACAGAATTGGCCAGACTGCGCCCCTACTCTGAGGCTTTTACGGCTTGGGTTGATTCTGGGTGTAAGGATGACTCTCGACTGTTGCAGGGGGGAGCATTAGAGGAAGCTCGGAATTGGGCTAGGGGTAAAAGCTTGAGCGATTTGGATCGTGAGTTTTTAGATGCTAGCCAGGATTTAGATAAGGAAGAAGTGCAAAAGGCTTTGGCGGCTGAGAAGGAGGCTAGTGAGATATTAGCTAAGGCTCAAAAGAAAGCTAACCGAACCATAGGCAGAGGGAAAATTGTACTGGGTTTGTCCTTAATTGTTGGAATAGTGGCTGGTGTCAACGCTAGACAAGAAATACAGGAAGCCAAAACAGGCACGCGACTAGAACGGGAAGGGCTTAGTATTTCACGACAGTTACCGGATAATAATGTTTACTATGGCACCAATACAAGAGAGGAAAGGCTTTTGTATCAGGCCATGGAGACTGGGCAAGAGCTATTTAAGATAGTGACAGATCGTCGCCCCCTGAAGGAATATCCTACTACCACTCCTCTATATGCCCTCCAGCAAAGTATTAGTCAATTCCGAACAGGGGCTGTGCTCACCGGGCATCAGGACCCGGTATTTAGTGTAGCCTTCAGCCCTTCTGGACAGAGGCTGGCCACGGCTTCATGGGACGGCACTGCCAGAATTTGGGACAACCAGGGCAATGAAATAGCCGTGCTAACAGGGCATCAGGACTCGGTATTAAGTGTAGCCTTCAGCCCTTCTGGACAGAGGCTGGCCACGGCATCACCCGACAAAACCGCCAGAATTTGGGACAACCAGGGCAATGAAATAGCCGTGCTAACAGGGCATCAGGACTCGGTACGTCGTGTAGCCTTCAGCCCTTCTGGACAGAGGCTGGCCACGGCATCACCCGACAAAACCGCCAGAATTTGGGACAACCAGGGCAATCAAATCGCCGTGCTCAGAGGGCATCAGTTTTGGGTATCAAGTGTAGCCTTCAGCCCGGATGGACAGAGGCTGGCCACGGCTTCATCGGACAACACTGCCAGAATTTGGGACAACCAGGGCAATGAAATCGCCGTGCTCACCGGGCATCAGTCCACTGTATATAGTGTAGCCTTCACCCCGGATGGACAGAGGCTGGCCACGGCATCATGGGACAACACCGCCAGAATTTGGGACAACCAGGGCAATCAAATCGCCGTGCTCAGAGGGCATCAGTCTAGGGTAACGAGTGTAGCCTTCAGCCCTTCTGGACAGAGGCTGGCCACTGCTTCAGCAGACGGCACTGCCAGAATTTGGGACAACCAGGGCAATGAAATCGCCGTGCTAACAGGGCATCAGGACTCGGTATTAAGTGTAGCCTTCAGCCCTTCTGGACAGAGGCTGGCCACTGCTTCAGATGACAAAACCGCCAGAATTTGGGACAACCAGGGCAATCAAATCGCCGTGCTCACCGGGCATCAGTCCAGGATAAATAGTGTAGCCTTCACCCCGGATGGACAGAGGCTGGCCACGGCATCATGGGACAACACCGCCAGAATTTGGGACAACCAGGGCAATGAAATCCCCGTGCTCACCGGGCATCAGTCTAGGGTAAATAGTGTAGCCTTCAGCCCGGATGGACAGAGGCTGGCCACTGCTTCAGCAGACGGCACTGCCAGAATTTGGGACAACCAGGGCAATGAAATCGCCGTGCTCACCGGGCATCAGTCTAGGGTATATAGTGTAGCCTTCAGCCCGGATGGACAGAGGCTGGCCACGGCTTCAGAGGACAAAACCGCCAGAATTTGGGACAACCAGGGCAATGAAATCGCCGTGCTCACCAAGCATCAGTCTTTGGTATTAAGTGTAGCCTTCAGCCCGGATGGACAGAGGCTGGCCACTGCTTCAGCAGACGGCACTGCCAGAATTTGGGACAACCAGGGCAATGAAATCGCCGTGCTCACCGGGCATCAGTCTAGGGTATTAAGTGTAGCCTTCAGCCCGGATGGACAGAGGCTGGCCACGGCTTCACGAGACGGCACCGCCAGAATTTGGGACAACCAGGGCAATGAAATCGCCGTGCTCACCGGGCATCAGTCTAGGGTATATAGTGTAGCCTTCAGCCCGGATGGACAGAGGCTGGCCACTGCTTCAGCAGACGGCACTGCCAGAATTTGGGACAACCAGAGCAATGAAATTGCCGTGCTCACCGGGCATCAGGACCCGGTATTTAGTGTAGCCTTCAGCCCGGATGGACAGAGGCTGGCCACGGCATCATGGGACGGCACCGCCAGAATTTGGGACAACCAGGGCAATGAAATCGCCGTGCTCACCGGGCATCAGGACCCGGTATTTAGTGTAGCCTTCAGCCCTGATGGACAGAGGCTGGCCACGGCATCACGAGACGGCACTGTTAGAATTTGGGACAACCAGGGCAATCCATTAGCTGTACTCACCGGGCATCAGGACGAGGTAAATAGTGTAGCATTCAGCCCGGATGGAAAGACCCTGGCCACTGCTTCAGATGACGGCACTGCCAGAATTTGGAAGGTTGAAAGTTTAGGTGAGCTGCTAGCTAGGGGCTGTGACTTGCTGGAAGATTACTTTGTTAGGCATCCTGGAGCTAAAGAGAAGTTATGGGTATGCCAGGGGGAAAAGGGAACAGGGAATAGGGAATAGGGAATAGGGAATAGGGAATAGGGAATAGGTTCACAGGTTTGTTCACGAGGTTCAGAGGTTCAACAACGGTATTCAAATACTCACCGTCGAGGCTCAGAGGTTCGTTCACGAGGTTCAGAGGTTCAACAACGGTATTCAAATCATCGACGGAGAGGCTCAGAGGTTCGTTCACGGTATTCAAATCATCGACGGAGAGGCTCTGAGGTTCGTTCACGGTATTCAAATCATCGACGGAGAGGCTCTGAGGTTCGTTCACGAGGCTCAGAGGCTCAACCACGGTATTCAAATACTCACGGTCGAAGTCCAGATACTCGGTTAAGAAAGTTCAATTCCTGGAGATCCCCCCTAACCCCCCTTAGCAAGGGGGGAACAATCACGGATCTGGCTCTGGCTTCCCCCTTCCGCGCGGGGGACGGGAGGGGGATCGGTGTTGATAGGCTGACTTAACTCAAATTTTATTCAAAACAGTTTTTTCCTCAACCATCCCCATAGCCCATAAGCTAATAGCTGATAGCTTACCCTTTATCTATTAATATGGTGTTCCTCTGGCGAGATAAATACATTCACCTGCTTACGGATTTCGGCTTTAAGCGGGTCTTTGGCACTGAGTCCAACAAAGCACTGTTAATTGACTTCTTGAATACTCTGTTACCTGCCCACCATCAGATTCAGGATGTCACCATTAAGACTCCGGAATTCTTTGGCAACAGCTTAGTGAACAGAAGAGCGATTTTTGATAGTTATTGTCAGAGCACAACCGGTGAACGGTTCATGGTGGAAATCCAAAAAGCAGACCACAATTTTTTCAAAGACCCCAGTGTCTACTATGGCACGTTTCCCATCCAAGAACAGGCGCAACTGGGAAATTGGGATGATCAGCTAACCGCAGTCTACACCGTTGGTATTCTGGATTTTATTTTTAATGACCATAAGGACAATCCAGAACTGTTGCATGTGGTAGAGCTAAACAATCAATACTGTGAACTGTTATATAATAAGTTGACATCCATTTATATTGAACTACCGAAATTTAGTAAATCGCTTGATCAATTAGAAACCCATTTTGACAAGTGGTTATTTTTATTGAAGCATCTCGGTGAATTTAAAGCTCCCCCTGAATCCTTTCCAGGGGATGTGTTTGCCCAGCTCTTTGAGGTTGCCGAGATTGCCAATTTCTCACCAACAGAACAAGCCCTGTACTATGATAGCCTAAAGGTCTACCGGGATATGTACAGTGTTGTTCAAACCTGTATTCAGGAAGGTTTCAAACAAGGTAGACTTGAAGGTTTTAAACAAGCTGCTATCGAAGAAGGCAAACTTAAGGTAAAACACCAGGTTGCTAAACGGATGAAAGCAGCAGGGTTACCCTTGAAGGATATTGCTCAATATACGGAGTTGAGTGTGGATGAAATTAATCAGTTGTCCTGAGAGAGTAAGAAAAATCGGCAATTCCGTGGCACAGGCTTCGAGAACTTTGTGGCACAGGCTTCCAGCCTGTGATGGGGTGCATCTCAATCCATGCTGTTTGACCCGGTGGGTGTAACGGGCATCAGGCGTGGAACAGGCTTCCAGCCTGTGGCAATTTTCGGAAGGGCTATCCCAACACTGGCGGTGCGTTACGGGACGGGCTATCCCAACACTACCAGGCGGAAAATCAGTGCGAGCCCGTCCCTAACGCACCCTACGCAACTTCTTTTCCCGACTCCCGATTCCCGATTCCCGATTCCCGATTCCCGATTCCCGATTCCCGATTCCCGACTCCCGATTCCCGATTCCCGATTCCCGATTCCCCACACTCCCCAGATCGGAATCTGATATGATATCTCAATCCGTGAGCAGCAACCGGAATTTATGCAACTCGTTGATTGGCTGATTGTCCTAGTCTACTTAGTCTTGTCCCTAGGGTTAGGACTATACCTCTCTCGCAAGGCTTCCGGCAGTCTTGTTGATTTCTTTGTTTCGGGGCGATCGCTCCCCTGGTGGTTAGCAGGTACCAGTATGGCTGCCACTACTTTTTCTATTGATACCCCCCTCTACATTGCCGGGGTAGTTGGCAATCGAGGCATTGCGGGCAACTGGGAATGGTGGAGTTTTGGCATATCCCATCTGATCATGATTTACATCTTTGCCCGGATGTGGCGACGGTCAGAAATTGTGACTGATGCCGAACTCACCGAAATCCGTTATGGTGGCTCCATCGCTGCCCTATTACGGGGAACCAAAGCCTTTCTGTTTGCTGTACCAATCAACTGTATTGCCATTGGCTATGCCATGCTAGCCATGGTGAAAGTGGTAGGTGCTCTAGAAATTTGGCAAAGCCTTGGTATTGCGCCCGAAGCCAGTAGTGTAAAACTCTGGAGTGTATTGGGAGTAAGTGTTCTAGTCTTAGTCTACGCTGGCTTTGCTGGACTGTGGGGCGTAGTAGCTACGGATTTCTTCCAATTCTTTTTTGCCCTACTCGGAGCAATCATAGTTGCTGTAGTTGCCATTAACCATGTCGGTGGTATTCATCAACTAATCCCAAAAGTGCAACAAGTCACCCAACAGGATGTACTCGCCTTTTTTCCCCTCACAGTTGGTTCTGGAGGGATTAGTTGGAGTGAAACCGCTGGGATCAGTGCTAGCACATTCTCTGCCTATGTGTTCCTGCAATGGTGGGCATGGCGTCGCAGTGATGGGGGTGGTGAATTTGTCCAGCGCCTGGCCGCATCTAAAAATGAAGCAGATGCCGAGAAAGCGGCTTGGCTATTCAATATCTTTCACTATGTAATCCGGACCTGGCCCTGGATATTAGTTGCCCTAGCCGCAATGGTAATCTATCCAGATTTGGCAGACCGGGAATTGGGGTATCCCAAACTGATGCTAGACTTTTTGCCACGAGGGATGCTGGGGATAGTGGTAACCTCCCTGATTGCCGCATTTATGAGTACTGTTTCTACCTCCATTAACTGGGGAGCCTCTTATCTTACTAATGACCTCTATTTGCGCTTTGTTCATCCCCAAGCCTCAGAATCAGAACTGGTCTTAGTGGGGCGGATTGCTTCAGTGCTGGTCACGGTTTTAGGAGCCATTGCCGCCTTCTTTGCCACAGACGTTGCCACCGTGTTCCGGTTAGTAATTGCCATTGGTACCGGACCGGGATTAGTGTTAATGTTACGTTGGTTCTGGTGGCGGATTAATGCTGCTGCGGAACTAACCGCCATGGTTGCTGGTTTTGTTGTCGGGTTTGGTACCAGTGTCGTGCCAGTTATTCAGATTCCTGACTTTGGTTGGCGTCTGCTGGTAACAGCTGGAATTACTGGTGTTTTGTGGATAGTGGTGATGTTACTCACGCCACCAGAATCTGATACCACCTTAGATGAATTTTATCGACGGGTGCGTCCAGCAGGGCCTGGCTGGAAACGTCAGCAGCTTCGCACCGGTTTAGCCCCAATCCAGGATTTGGAACACGATCTAAAACGGGTGCTGGCATCGATATTGCTAATGTTTGGAGCAATGTTAGCTATTGGAGGATTTTTGTTGCTAAAGCCCTTGACCGGTTGGGTTTCTCTGGTAATAGCCGTTCTAGGATGGATGTGGCTGCGTCAGATTAAAGGGAATAGGGAATAGGGAGTAGGGAGTAGGGAATCGGGAATCGGGAGTAGGGAATCGGGAATCGGGAATCGGGAATCGGGAATCGGGGAAGAGAGGGGAGTGTGGGGAGAGGGGGGAGTGTGGGAAGTGTGGGAAAGATAGGGAAGTGTGGGGAGTGTGGAGATAGGTAATTGCAACGACTATACTATTAAAGCGGTTGTCATAATTATCAGGTAAAGTCAATTTTCTTATCCCGATTCCCGATTCCCGATTCCCTACTCCCTACTCCCTATTCCCTGTTCCCTTAAAAAAACCATAGTTTGACAAGTCATTTTAAAACTATGTTAAAAATTGTAAATCTCCAAAACCCTTTAGTAATCGTCCTGGTTATCGTAATTTTAGTAATCGGGGTGGTATTTTTTATCTACTCTCAAGCCCAGAAAAAAATGACCGAACCGAAACCATCTAACTACGAACTTTGTCGTAACGAGGAGATAAATCAACCTAGCTATTATCCCGTAAATCAGACCCTATCATCGAGTCTTTATCAACCCGTTAGTGAGTGGATAGGACGACTGATCGAGCCGCCAAAGGAGGAACGAACAACAGATGATTCTGTCTTCTTGGAAGTCTACCATGCTGCTGCTGAATATCAGCATTTGGTGGGACAAATTGTGACCTTAGGATGGACTAAGGATGTTCCAGGGATCCAAGCTGGTTGACTGACAAAAGTTCACATAGCGCGATCGGTGCAGGAATCGGTGTAGCAGCGCGCTACCCAACGGAAGACTCATTCTTTCCCAGTGATGGAAGGTGTTACCTTCTCAAATTGGCTACAAAT
>NZ_JAAHHW010000158.1 GCF_010692325.1 Moorena sp. SIO3I8 | reverse complement strand
GTACGACAGCAAAAGTTCTGACGGCACATTGAGAACGCCAATTGTCCTGGGGACGTTAAGAAATTTAGCTGTTCAAGAGCGAATGAATCCCCATCCATAATCTTTGATTTGGATGGGGTGCGTTCAATACCAACGCAGCCGCTGTCGCTGTTTTTGTCCGTCTTGGGATATTCCGTGAAAGGCCTTTTGGGTTAGAGGCATTGTTTATAAGTTCTGTAGCTTCTCAAGCTCTATTAAACGCTCTTTGTAATGGGTAGGCAAAATAGTTTTGGTTTACCGTTGACTGTTGACCGTCCAGGGTTGACTGTACCATGTACTTAAAAGTAAACAGTCAACAGCCAGCATCCTAACTTGATTTCTCCCTACTTAGTTTATATTTCTTCTTAACTGACATCAAAAACCTATACCAGGCTTGTGCTGGTTGGTCGTAAAATGTGAAGATATCCCCATAAGCAACTGTGGCATCCTGATGATGAAGCCAATGCTTTTCTGGAGTAGTAATGCACAAGAAGTTGCAAAGGTGCTCTAGGGTCTCGGGAGTTTTCCACTCCATCACAGAAACATGCCTCCAGATCACATGAAGCTCACCCAAGACTAGTCCCAAGATAGTTCCTAGAGGAGAAATTTGCCAGAACCAAGGCACAAACATCAAATAAGGAAAGGCACCTGCGAAACCATCAAGGATTACCAGGGGGTTCTTAGTTAATACAGCATAGTGAATGAAGCTACGATTCTTACTATGGTGTACTATGGCATGGAATTTACCAAAAATGTGCTCAGGGACATGGTACACAAAAGTAGAAAGGAAATCCCCAAGTAGTAGCTGCACTAAAGCAACCAATAAAATCTTAATGATGAACACATCTAACTCCTATTCGTATGCGCTGATCTTAGTCAACAAACGTTAAGGTTTGTCAAAGAAGAGGTTAAACTGAAATTTATTATTTCTTGAAGGTATGCTACTATAGCAATTCTCAATCATTCTTGTACAATAATCGCTCTCTTATCTAAGATTTGAAATTAAGCCAATGTTTTCAACTTATCACTTATGACTCCTGACTTCTAATTTTTATACTTCATATAAGTTGTACCACTCCGGCACGACGCGCTATATAATTTGAATTACTGAATTAATTGATATCCCTTTGCGGTTAATAGTTAATAGTTAATTGTCCCTTAACAATTAACCAACAAGCTTCAATGATCAGTAGTCAACTGGACAGCATATCAATCTGTCTATAGATGAGCTATAATTGACACCAATATCAAGCAGGTTTTTTATTTAAAAACATACTCAATTTAAATATTTTAAAACTAGCAATAATTTCAAGCGAAATCAAGTCTATAGTGACTTATAGTTTTCCAAATTACAGCGTTTTTCACAACTATGAGGTACACAAAATTTTTTCCCTGTTCCCTATTCCCTGTTCCCTGCTCCCTGCTCCCTAAAACCCAGAGATTTGTACCTGACCGAATTTAAAACCGATGTACATTATATCCCGCAACTATCACAGTTTTTTTTACAGGACTGACGCAGTAAGCTGATGTGCATTTAAATTGGTTATTCCCAGATCCGCTGTTCCCTTTGAGGAATTTAGGTATCCCAATCTAAATGCTGAACAACTTAACCTTACTTGTAGTGGCGTGGCCAGCTTAAAATTGTCTAATATAGAGTAATATCATGTAGGGATAATTACCCTTAATAAAAATCTCCCCATCTCCCCATATTCCCCTCCTGGTCGGGGTTAGGGGTGGGTATCACCCTCCCTCTAATTATGGGTATTAAACCTGACTTGATATAAGACGAAACCTGACTTGATATAAGACGAAAAAGGTTAAATGGTAAGAAGAGGAGGATAATTCTAATGCATCAAATTAATCTGGCTACCCCAGTAGGAAGCCACGGCGTCGGTTCCTACTAAATAAGCGCGTTTAGCCCCCAGTTTTGGGTAAGTCCTATTTTAATGACGAATTACCAATTACCAATTACCATAAAAGTTCAATCTTCCATTTCAGTTGACTCAGTTTGATCGGATTGGGTGCTTTCGGCATTTATCAACGTATTATTCGATGAATTTATGTTCCGCTTTCCTTCAGAGGCACGCTTATCCAAAATTGTCTTCAGCCTTGCTGAAGGCATTTCTCTATTAATATGAATCTGAATTTTCGGACCGGAACTAGCTAGACGAATAATCATCCCATGGATAACCGGCATTTGGGTAATCCGCTTGCCATCCATGTAGGTGCCATTGGCACCTAAACTGATAATTTCCCAACCATTAGGATTTCGCCGTAGTTCTACATGGTGACGGGAAACTACAGCGCTATAGAGAATAACATGATTATCGGTTGACCGGCCAATCCGAATCACTGATTCTGTTTCAAAGGGCCAACTTTGAACAGGCACAGACTGGAGAGGATGCAGTAGGGTTAGGGTAATCGCCGGTGTCACATCTTTCAAGGATTTTGTCCTCACGGCCTGATACTGTTAACTATCCCCCACCGACATGACGTGGGATTTCCTTGCTTATACAGCCAAAACGGCTGCCAGAGTTAGTCATATCTGCTTAGATTTACAAGGACTTACATGCACCCCAATTAAGGCACACCTATATTAATATAGAATCTACTTTGACACTCCCCGTCCTAAAAGAACGGGGATTCTTGGCTCTACGACTCGTCGTGGCTCTTTCAAACCGGAGTCAGAAAAAGTAGAGGACTTTTCTCCCCAAGCGTTTAGATCATAGATCTAGGTTTCGGTGTGCCCCACCGTACCTTTTTTATAGGAATAGACAGGGTGCGACCCGTAGCGAATTTAATTCGCCGACGGAAAACGCACCTTTATACTTTTTTATCTAAGTTTTTCATAGACGTTGTAGTCGTTAGACCAAATTACGCAATACGTATCTCATACATATTTTTTACGTTGTCTACTTATGATTAGATAATACCTATCTGAGAAAAAGTTTATTGCTTATGCTTTTATTCTATCACATCCGACGGAAAAGCCGTCCTAGAAGTACGGGGCGCGATTACCCAAACTTTTTGGTAAACACTATGACTATAGACGACCTTAGTAGAAGGGGCAATCTAGGAGAGTGCCACCATTGTGAATTATTAATCTCAGGCTATCACTTAAAAGGAAGGTCTGCAATTGGCTATAAGCCCTCTCTTGAAACATCCTTTAGTAAACTGCCCCGACCTAGCTAGCGCTTTAGGTCGGGGCTTTGTCCCAGATCAATTTTGCACAACCAGCTGTCACACGCACCTAGCACCGGCAACTCAAGAACTTTGGAACAAAAATGTCACTTTATCACCTTTCCCCAAGCTAATGCGATCGCCTGTTCTTAGCCGATGCCGATTGCCTGGTGCTAGAGAGGTGTGGTTGACATAAGTGCCATTGGAGCTGCCTACATCTTCAATATAGTAGGTATCCCCCTCAACTCTGATATCCGCGTGAATGCGAGAGACAATGTCTGAGTCAGGAAAACCAGAGACATCAATATCCGGTGGAATTTTATCATTGGGCTTACCCATATGAATCACTGATATATGCTGCGGTAACTCAATTGTTGTATTGGTTTGCATATGCAACAGTTGAGCTGAGATTACCTGCAACTGAGTTTGGGCACTACCTCTATCGGGTACAGGGGGCGGTGGTGGGTTCTCTAAGTCAGTTTCTGGTATTGATGGTGAGGGTGAGTTTTGGCTAGATTCTTCCTGAGAAAACCCTAAATTGCCAACGGTAGGCAGGGGCAATGGCAGGGTTTCTAAGTCAGGATTCTGCGGTTGAAATGCTTCTGAGTTGAGGGCTCGATTAACGACCGTAGCTGGCATAGCGGTGGTAGATTCAGCATCATCAGAACTGATAGGATTGGATGCTGGATCGGGGACTTGAGTATTCATAGCCATCGGTATAGGTTCAACAAGTGGGTCTGGGGATACCAAGTCGGGTATCTCTGGGGTAGAGTTTGACCCTGATTTCTCCCCTTTCTCCATATTGGCACCCACATTCAAGTGAAATCCACACTGACCACAGAAGCTGGCATCAGTCTGAACTGTTGCACCACAGTTAGGACAGCTGGTAGTGGAAGGTAAGGGAGTGTAGCAGGCTTCACATTGGGTAGCCCCTTCCGGATTTTGGTGATTGCAGTTAGGGCAAACAATCATAGAACTTTAATTTATTATTTTTAACAGCTATTATCTAGTTTCAGATAATGTGACGATCATACACTTCCCGATCGGGCAAGTGTAGGCTTAATGCACCTCTTAAGGCTACCAGAGCTTCTTTCTCCTTTGGAGACTCTGCGCGAACGAGGTACTATGATTTATAGAATTATCAATAACTGGATTTACTCATGGCGCGTTTTATTGTCAGGAACACTTCCTGCTCCGCTTGTAATAGACTTGATTGAAGTTACTGTTCGGTTCTTTTTGCTGGTATCTAATCGAGCAACCTTCTCGCTGATTAGACTACACTAGACTTGGACTATGATCCCGTGAAAATTAGACGTAATTCCTGTGCCCCATTCAACTACTGCTCGCCTATTGTAGAAGACCTGGAATTGGTGCGGGTTGAAGCTACAGTGGGAGCATATAAGGCAAAAGGCTTCCACACAAAAGGCTTCCAGGCAAGTCACCCTAATTAAGTATCAAAATCCCTAAAAATATAACATACTCCCGTGACAGCTCCCACACTGAACTCAAAGAGTCAGTGTGGGAAACAAGCGCCAATCCAGCTATTGCTTTGGAGGCGCTGGGCTTTTTGAACGGACTGCCCTCTATTGATGCAAAGCGCGAGTGGTTTGAAGTTACCGTAAGATAGGGTCGCCTTATTAAAAAACATTTAACCCTTTTCTGCATAACCTGCTAACTATAAAGGCTCCACTATCTAAGGTTTCGTCTCCGGGGGAAACCACGCCAATTGCTCATGGGGGGAACCCCCTAGACAGCACTGGCTACCCAAGACCGCGCTGCATCGCTGCCGCTCTGTTTTATTGGTCTTTTTTCTTAAGACTGTTGTGCTGACAAACCAGCATTTAAGGCCGTAGGCTACGCTACGGGAACGGCTTTGTTTATCAGTAAATATATTATAGCAATTCCATGCATACCCTGTGCAAAATTCATCCCACATCTCAATGCTACGCCATGAGTGTGGGATGAATTTTGCCGGAAGCTAAAACTATAATAGTTTCTCAGTAACTGGATAGAACTGTTTCCCACTTCATCGTTCACACTTGACACTTCCGCGCTTGTCAATGTTTCAAATCTTCACCTGCTGATTGATCTAGAAGCCACCAAAGTTCTCCTTGGGGCTGGATCAACCGAGCTGGATAGGTTTGTGGATCAGCTTCGGGGGCAAATATTTGAGCTAAGGCTGCTCTTTTGCCAGCACCAGCAACCAGAAACATAACGCAGTTGGCATGGTTAATCAAGGTGGAGGTAAAGGTGATTCGTGGTTGACCATCTTTGTTGCCAACTGTAACGAGTCGGTCTTTTACTTGCAGAGCCTCTGTATGGGGGAATAGGGAAGCAGTATGACCATCATCACCAATGCCTAACAAAATTACATCAAAGCCAGGAAACTCTCCTACTGGTATGCCAAAAAACTCATACAGTTGAGCTTGATGTTTATCCGCATCAGCAGCGGGGCTAGAGCCGTCGGTGGGCATGGGGTGAATGTTAGCCTCTGGTATATCGACTTTGTCTAACCAGGCAAGACGAGCCATCCTTTGATTACTATCGGGGTGCTCGGGACTAACATAGCGTTCATCACCCCAAAACACATGAATGTTATTCCAGGCAAGGTCAAAGGTAGCGATCGCTTCATATAAAGGCTTGGGGGTGCTACCGCCAGCAAGGGCAATCGTACACCGACCGTTAGCCTGGATTGCTCCTTGGATTTTAGTGAGGACAACATCAACAGCTCGCCTAATCAAAGCTTCTTTATCCGGTACAACTTCAACCACTTTGTTCATAAAACCTGTCTGCCGAGGAACACTACATCCACAAGACTACCTTTAATCAGCTAGTGCGATCGCTTTACCTGATTCAGGAAGAATACCAGAAATTATCCTAACACCTTGATTAGTGGTTAATGGTTAATGGTTAATGGTTAATGGTTAATGGCTAAGGCTCGTGACGCTCACCTAAAAGGTAGAGCGCGGGACTTCCCGTCTAAAACTTAACACCAGCAAAGGATGTTGGAGTTAGGATTCTCGATTGCCATAGGTTAATATGGGCAAAGCGCCAGGGTTGGCCTTCGTGCTCTTATATTGATCACTTATTGAGTACTACAAAAACTAGTAAGCCAGTAAGTTGAGGAGGGATTACTCAGTCAAGTCCCCAAGTTGATGATTAAGTTAATCTACTAATCGCGCTTCATAGCCCATGAATACTAATTCTGTTTATTCCTCGTTTACTGCTCTGACTCTTAAGGTTGTCGGGCTGATAATGATCGTTTCCTCTCTTTTGGATTACATAATTTTGGCAATTCCCCCACAGGGAGCTAGCCTGTTAAAGCCAGAGTGGCAGTTGAACTTTGCTACCCAAGTTGTTGACCGAGGCATTATCCCTATGGTCGGCATTGGGTTTTTATTTGCTGGATATTGGATTGCTCAAAGTGCTGCTACCGCTACCACAGAGCCAAAATCTTCGGTTCAAGATATCAGATTTTGGGTGCTGTGTCTGTCTAGTTTTCTAGGGTTGGTCTTTCTGCTAATGGTACCCCTACATCTCAATAACCTTCGTTTGCAAAGTTCCCAGGCTCTAGAACAAATTAACCAAAGAGCCAAGACCGCCGAAGTTCAACTGGAAAACCGCACTCAGCAAGTCACTGAACTTCTCAAAAGTCCTCAGGGTATAGCCCAGGTAGAAAAGAAACTCGCCGATTTAGACGCAGCCATTAAAAGTGGTAGGATTCCAGCACAACAGCTTGAGCAAGCCAAAGCTCAAGCTAACAGAGTTAGACAACAATTGCAGGCAATTAAGGAAAACCCTGATGTGCTCAATCAAGAAGTAGAGCAGAATATTAACCAAATCCGTAGTCAGAAACTTCAACTAGAGAAACGAGCCACCACTGAAGCTTTCAAACTGGGCATTAAAACTGGTCTGAGTAGCTTACTCCTAGCAATTGGCTATATTGCCATTGGCTGGACCGGATTGCGAGGGTTGGGAAGTACACCAGTAACCCGTCGTGGCCAAGCTTAGTAGGGTAGAGACTTTTAACCCTGACCAGATTTTTGATGATGATCCCCTTGACATGTTCTCGATCTATATCCTGACCTACAACGAAGAACTAGATATTGCTGCTTGTATCGAGTCAGCCAATCTCTCGGACGATGTGATTATCGTAGATTCAATCAGTAGCGATCGCACTGTAGAAATTGCTAGTCAGTATCCGGTGCGAGTTGTGCAGCACGCCTTTGAAAGTCACGGACGTCAGCGCACCTGGATGCTCAAGGAAGTCCCCACCAAGTACGAATGGGTCTATATCCTAGAAGCTGATGAACGCATGACCCCTGAGTTATTTGCCGAATGCCAGGGAGCAATACAACGACAGGAGCATGTGGCTTATTACGTTGCAGAGCGGGTCATGTTCATGAATCGGTGGATTCGCTACTCTACTCAGTATCCCCGTTACCAACTACGGCTGTTTCGTAAGGAAAAGGTTTGGTTTGATGATTATGGTCATACGGAACGGGAAGTATGTGATGGACCGACTGGTTTCATCAAAGAAACATATCCTCACTACACCAACAGTAAGGGATTTACCCGTTGGATTGATAAACACAATCGCTACTCTACCGACGAAGCTATCGAAACCTTGCGCCAGTTGGAGCAAGGAACTGTTGAGTGGGCAGACCTATTTTTTGGGCGTTCGGAAGTAGAAAGACGCCGTGCCCTCAAAAACTTGTCCTTACGCTTGCCCTGGCGACCTGTATGGCGTTTTATATACATGTATTTCCTACTGGGAGGCTTCCTGGATGGTCAAGCCGGGTTTACCTGGTGTACCTTACAAGCATTTTATGAGTATCTGATATTGGTCAAACTTTGGGAACTCAAGCATCCCATGCACCCTCCCTGTAGCCGTGTCATGCCCTCAACTTCCCAAGGCTCAAAAGACTCTGATGCTACCCAGGTCACTTCATCCTCATCCTAGTAGTCTTGATGTCAGATTAGGGTAGAATCAAAGAGATTACTATACCATTGGCTAACTAACTGAATTTGCTAACTAACTGATAAATCTAACATTTCATAGTAAAACTGGGTAGCAGCAATCCCCGCGTCTAATCACCGAGGAGTGTCAATTCCGATTCTCTATCTTTGTTAATCTATCTCTGGTAATATGTAAACAATAATACCGATTAGTCTGGTCAAAGGGAAAAAGCTGGTCTGATGTTAGTTCATGCCAGTAATAACCCTATAGCTAGTGCTGGTTAAAATCTAGTCATGGGTATAACGCCCTAATGTCATCATCTTCTTCATCTTGTCAAGCATTAACTAGCGCCAGACTTTGGAAGTGGTCTTCTAGATTGATGCAAACGGGCTACCGTTTTGTGGCAGTATCTAGAAACAAGATTTGGAGTAGCTAAAGCCAGCTCCAAACTCTAGAACGGCAAGGGAAAACAGGTGTAATTCCACTGTTAAAACTTACCTTTAAAGTATTTATTCTCCAAAACCAAAAAAGATCAGGAGGGAGAATGTTAGCCATGGGTCGCCATGCCTAGGGTTAACTATTGAGAACAGTTAATGGGTGCAGCTTAGGTTTTCCCTATGATATAGCTTACCATGGGTGAAAGCAACCTCGCTTTACTCCTACTCCACCTACTTTAAAATTAGTGTCTGTAGCGTGCGCCTATGCGCAATATAACCAACTATCCGACCATTGAGGAGTCTAAAGTCAGGATATTCGAGTCAGATTAATTGATTGTCAAGGAATTTTTCCCTTGAAATCCTCGAAAGAATCTAATAATCGTTCTGTATAGTCCCACTAACATAGCTGAATTATTATGATGAAAACTGAATTCTATATCCTGTCTCATTCTCATAGGCGAGTAAATTGATTAGAACGAACTGAGGTATACTAGTCTATAACGGCTATATCCACCTTGGCATTTTTTCACCCACTCCAAAAAAAGTGGCTATAACAAGGTAAGCTATCAGCTATCAGCGTGTCGCGTATCAGCTATTAGCGTGTCGCGTATCAGCCAAAAGGCCTGTAGCAACGCTACCGGAACAGTTTATGCCCATAGCGCACTCTACACCGAACAGCTTTTGAATAAAATACGCTGACGGCTGATGAATAAAATACGCTGACGGCATTAGGCTGAATGCTTACATAAAAAGTTGGAAGAGTAGTAGGGAATTGAGGTGGCTAGTCAAAAATTTTATTCAGTTATAAAAAGGAGAATCTGTGCTCTGTGTTCGAGGGCTTGAAGCAGGATCTAAAAAATGACCTAATTGCGGGGATTCTAGTGGTAATTCCCCTGGCTACCACAATCTGGTTGACGATTACAATCGCCAACTGGGTGATAAATTTTTTAACTAGAATTCCCAAACAAATTAACCCTTTTGATAATCTCCACCCCATCTTAGTAAATCTGCTAAATTTAGCAGTGGGACTGACAGTACCACTACTATTTATTATGCTGATTGGCTTAATGGCACGCAACATTGTTGGACGGTGGTTGCTAGATTTGGGTGAGAAAATATTGCAGGCGATTCCCTTAGCTGGCTCAGTATACAAAACCCTTAAACAGATTTTGGAAACCCTTTTACAGGATTCTAAAACTAAGTTTAGTCGGGTGATTTTGGTAGAGTATCCTCGCCAAGGAGTCTGGGCGATCGCTTTCGTCACAGGTGTTGTCAGTGCACAACTCCAATCCCACATGAATCGCCCGATGTTGAGCGTTTTCATACCTACTACTCCTAATCCCACCAGTGGCTGGTATGCTATGGTTCCTGAACAGGACGTCATTAATCTTTCGATGTCCATCGAAGATGCCTTTAAAGTATTGCTCTCAGGTGGAATTGTTAGCCCAGATAGCCCGGGAATCCCAATTAACCTACAGCAGCCTCCTGAAAAGCAACCATTGGAAGAACCATTGCCTGAGATGATACAGCAGGTTTTGCCAACAGAAGAAACCTAATCTTTTTGGGTAAAAGGACAAAATTAGCTAAGGACAAAAAATGCAACCTCGCAGAATTGCCCGTGAACTGGCTCTTTTGAGCATCTCTCAGATGCCCAACTCACCAGAGCGGTTGGATACACAACAACTGAATAATCTGGTGCTGGCGGCTATTCGTACCCTGACTGGAGAAATTCAAGAGGCTTTAGAAACGGCGGCGGCTGAATTGAAACGGGGTAGCGATCGCATTCTCGAAAGTGAAACTCGCGCTACTGATGTACGTAGTGCTAGAGCAATGGTAACGGATGCAATTGAGTTAACTGAGAAAGCGATCAATCACTTGGGAAGTGCGGTAGAGATTCCCGAAATTGTCCAGTTGTCTAATACGGTTGAAGTCCGTAGCTATACCCTAGAAATTCTCAAAGCTGTCAGTCGTAGACAGCTTGAGATTGATCAGATGTTGAACCAAGCCCTTAAAGATTGGCAACTGAAGCGCTTACCTCGTATTGACCGGGATATTCTGCGCATGGCTGTGGCGGAAATTTCGTTTTTAGGTATCCCAGACCGAGTCGCAATTAATGAAGCAGTGGAACTGGCTAAACGCTACAGTGATGAAGAGGGACACCGTTTTATTAATGGTGTTTTGCGTCGTGCCAATGAGTTGATTAAAACTCAAGCTCTAACACAATAGCGGAGGGAGTAGGGAGTAGGGAGTAGGGAGTAGGGAGTAGGTAGTAGGGAGTAGGGAGTAGGGAGTAGAGAGGGTAGTGGTAAAGATGTAGTGATTTGGCTAGGGTCTGGTCAAGGTAACGGGAGCTAAAATCACTACTTGTGTAGCACTACCGTAGAGATGAGGAGTATCGGGAATAGAATAAAATTCGGCTAATAGGCAAGACTATATTAGAAAATTAATAATATTAACTCAAATATCGATAAAATTAAGACAAACGCTTGGGGATTAGCCTAGGGCTAAGCACTCAAAACCTAAATCAAATATTGAATATATATAGTTAATTGACGCCATAGTCAAGTAAGGGTAATGGTCTTTAATTGGTTCCACCGAAAGTCTGATGCTAGCGCAGGGTCTGCTGAGAAAAAGGACTCTGATACATCTCAAGTAGAATCGGAACAAAAGGCAACAGAGCAACAACCAATAGACCAAGCTGATTCTAAATCTGTCCAAGAGTCATCCTCAGCAGCAGCTGAGGATTACCTGAGTTGGGCAAAAGCTGCCTACAAAAATGTTCAAAAGCAACAAGTAGATCAATCTCCAGAGACAGACACTACTGAAAGTAAGCCAGTAGATGATACAACGGCTCAGCCAGCAGCAAGGGCTACACCGGCAAAACCTCAAGAATCTCAGGAGACTGAATCTCCAGCGGCTGAAACATCCGAAGGGTCTGAGGAAACTGACACGACAGTTGCGGCTGAGATAGGTCAGATAGCTGTTGAAGAAGAATCACAAGCACAATCACAAGTACCATCACAAGCAGAATCGGAATTAGAAGAGTCTACGGTTAGTGAAGCTTCGGTAGATACTTCTGAAACGGTGGAACCAGTAACCGAGCAATTCTCTGATCAGATAGTAGAGGAGGCAGTATCAACACCATCGGATTCAGTGGATTCAGTTAAGTCTAATCATGACTCATCTATAGGTATGACCTTGGTTGAGAATAAACCAATCCCTGAATCAGATGCCTTGACAACTGATATAGCTCCATCAGCTGAGACAACAGAGGAAGAAACGCCTGCTTCTGGCCCCAGTTGGGCCCGTCGAGCAAGCACTAACCGACTAGCACGACTGGAACGTCTTAAGGAAACAGCTATTGAAACCCCTGAACCGGAACCCGAAGTGGCAACTGTGATCGAGGATGAAGGGGAAGCAGAGATAGATCAAGATATGCTGGGTCTGGCCTTTGATGATGGGTTCTTGTGGTCAGCAGAAGTGTTGGCATCTCAAGGAAGAAGTCCTGAGGATATCTCCATCGAGGAAATTAGCTGGCTCAAGCAACTGCGCCAGGGATTGGGCAAAACTCGTCGTGGCTTGATTAACCAAATAAAGGCGATTGTGGGTCAAGGCCCGTTGAATCAAGACGCGGTAATGGAGATTGAGGCGCTGCTGTTACAAGCAGATGTAGGAGTTGAGGCGACTGACTATATTATTGATACTCTACAAGCTAAGTTGCGGGAGGAGTCTCTACCAGCAGAAAAAGCGATCGCATATCTCAAACAAATCATCAGAGATTTGCTAGAGCAACCTTACAGTAACAATTACAGCCGGATCTTTGCTCCAGAAAACGATACCTTGAATATCTGGCTGATGACTGGAGTCAATGGTGCTGGTAAAACTACTACTATTGGTAAACTGGCTAACTTAGGTCAGAAGTCAGGCTACCGTTGTTTAATTGCAGCAGCAGATACCTTTCGAGCTGCTGCAGTCGAACAAGTTAAGATTTGGGGAGAGCGCAGTGGTACTGAAGTGATTGCTAATCCTGGTAAGAATACTGATCCAGCTGCTGTTGTGTTTGATGGCATTAGTGCTGCCCAATCTAGAAATACCGAATTACTGTTGGTGGATACAGCAGGACGATTACAAAATAAGAAAAATCTAATGGAGGAATTGGCGAAAATTCGGCGAATTGTCGCTAAAAAAGCCCCAGATGCCAAAGTTGAATCCTTGCTAGTGCTGGATGCTACTTTGGGTCAAAATGGTTTACGTCAAGCACAAGTCTTCTCAGAGGCAGCAAAACTGAGTGGGGTGGTATTGACAAAATTGGATGGAAGTGCTAAAGGTGGTGTCGCTTTAGCAGTAGTGCGGGAACTAGGCTTACCGATTCGGTTTATTGGTGCAGGGGAAGGGATTGAAGATTTGCGGCCTTTCTCTAGTTATGAATTTGTGGAAGCTTTGCTAAGTGGCTAAGCTGGTTATGACAGCAAGGGAGTAGGGAGTAGGGAGTAGGGAGTAGGGAGTAGGGAACAGGGAGCAGAGGGATAGGGTTTGACGGTTTTGCTTCGTTTTGCTTCTCACTGAATAATATCCAATATAAATGGACAACAGTTTAGTAATGTAATGACTAAGTTGTCCATACTTCTTGTGGAACCAAAAAAATACAATTGCTAAAAAACGCGATCGCTAAAATCTCGGTCATCTAAAAAACGCGATCGCTAAAATCTCGGTCATCTAAAAAACGCGATCGCTAAAATCTCGGTCATCTAAAAAACGCGATCGCTAAAGTCTCGGTCATCTAAAAAACGCGATCGCTAAAATCTCGGTCATCTAAAAAACGCGATCGCTAAAATCTCGGTCATCTAAAAAACGCGATCGCTAAAATCTCGGTCATCTAAAAAACGCGATCGCTAAA
>NZ_JAAHHW010000157.1 GCF_010692325.1 Moorena sp. SIO3I8 | reverse complement strand
TCGTAAGATTTTAATGACTAAATTTGGGCATTTTTCGGTAAATTTTAGTTTATTTCCCTATCCCCCTATCCCCCTATCCCCCTATCTCCAATAATCGTTAACTTACTAAAGTTTGAAACAGCCCTGCTCCCAGGAGGGGAAGTGAGGGAAGAGGTAAAAAATAATGTGTACCTCATAGCTATGAAAAACCCTGTATATATTAATTTTGATACTGCATCAGTTGTTTTTGTTTAGCGTAAATGCTTTTCAGGTGCTTCTTAACAGTATTGATGCTGATATATAGCTGCTGTGCAATTTCTTCGTAAGTTAAGTTGGCTTTTTTAAGTAACCATACTTCCTTCTCCCGGTGACTTAAGCCATATTTAATAGCATCAGTGATAGCGGAATTTTGGGTAGATTGATGTTTATCTTCTAGGGTGACTAACAGATAATGATTTCGGGATAACTCTAACGTTAACCATCTAACCCTAACCCGAAAGTTAACTGACTTATTCACTTTAATTTCAGCTTCGATAATTAGTTTGCGATCGCTAAACAACTCACGACTATCAATTAATGATTCGCAAACTCGCCAAATTGGCTGAGGGATAGAGTTTATCGGTGACTTACCTTGAGAGATTTGAGAGCACATTCGACGTCCACACTCATTGGCATGAAACAACTCTTGGTTAGTAGTTATAATCAGCACCCCATCAACAAAGCCTTCAATAATTGCTTTGAGCAGTAATGGCAAACCTTCTTCTGAATCTAACTCTGGCTTACTGCTTTCGGGTTTAGTCGCTTCTACTTTGATTGATTGTGGTAAACTACAATAGTGTTTAAAGTGTTTGACATAATCTAGTTTTTTATCCGGTTTATGAAGCTCATATGTGCTTGAAAAAACTTGGCTTAACTCAATATGAATGGGTTTTGTAAAGAGTTTTTGATTAGTCATGGTGAACCTTGATTATGAGAAATTAATTGGGCTTATCCCAAATGCAATTGATAAACTAATTGGTTGTTTTACGTTTTCCATTTAGCGATCAAATTATTTCTATTTTTAGCACCCCACTGGCGCTGCTGAAATTATTTCCAAAGATAAATTCGCTGTAATCAGCTAGGTTATCTAGTCCAAGGAAGTTGAGCCAAATTTCTAACAATAGCCATAACGTTGTTCTTGCCAACAGTTTTTTAGAGAGCACATTCATGGTTTTATTTAGGATAAAATTCCTAGAATATATAGCAGTTTTGAATTGGGTGAGGTACTTTCCTCCTGGGTTTTAGGGACTGGGGAAACCCCCTTTGGCCGACTCCATCGCTATTGCCTTTTGCCTTCCCCCCTTCCGGGCGGGGGGTTAGGGGGGATTCCTTTTGCCTTAAATTGCTATATATTCATCAAACCCCACTGCATACTGACTTACCGCCTGAGATGATCTGACTTGTGACTAAATTGTGAAGAATTTGTGACTGAATTTTCCTTTGTCAATGGTATAATCCCTACAGTCATGATCAAATGAGCCATGCCTAGGTCGCTCAAAGTCCGTCAGGAATGCATTGAAAAAGTTAAACTGGCAGTCAGGCGTAACGGTTTTCCGAGCCAGAGGGCTTTGGCGGAAGATGTCGGGTTTGCCTTAGCCACAGTCAGCAACTTCCTGACCGGTAAACCCGTTGACTATATTACTTTTGAAGAACTTTCTCAGAAATTGGCACTGGAATGGAGAGCCATTGCCAATTTTGATTTTGACCCGCCATCCCAGGCTGTAGTAGATGATCTGTCATCCCAGACTGTAGATCAAAAGCCACAAATCAGAAGCTCTAGCAAACGCCAAGACTTGGGAGAAGCAATTGATGTTACCAATTTCTACGGGCGCAAGGAAGAATTAGCCACACTCAAACAATGGATTATTAATGACCATTGCCGACTGATTACCTTAATTGGCATGGGTGGAATTGGTAAAACAACTTTGTCTGTCAAGTTAGCCCAGGGTCTACAATCGGAATTTCAGTACCTGATTTGGCGAAGTTTGCGTAATGCGCCACCCATTCACGAGCTTTTGACGGACCTGATTGGGTTTTTGTCCGATCAGCAAGACACCACTTTACCAGAAAGCTTAGATGGTAAAATCTCCTGTTTAATCGAATATCTGCGGGCAGAGCGTTGTTTGTTCATCTTAGATAATGTAGAGTCAATTCTATCCCCTGACCAACGGGCAGGAGCCTATCGCCCAGGATATGAAGGCTATGGGCAACTCCTCAGAAGCTGGGGCGAGACTAACCATCAAAGTTGTCTGGTGTTGACCAGTCGGGAGAAACCCAGAGAAATTAGAAACAAAGAAGGTGTAAACGCTCCGATTCGTTCCCTGAGGTTACCTGGCTTAACCGAGGGAGAAGGGAAGAAAATTCTCGCGGAAAAAGGCTTTTCTGTCTCAAAAGACGAATGTCAAGCACTGGTAGAGTTTTATGCAGGCAATCCTTTAGCATTGAAGATTGTTGCCACGACAATTTATGAGTTGTTTGACGGCGATGTGGCTCAGTTTTTAGAAGAAGGCACTATTGTCTTTGGTGATATTTCCGATTTAATGGACCAGCAGTTTAATCGCTTGTCAACTTTAGAACAACAGGTGATGTACTGGCTGACCATTAATCGAGAATGGGTCTCATTTAAGGAGCTACAAAGGGACATTATTCCGGCTGTTTCATTCAAACATTTATTAGAAACCTTAGAATCTCTACAATTGCGCTCAATGATTGAGAAGACTTCGGGAAAATTTACTCAACAACCCGTGGTGATGGAGTATGTCAGCGATCGCTTAATTGAACAGATTTTCTGCGAAATTCAAACGGTAGAAATAGCACTATTGGAGCGCTGTGCCTTAATCAAAGCCCAAGCCAAAGATTATCTGAGAAATGCCCAAATTCAGCTGATTCTAAAACCGATTACCGAGCAACTACTCAACCTGCTTGGTCTCCCAGAAAATGTCCAAAACTATTTGAATCAAATTTTATCAAAACTGAAGTCTTTTCCCCCTCGAAAACCCGGATATGCCGGGGGCAATGTTCTCAATTTACTCTGGCAGCTTAATCTTGACCTGAGTGGCTATGATTTTTCTAACTTAACGGTTTGGCAAGCTTACCTACAGGGCATGAATTTGCATCGAGTCAACTTCGCCAATGCCGATTTAAGTAAGTCGGCTTTGACTCGCACCTTAGGGGGGGTTTTATCAGCGACCTTTAGCCCAGATGGGAAACTCCTGGCAACTAGTGTTGATAATGAGATTTGGTTGTGGGACGTTGCCAACATTAAACAAATTATTACCTGCAATGGTCACAAGGCTTGGGTGCAATCCCTGGCTGTTAGTCCAGAGGGAGAAATTTTAGCCAGTGGTAGTAACGACCAAACGATCAGGTTGTGGAATGTCCAGACCGGGCAATGTCTGAAAACATTGCGAGGTCATACCAGTTGGGTGCAATCCCTAGGGTTTAGTCCAGACGGGGAAATGTTAGCCAGTGGTAGCCATGACCAAACGGTAAAGCTGTGGAATGTTCACACTGGAAAATGTCTGCAAACCTTGTCAGGCCATAGCAATCCGGTATTTTTTACTACCTTCAGTCCCAATGGACAAAGGTTGGTCACTGGGGCTGAAGACCAAACTGTGAGAGTCTGGGATGTCAACACTGGTTCTTGCCTGCAAGTCCTAGAAATCCCGATCAATTGGGTATTATCGATTGCCCTTAGCCCAGATGGACAAACATTGGTAACTGGAAGTGATGGCACAACGGTAAAATTTTGGGATTTAGCCAGTGGTGAGTGTATCAAAACCTTACCAGACTACAACAGTTATGTGTGGTCAGTTGCTTTCAGCCCAGATGGTAAAACACTGGTGACCGGTAGTGAGGATACAACGGTTAAAATCTGGGAGGTGGAAACCGGGAAATGTCTCCAAACGTTGCACAAGTATAGCAATTCCCCTTTAGGTAATAGCTACGCTTCACGGATTTGGTTGGTTGCTGTTAATCCGGATGGTCAAACCTTGCTGAGTGTGAGTGAAAACCAAACCATGAAGTTATGGGATATCCACACCGGACAATGTTTAAGAACAGTGGAGGGGTATAGTAATTGGATCTTATCCGTTGCTTTTAGTCCAGATGGTCAAATGTTGGCCAGTAGTAGCGAAGACCAACGGGTAAGATTGTGGGATATTGATACGGGGCAATGTCTACAAACGTTGTCAGGACATACTAATCTAGTCTCATCAGTCACTTTTGCTCCCAAAGACCATCAGATTCTGGCCAGTAGCAGTGACGACACAACTATCAAACTTTGGGATGCAAATACAGGAGAGTGTTTGCAAACACTGTGGGGACACGATAGTTGGGTGCATTCGGTCAGCTTCAGTCCAGAGGGAGAAATTTTAGCCAGTGCCAGTCGTGACCAAACGGTAAAGCTTTGGGATTGGCATACAGGAGAATGTCTGCACACCTTAGAAGGGCATATTCAGCACGTCTTAACCATTAGTTTCAGTCCCTGCGGTAAAATCCTAGCCAGTGGTAGCCATGACAACACGATTAAACTTTGGGATGTCAGTACGGGAACCTATCTACAAACATTGCCAGGTCACGAGGATTGGGTTTTATCGGTTGTGTTCAGTCCCGGTGCCAATCTGCTGGCCAGTGCCAGTGGAGACCAGACTATTAAACTGTGGGATGTTGAAACGGGGCAATGTCTACAAACCTTATCCGGTAACACATCTCGAGTCAGAACAATTGCCTTTAGTCCAGATGGCAAGAGTTTAGCAAGTGGCAGTGATGACCAGACTGTTCAACTGTGGGATATCAGTACAGGTAATGTTCTCAAACTATTTCAGGGACACCACAAAGCCGTCCGGTCAATTGCCTTTAGTCCTAATCGTCCTGTGTTAGTGAGTAGCAGCGAAGATGAAACCATTAAGCTTTGGAATCTTGACACCGGTGAATGTATAAAAACCCTGAGAATTGATCGACCCTATGAAGGGATGAATATTAAAAACGCCATTGGTTTAACCAAACCTCAGAAAAACACGTTAAAAGCTCTAGGTGCAGTAGATAAAGAGTGAAGCCTGGCACCGCAATGGTTCTAGCTCCCTTGACAAATAAGCTTATAATATGCTATTATAGAAGTATAATTTCTGATCATAAAGCAAGCTAAGGGCAAGAAAAATTAAGCCAAAATGTGATCTACCCAAATGTGATTTAGATCAAGGGTTATGACCATAGTAAGCCTTGATTATATGCACTATTGTGCTTATTTATCACTCTTTTGAAGAAGAATTTATTGAGTCTTGTCCTTGCCCTGTATCATAACAATTGAGGTCCATAAAAGTGGCTATGGAAAATACAGAATCTAACCAAAATTCTGAAGATCAAGTAGTAGAAAATACATCTGGCGATACTAACCCCTTAGGGGACGATCGCTCCGACTCTCAGGAAACAATAACAACTCCTGAAGAAGCTGAAGTAAAAGCTGAATCGAGTGATGAAAATGTCGAAACAGATAATAAAGACACTAAAGAAATTACTGCACCAGAATCTAATCCAACTACTAGTGAGCGTTCTCCAGGAAAAACCGATAGAGGTTTATAATCCAGGAGTTCTATTCTTGGGCGAGAATTGACCAACTCAGCGATCCCCCCTAACCCCCCTTAACTAAGGGGGGAATTAGATAAAAAAGTGCTCCTGATGAAGGTATAATTAGATAAAAAAGTGCTCCTGATGAAGGATAGAATTAGATAAAAAAGTGCTCCTGATGAAGGATAGAATTAGATAAAAAAGTGCTCCTTAATAATGGTAATTTAGGGGGTTATAAATCAGGAATTAACAAAACTGTAACTCCTTCAATAAGTATTAAGAGAATGCCATGACCTACAATATCTATGGGCTGCTGGTAGCTATTGATGAATATCCCAGTCCTGTTCCTTCTTTGAATGGCTGTGTCAATGACATCCTAGAAATACAGGAATATTTGCAAGGGCGGGTCGCTGCAGATGGAGATAAACTTCACATCCGCACACTCTTGAATCAAGATGCTACCCGTCAGGCAGTTATTGATGGTTTTCGGGAGCATTTGTGTCAAGCTAGCAGTGAAGATGTTGCTTTCTTTTACTACGCGGGACATGGTTCTCAAGAGCAAGCCCCACAAGAGTTTTGGGCAATAGAGCCAGACAGATTAGATGAAACATTAGTCTGTTATGACAGTCGCACTGAAGGGGGTTGGGACTTGGCAGATAAGGAGTTAGCCAAGCTAATTTCTGAGGTAGACCAGAACAACCCCCACACTGTTATTATTTTAGACTGCTGTCACTCTGGTGCTGCCACCCGTGGCGAACTAGAAGCAGAAACAGCAATTCGTAAAACTTCCACCGACAAACGTCAGCGACCCTGGGATAGTTTTATTTTCTCCTTGAGTGAAACTGAAAAATTATCAGCTGCCCTCAGCCCGGAAAAAAATCCTAGTGGTTGGAGTTTCCCCACAGGAAAACATATCGTCCTAGCCGCTTGTCGAGATAGTGAGACGGCGAAAGAATACAACAGCAATGGGCAACCAAGAGGTGCGTTTTCTTACTTTTTGCTGGATACCTTGAAGAAAGCCAATGGTAGCCTGACTTATCGGGATTTATTCAAGCGTGCCAATGCCCTAGTCCGCAGTAAGATCGACGCCCAATCTCCCCAAATCGAAGCTACGGAGTTGAGTGATTTAGACCAACCTTTTCTCGGCGGTGCGATCGCTAACCATACACCCTACTTTACTGTCTGCTATGACAAAAACCAGGACTGGGTGATTGATGGTGGTGCGGTTCACGGCATTTCTCAACCTGTTGGGAATGACACCACAATACTGGCCTTGTTTCCCTTTGACACCCCCACAGAGGAACTTCGCCAACTCTCAACGGCAGTAGGTGAGGCAAAAATTGTCGAAGTAATGCCCCAGCTGAGTAAAGTTCAAATTAGTGGTATTGGGGATTTAGATCCCGAAATGACCTGGAAAGCAGTAATCACTAGTCTGCCCTTGCCACCGAAAGGGGTTTTATTGTCAGGAGAACCAGCTGGTGTAGAATTAGCCCGTAGCACCCTGCTCAACACGGCTCACAATCAGCCTTCCCTGTATGTTCGGGAAGTGGCAACCCCTGAAGCTGCCGATTTTAAGTTACTGGCTCGTGACGGTAACTATTTAATTACACAACCAGCGGATGACCGTCCTCTAGTGGCTGCCATTTCAGGTTACACCGATGCCACTGCCTTGCAGGCGATTCAGCGATTAGAACATATCACCCGTTGGCTGAATATCACTGAACTGGCCAGCCCAGCCACCAGCCGCATTCGCCCCGATGCTGTGCAAATGTTGATTTACCAGCAGGATGGGACGCTTTTGCTAGATACTGACATTCGCCTGGAATATCAACAGGAAAATGGCAGGTGGCGATCGCCCACATTGAAAATTAAGCTGAAAAACACCAGTAATGAGCCGCTTTATTGCGCTCTGCTGGTTTTAACCGACTTTTACGCCGTCGGTGCTGGGTTGTTAGATGGCGGTGGGATTTGGCTGCAACCAAGGGGGCAAGAGGGAGATGAAGCCTGGGTTAATCGCGGAAATCCTATTTGTCCTACGGTTCCCAAACAACTATGGCAAAAAGCGGGGATTACGGAAGTTAAAGATATTCTCAAACTGATTGTCTGCTCGACGGAATTTGATGCCACTTTGCTCGAACAACCAAAACTGGACCTACCTCAACGTCCCGTGCCTACACCCCATAGCGGAAATGGTACCCTCAACCGCCTAATGCAAAGGATTCCAGCTCGTGACCTCCCCAACAGACCAAAAGACGATCAAATCTATGATGACTGGTTAACTAGCCAAATTAGCATTACTACCGTGCGTCCTCTACACACTACTCCAATTCCCACAGGGGACGAGTCTGTCTTTCTGGGAGTGGGTTCCGCCCTATACGCCCATTCCGAATTGAGAGCTAAGGCACGTCTAACCACTCTCACCCAATCAACTAGGGATTTAGGTAATCATATCTTACCACCGATACTGCGGGAAAACCATCCGGGAATTGAGTCCTTTGACTTTACTAGCAGTCGGGGAACTGATCCTGGTTTAAGCGCGCTGGAATTAACTGAGGTGGAAAATCCGTCAGCCGTTACACCCAAAAATCCCCTGAAACTTATTGTTGATCGACCCCTTGCTTGTGATGAACAACTGTTACCGATTAGCTACGATGGGGAGTTTTTCCTGCCTTTGGGACGGGCTCGGTCTACCCCGGAGGGCAAAACGGAAATTTTACTGGAACGGTTAACAGAACCAATTAGTGAAGGTAGCCGCAGCTTGGGGGGTTCGATCCGAATTTTCTTCCAAAAAGTAGTGTCTCAACAACTGGGGCTAGAGTTTAATTACCCAATTTTGGCAGCAGCGGATGTCACTGCCTCTGGAGTGGTCAACTATACAGTCAACTATACAACAGAGGTTGAACAAGTCAAGTCGCGGGTTGCCGAAGCCCAACGCATAGTCCTCTACATACACGGTATTCTTGGTGATACCGAGAGCTTGCTGCCCAGCCTTCGCTCCGCCCAGGTTGAGGTGGATGGAACACAAAAACCCCTGGCGGAATTGTATGACCTGGTACTCACCTATGATTATGAGAGTTTAAATACCTCAATTGTAGAGAATGCTAAATTGCTGAAGCAGAGACTACAAGCTGTAGGGTTAGGGGAGAACCACGGTAAAATTTTTCACATTGTCGCCCACTCCATGGGAGGGTTGGTTTCTCGTTGGTTTATTGAACGAGAAGGAGGTAATCAGGTAGTTGGGCATTTAATTATGCTAGGTACACCCAATGCTGGTTCCCCTTGGTCTACGGTTCAAGATTGGGCATTAGCTACCTTAAGTATCGGTTTAAATGGGCTGTCAAAATTTACTTGGCCAGTACCAGTGATGGGGATGTTGCTTAAGGCTATTAACCAGTTTGCTGATGAGATTGAAACTATTGATATTTCCCTAAACCAGATGCATCCCACTTCTGAGTTCTTGGAACAATTAGCAGCAAGTCCCGACCCCAAAGTACCTTACTCAATTATTGCTGGTAATACATCTATTATTCCTGCCGCCCTGACAGCAGAGGCCAATCAAACGTCTAGGGCGTGTTTTCAAAGTTTTCCGCAAGATTTAGATCCCCCCCAGCCCCCCTTAAAAAAGGGGGAGCCATACTCAAAGTCCCCCTTTTTTAAGGGGGATTTAGGGGGATCTCAGAGTTTGAAGACACGCCCTAGTCCCTTGCAACGACTAATGCAGAAGTTATTTGATAAAGCTGTAGCTCTGGCTTTCTTTGAGCAACCAAATGATATCGCTGTTACAGTACAAAGTATAAAAAGCTTAGGTTCAAACCGGACTCCACAACCGAAAATTCAGGAAATCGGCTGCGATCACCTGGTTTACTTTACTGAACCAGTGGGGTTAACTGCCCTCTCCAAGGCAGTGATTCAAGCCCTAGAAAACACAAAAGATATTACTAATAATTCTTCAGGGAACAAAGCACTGAAATGGTGGATTATTGGGGTTGTTGGGGTATTAGTAGCAGCTAGTATTGGTTGGTTGATAGTAAAGTCATCCAATAATAGCCAACGGAGCAATCAATCTCAACCCCGCGAGAATCTAGGTCAATGATGCGTAAGCGGTCAGCGGTCAGCGGTCAGCCGTGCGCGTAGCGCTTAAGCTGTTCCCGTAGCGCATAAGCTGATAGCTGATAGCTGATAGCTGATAACTGATAGCTGAATGCTTACAATGCTATATACGCCAATGACACTAGGGCTTGTCTGCTTTCGTCAATAGGTAAAGATTTATTACGAAAATACTAATTTCTGCGTAAAGTTAACAAATTATCTTGGGGAATAAATAGGGAGCATCCCAGATTTTACAAACTATACCCCAGCTGTGTGAGCGGGATTATACCGCCCACATAAAAAGATATATTTGCCAAAATGGGATGCTAGCAATCCCTAGTATTAAAGTTATCTTTATAAGTGCTTTTAGTATAACATGTTTTCTCGCAATCTCGCCTTGATCATCGGTATCAATAACTACACCAACGGCATTTCTCCCCTGAACACTGCCGTAAACGATGCCAAAAAACTAGTGGAAATTCTCCGCGAGAAGCATGATTACGAAGTCTGGGAATGCTTAGACGAAGTGGCAACTCTGTCTAACTTCCACAAATTTTTATTTCATACCTTACCAGAACTTGTTACTGAAAATGACCGCTTATTATTTGACTTTGCTGGTCATGGCGTCGCTCTCAATGGGGATGATGGCCCGGCTGGTTACTTAATTCCTCAAGATGCCAAACTCGGCAATACTAATAGTTATCTGCCCATGACCAAGTTACACGATGCTTTAAGTCAATTACCCTGTCGTCATTTCTTGGGTATCCTCGACTGCTGTTTTGCTGGTGCTTTCCGTTGGTCGAATACTAGGGATTTACTCACATCGCCAGAAGTAATTCACCAAGAACGATACGACCGTTTTATTACTGACCCAGCCTGGCAAATCATTACTTCTTCAGCTTCTGACCAAAAGGCTTTAGATAACTTCTATTTAGATAGCGTACGCGGTCAAGTCGGCAATCATTCCCCTTTTGCAGCGGCATTATTAGAAGCCCTCGAAGGTGGAGCAGATATCTATCCTCCTGCTACCAATGGTAAACCGCCTGGAGATGGGGTAATTACAGCCACCGAATTATATTTACATTTACGGGATCGAGTCGAAATACCCACAGAAAAATGCCGTCTGCGACAAACCCCTGGTATTTGGTGTTTAAATAAGCACGATAAGGGAGAATATATCTTTCTTTCTCCCGGACATGAACTTAATTTACCCCCCGCACCACCTTTGGATCAATCACAAAATCCCTATCGCGGTTTAAACTCCTTTGACGAGAAACACAGTTCACTGTTTTTCGGTAGAACATTACTAGTGGAAAAGTTACAGGATTTTGTCAAAGCTAATCCCCTGACAGTGGTGTTGGGTGCTTCCGGTTCGGGTAAGTCTAGCTTGGTCAAGGCAGGATTAATTCCCAAACTACGGCAAGATAATACCGAGAAATGGTGTATTTTGCCACCCATCCGTCCTGGTGAGACTCCCTTGGAACCATTAAATAATGTGCTGACTGAAGCTAAGTTACCCTTGGTTGAGCCACAAAACCCCCAGCATAACCTGGCAATGAGCATTGATGTTTGGGCAAAAAATAACCCAAACTCTAAGTTATTACTGTTTATTGACCAAAGCGAAGAAATTATTACACTCTGTCAAAACTATGATCAGCGTCAGGAGTTTTTCCAACAGATACTCACAGCCATAAATGCCCATGGGGATAAATTACGGGTAGTATTAACCCTACGTTCTGACTTTGAACCCCAAATCACAGATGTGGGCTTAAAGTTGGCACCGGAAGTACTAAATCAATTGGGAACTAAGGTACTGATAAATCTTTGGCAAAGTGGACGATTTATTGTACCGGCGATGACACGAGGGGAACTCAACGAAGCGATAGAAAAACCGGCTCAAGCACGGGTAATGTATTTTCAACCCCACGATTTAGTAGAAAAATTAATTGATGAAGTGGCGGATATGCCCGGAGGATTGCCCCTGCTGTCTTTTGCCTTGAGCGAACTTTATCTGAAATACTTAAGGCGACAAAGGCAGGCACAATATAGAGGAATCACCATTGACCGGGCGCTGACTCAAGAAGATTATCTTGAATTGGGGGGAGTAATGCGATCGCTAACTCAAAGGGCTGATCAGGAGTATCATTTGCTAGTTCAAGAAAATCCCGCTTATGACCAAGTAATCCGTCATGTCATGCTGCGGATGGTGGCACTAGGTGGGGGTGAATTAGCCCGTAGGCGGGTACCTTTATCGGAATTGGAATATCCACCAGCGAAAAATGCTTTAGTGAAGGAAGTAATTCAGCGTTTTAGCACAGCACGGTTATTGGTTATTGGACAAGATGCTGAGGGGAATCCTAATGTCGAACCAGCCCATGATGCTTTAGTACGGGGATGGCAAAGATTGCTGGGATGGAAACAAAACGAGGAAGAAAGCTTACTTCTACAACGGCGGTTGACTCCCGCAGCCCAGGAGTGGAAAAGCCAACAAAAGGCAAAGTTTCTTTGGCATGCTAACCCTCGTCTTGATTTGTTGAAAAAGGTATCTTTATCCGATGATAACTGGCTTAACCAAGTAGAAGCTGAGTTTGTGCGGCGTACTCTGCAAAAAAGGCGAAATGATAGCCGTCGATTCATTAGCCTAACGGTCGTGATTCTCGCTCTGAGTGGATTGAGCATCTTTAGTTTTAATCAGTTGCAGCAACTCAACTCCGCATCTGAGCAATTCCAAAGCGACTCTATCAAAGTACTAGCGGAATTTTCCATCAATACTGTATTGAACATTAACCCCACTTCTGAAAACAATCCAGTTCGTGGAGAGGTAAAGGCACTCAATAAAGCCCCTTGGAGAACTCTGTTGAACGAAAAAAATCAGGTATTTGCCATGTCACGTAAGTATAATAAGGGGCAAGTATTCACGATTGCACATCATGGACTTTTATCAAATACAAATTATAGTACTTTTATGTTTTTAGTGCTTAATTATATCAATGGACTTAATGGCAATAAAAAAGTATTAATGTCAAGTGGACATTGCGAACTTTTGACTTTAAATAATGATTTAAAAGGTTACAAAATAGCCGATATTATGGAAAAATTGGGGTATGAAACCAAGGAGATTTCAGCACCTATTAATAGCACAAAAATTCAAAATACAAACGCCAATATTATCATCATTGGAAATGCATGGGGCAATCTTGAAAATGATGAAATAAAGACAATTGAGCAGTTTGTATCGAACGGTGGTAAAGTCATTATTGTTGGATTAGGAGGGTATTGGAAAGATTACAGTGACAAACCTGATCAACTAGATAAGCTAGCACACCGAGGCAAATGCAATCAGGAAGGGCAGGATACAAATGATATCTCAACATACCCAATGAACAAGCTTTTAGAGAAATTTGATGCTCGTTTTGAAAGCTCTTTGATCAATTAGCAGAACACTAACTAGGTATTCAAGACGATCACGAATTAGAAGACAAGACTTTTATCCACAGAGTGCTTGTCTGTTTGAGACGAGCAGTTAAGGCGATGAATCACTCAGGATGAAAAAGGGGTAATCGCGTTTGTGACTATCTGAAGAATAACTCTAATGTGAGCGATCGCCATCTCTTTGACGATGTAAAGAAGTAGTTGCAGAAGATAAAATTTTTTAACACTAGAAACAGTTCTTGGTCAAATATGGGCCTTGCTGAATTAAGGAATGAATGCGCGATTATCTGGTTTTATTAAAGCCCCCTAAATCCCCCAACTTTGGGGGACGCAAGAGAGTTTTGTTCCCCCCAGAATTGGGGCAGGGCTGTTTCAAACTTTAATAAGTTAACGATTATTGGAGATAGGGGGATAGGGGGATAGGGGGATAGGGAAATAAACTAAAATTTCCCGAAAAATCCGCCAATTTAGTCATTAAAATCTGACA
>NZ_JAAHHW010000156.1 GCF_010692325.1 Moorena sp. SIO3I8 | reverse complement strand
TAACTTTCTGTTGTTGTTGGTACCTATAATCGATTGAGTCTTCTGAAGCAATGTATTACTAGTATTCTTGAACAAACATCAACCCCTACAAAAATTTATGTAACTGATGCGGGGTCTGATGATGGCACTATTGAGTACTTAAATGCGATCGCATCGGAAAATCCACAGGTGATTCCGGTTTTGGTGGGCGAAAAGCTTGGTCAAGCTAAAGCCTATAATGATGTGTTCAGACTGGTAGATACTCCCTATGTGTGTTGGGTCAGTGATGATAATGTAATCGTTAACCAGGGTCTAGATACGGCGGTAAAAATACTTGAGGAAAAGCCGAAGATCGGGATGGTAGCTCTGAAAGTCAGGGATAAACAAGGGCCTTTCGTGAGTGCCCCTTACATCGGTGGTGTTTCAGTAGTTGGTGTATTAAATGTTAACCAAGGTGTGCTGAGAACTTCAGTATTAAAACAGGTGGGTGGATTCTGTGAAGTATTTCGAGATTATGGCATTGATCCGGATTTGACCACGAAAGTTTTATTTTCAGGGCATGATATCGTTTATACTAAAAAAATTGCTATTCATCATTACCGGAATTGGAGTTCGGATCCTAATTCTCCAGAATATGCCCAAATGATGGAGAGGCAAAAGCAGTATAAAGCCCTTTATGCGGAACGGTACTCAAAGTATGCTAAAGCAGGTTGGTTATGGCAACTGAAAAAGTATCTTTGGGCATTGTTTCGTAAAGGTATCGGGTTTGATCAACACTACAATTCAGACCAACCGATCTTCTGGAATCTCATCCCTCGGGATTGGCACAATATCATGACCAGTCGGTATATTAGTATCACTGATCCGATGACTACTCAAGGTAAAAGTTATCACTTAATTCAACATTGTCCAGGATATCTACGACCGAGATCATTTCAAGTCGAGCCGTTATCCTGATAGCTATCAGCGGTAAGCTATCAGCGGTAAGCTATCAGCGGTAAGCTATCAGCTATCAGCTTAAGCGCTACGCGCACGCTACGCGAACAGTTATCAGCTAATGCACTAAATCACAGGCTAGAAGCCTGTGCCACGCTACTTGAGGTGCTATCAGTTATCAGCTAAAGGCTGACGGCTGACGGCTGACGGCTAAATGCTGAGAAAAAGATAAATACGTATTGAAATCCTAGCTAATTAATGGTAAACCATTGGACAGTGGTGAAAAACCGATAGGAATTTATTGGTTGTAGGAGTGTAAAATGTCCCGAAGACTGACTATTAATGGCTTTGAAATTAATGATGATAGCGATTGCTTTGTAATTGCTGAAATTGGGAATAACCATCAAGGTAGCTTGGAAAAGTGTAAAGAAATGTTCCGGATTGCTAAGGAATGCGGAGCGAATGCGGTAAAGTTACAAAAACGAGACAATCGTACGCTTTACACTAAAGCTGCTTTTGACAGACCTTATGACCATGAAAATAGTTTTGGTTTGACCTACGGTGAGCATCGGGAGTTTCTAGAATTTGGTGCTTACGAATATCAGGAACTGAAAAAGTATGCTGAAGAAGTAGGGATTACGTTTTTCTCTACTGCTTTTGATATTCCGAGTGCGGACTTTTTGGGTGAGTTGGATATGCCAGCCTATAAGATCGCTTCTGGAGACCTTAAGAGCTTGTCCCTAATTAAACATGTTGCCCAATTCCAGAAGCCGATGATCGTTAGCACCGGTGCAGCTACTTTAGAAGATGTGCAACGGGTTTATGATGCGATTATGCCGATTAATCCCCAGTTGTGTATCCTCCAATGTACGGCAAGCTATCCAGCGGACTTTGAAGAACTTGACCTGAAGGTGATCGAGACCTATCGGGAACTGTTCAGTGATATTGTGATTGGTCTATCTAGCCATGATAACGGTATCGCTATGGCAGTGGCGGCTTATGTTCTCGGGGCTCGTGTGATTGAGAAACACTTTACCCTGAACCGGGCGATGAAAGGAACAGACCATGCTTTCTCGTTAGAACCGACAGGGTTGCGCAAGATGGTAAGAGACCTCAGACGCACTCGCCAAGCCTTTGGGGATGGGGTGAAGAAAGTACACCTGAATGAACGTCCTGCTTACTTCAAGATGGGGAAAAAACTGGTGGCTGCGGATAATTTACCTGCAGGACATGTTTTAAAGCCAGAGGATATCGCGATGAAATCCCCAGGGGATGGTTTACCCCCCTATGAATTGGACAATGTAATTGGTAAAGTCTTAACCAAACCCCTAAGGGTGGATGAGTCGATTACGTTGGCTGGGTTGGTGGAAAATGTTGAACAGGTTGCTGTGTAGGGTGTTGTTGGCTTTGTGAACTATTTTGACCTCTCTGGCAAAATCGCTATTGTGACTGGAGTCTTAGGTAAACTTGGACCGGTGTGGAGTCGGGCATTATTGGATGCTGGCGCAACGGTTGTGGGGATAGACCTACCATTGGCTCAGGTGCCAAGCTCCTTTGAGACACTTCAAGGGCATTATCCCAAGACTCGTTTGTGTTTGGAGCGGGGTGATATATGCGATCGCACTTCCATGACTACAATCCGCGATCGCATCCTGACTGACATGGGCATTCCTGCCGTGATTGTCAACAATGCTGGGATTGACCAACCTCCTGGTCCAGTGACAACCTATAGCTTGGACGAGATCCCCCTAGAGATTTGCCGCAAGGTGTTTGAGGTGAATGTCTTGGGAGCATTCCAGGTGACCCAAGTCTTCGGTAGCCCGATGGTGGAAGCTAGACGAGGTTCAATCATTAATATCGGTTCGTTGTATGGGAGCGTATCTCCTGATGCCCGGTTTTATGAGCATCTGGAGTGCGACCCTCCTTTTTTGAAACCCCCTGCCTATGGGGCATCGAAGGCAGCACTGGTGAATTTAACCCGGTACTTTGCTACCCACTGGGGACCCTTTGGTGTCCGGGTTAATGCCCTTTCTCCGGGAGGAGTATTGGGTGGACAGGATGAGGAATTCAAAGGTCAATTTTGCGATCGCGTTCCTCTAGGACGGATGGCCGAGTTTGAGGATTTACTTGGCCCATTAGTGTTTCTGGCATCCGATGCCTCTGCCTATGTCACAGGTATCGAACTCCGAGTCGATGGCGGTTTTACCGTGTGGTAGATTAGACTGGTTCCCTACTCCCTGTTCCCTCAAGGGGTAAAAAATAATGGCACAAGACTATTTACCGAGCCAAGTCTTGAACTGGATTGATGGTCAACAAATAGCAGCAGTCACAGGAGAATGGTTTGATAAGCTAGACCCCACTAATGGTCAAGTGCTATGTCAGGTGGCTCGCTCAAGAGCAGCAGATATTGAGCAAGCGGTAAGGTCAGCTAAACAGGCTCAACCGGCTTGGGCTGATACTCCCCCGGTACAACGGGGTGCTATCTTACACGAGATTGTCCTGGGGATGAAAGCCCGTCAGGAGGAGATTGCCAAGATAGTAGCAGCGGAAACCGGTAAGTCCTATGGTTCAGCTTATGGAGAAACTGGCGGTGCGATCGCATTAGGATTATTCTACGCTAGTGAAGGACAACGGTTGTATGGTCGCACCACTACCAGCGGTGTGGTTAATAAATATGCCATGACTGTGCGTCAACCCCTCGGAGTTGCTGGATTAATTATTGCGGCCAATACTCCTATTGCTAATGTAGCCTGGAAAATCTTTCCAGCCCTGGTTTGTGGCAATAGCGCTGTATTAAAAGTAGCAGAAGACACTCCCGCCACGGCTTGGATAGTTGGACAAATTGCTAAAGAGGCTGGGTTACCCCCTGGTGTACTCAATATTATTCAGGGATATGGTGAAGAAGCGGGCGCTCCCTTGGTTGCTCATAATGATGTGGCTGTGGTTAGCTTTACCGGGTCTACAGAAGTAGGACGAATTGTGCAACGGGTAGCTGGGGAGCGCTTTGGCAGGGTATCCCTGGAGTTGGGGGGTAAGAATCCCTTGGTCGTGTGTGATGATGCGGATTTGAACAATGCCATCAAGTGGACCTTACTCTCAGTGTTCAGTAATGCTGGTCAACGTTGTGCTTCTGCTAGTCGAATCATTGTCTTTGACAGCATCTATGATCAATTCCGTGACCAATTAGTGGAGAAAACTAAGGAATTAAAATTAGGTCCGACTGATCAGGATGACCTTGGTCCAGTGATTAATGAGCAACAGTTGACTAACATGATTGCAGCGGTGAAACAGGCACAGCAAGCAGGAGCAACGGTGTTGGTGGGAGGCGATCGCTTAACAGACCCTGACCATGCTACTGGTTTCTATATGGCACCGACCCTGCTAGAGAATGTAGACCCCCACGCGGAAATTTCTCAATGTGAATTATTTGGTCCGATTGCTAGTCTCTATCGGGTCAAAGACTTTAAGGAAGCTCTTGCTCTTGCTAACGATTCTCCCTATGGCTTAACTGCTTCGATTCACACTCGCAACATCCACCGTGCAGTACGGTTTTGTGAGAAAGTCCAAACTGGGGTAGCTGTAGTGAATGCCGGTACCTATGGCAGTGAACCCCATATGCCCTTTGGTGGACTCAAGCAATCCGGTAATGGTACCCGTGAACCAGGCACAGAAGCGTTGGATGTCTATTCTGAGTTGAAGGATATCTATATTAATATTGATCCTGAGCAATTTTGATCGTAAGGGAGTAGGGAGTAGGGAGTAGGGAGTAGTTGATGTAGGGTGGGCAGTAAGTTGATGTAGGGTGGGCAGTAAGTATCATACCGATGGTAACCTTTGAAATTGGTTTTATGCACTGCCCACCCTACGATTCTTTGGGATTGGTCTTAGGCACTGCCCACCCTACGATTATGCCCACTCACCCTAAATTTTAGCGATCGCTTGATCTATAATTTTATATTGCTTTAAGGAAAATAACGATAAAATTCTCGTCTATGGAGAACACGGGAGAATATGATAGTATCGCCTTTTAGGAAAAAGCCAATTCTATAATCCCCTACACGAATTCGATAGGCATTATCTTCTCCTTTTAATTTTTTGATGTTGTTGATATCCCTAAGATTGTGACAGGAGAGAATATCCTGAAATGTCAACTTTTTAATTGTCCTATAAACGGGGGTGCTTTTCAGAGATTTAATATCTTTAATAAGCGATGCAGCGCGGTCTTGGGGGTTTCCCCCATGAGCGACTGCATCAAGACAAGGTTGGAAGATATTCGGTTTTCATTCCTGATCTAGTTCTGCTAATGCTTCTTCCAAACTTAATGGGGTTTCATCTTTAACTTCCATCATAGCACGATATAGTCCTTCATCTTCAAAGCTTTCAATTAAACGTTTATAGTCCTGAAAATTAATGACTACTTTCTGGATATTACCTTGATTATCGGCAATCAATTCTTGTGCTAATGGATAATATTTAGGGTTTATTATTTCCTCTTCATTGCAGAAACTTTTGACTCCAATCTTAACTATATAAATAGCTACTGGAGTCGCCAATGCCAGAGGCAAATTACCAGATGCAGCTAGAGATGCAACCAACGCAGTAGTTACTCCAGCAAGTCGATCGTCTCTAAATTCATCTTGACAAATTATATGGCGACACCGCCTGGCTAAATTTTGCAACCAACTCTCTTTTATATCTATTCTGTCGATTCCGGCTTCCGAAGCTATAATTTCAGTCGCATACTCCAAATCTCCTTCCTCTTCTTCTATCTCATTTAGGGCAGCCAAAGCCTCTGGATAATTTGCCAATTGATACCGAAATTGCTCAATTTCTTCTCGTGTAACTGTAATCATAGAATTTTCGGTTTAAATGCTTAATTTTATTATAGCAATTTTCAATTATTTCATTTGATGTAGGGTGGGCAGTAAGTATCATACTGATGGTAACCTTTGAAATTGGTTTTATGCACTGCCCACCCTACGATTCTGAGGATTAATTTTATTTACTGTTGGTGGGCAGTGCTTATCAAAGCTACTACAGGCTTGGAAATTTATATTACGCACTGCCCACCCTACGATTAATTTTATTTACTTAGGTATGTTTAAATACTACCGAAAGATTATTAGCTGGCATTTGGTAAGTTTTTTCAAGGATGAGATTATGATTACTGGCAACCTCTACAACATCTTCTAAATTACGTACTCCCCATTCTGGGTTTTGTTGTCGTAAATAGGAGTCAAAATCAGCATTGGAAAGTGCAGTGTGTTTATTACCTTGTTTGTAGGGACCGTATAAATATAGAATATCTCCTGATGAAAGGATACGACCAGCACCTGCGATTAATCCTAGACAAGTAGACCATGGTGAAATGTGAATCATATTAATATTCACCATCGCTACAATATCTGGTATTTCTGATAGTATTTCCGTTTCTACTTTCCAAACTGGCTGACTGACATCAATATCAAGGGGTTGATGGAGGTTATCGCTAGGGGAATGGTTAGCCCAGGCGATGATACTTTCACGGAGGGAAGCATCGATATCCGAAGGAATCCATTTTCGAGGGTTTAACTGTTGTGAAAAATAGATAGCGTGTTCTCCGGTACCGCTAGCAATTTCTAAAATTGTGCCAGTGGCTGGTAATATCTCTAAAAGTACTTGTAAAATTGCTTCCCGGTTGCGCTGGGTTGCTGCAGCGTATTTTCTGCTGTCCACTAATTTTTCTCCCCGATAATGATAAGAGTGGGAACAGGCAAGATGCCCATTCCACCATCAGTAAAAAAGTTGGGTAGGGTGCGTTAGGGACGGACTCGCCCTGATTTTATCAGTAGCCAGTATTGGGACAGTCCGTCCCGTAACGCACCACAGGTTCAAACAGCATGCATTGAGATGCACCCAGTGGGAACAGGCAAGATGCCCATTCCACAAAGGTATTAATATCATCCCATACAGCGGAGCAGGCAAGAGGCAATAGGCAATAGGCAATAGGCAATAGGCAATAGGCAATAGGGAAACAATCCTCTTTAGCTGATTAGACTAAAAACCGCTATAAACATCAGTTTACAAGCTTTCAAAAAATCTAGGAAGTGGTGCGTTACGGGACGGAATGTCCCAACACTGACTACGGATAAAATCAGGGCAAACCCGTCCCTAACGCACCCTACATAACTGATAATAACAGAATTTATGTTATCATAAAAATCAACAAAATACAAATATTTTATATCTGATAATTTCCACAATGATCACACTCACCACCCTCTCCACAATCTCCATATTTCGTAATAAAAAAAATTTTCTAAACCCCTTGACATTTTATGTATTTATTGATAAATTAATACTATCAACCTTTTCAAACAATAACTAGTCATGAATCAAAACATTAACCCCAACTCCGATGACAATCAAAACCCTGACAATCAAGGTCGCAAACCGAAGAAAGTCAAGCACATCTTGATCGGTTCTCCTAAACAAGTTCGCCATACTATTTATGCCATTTATGCCCTTAAATACGCCTATCCTGATGAGTGGAGCACTCCGGAGCCTACGGAAAATCCTGGTGAGGTGATGACCACTTTGATTCGGTATTTGTACTTAGACTAGGATAGGAGTTTGCCAGGGTTTGCCGCCCTGGCGGCCAAGAATTGCCGAGGTTATTTTTTGCAAGTTATTTTGCGGAGGGGTATAATGTAAACAGGGTTACTCAGTACTTGCTGGAAAGCAGTTACTGAGTAACTTGACAAGAATGGATTACTTGATTCAGTTTTTGTTTGGATTTGATAACAGCTAAGCTGTACTCAATTAGGTTTACAAAATAGAATTCGGTCAAGCATTGGGGTTAACCAACACTTGACCGATTTTTTTTTATCTAAGCTTAAGCGCTACGCGCACGCTACGCGAACAGCGGTCAGCTATCAGCTATCAGCTATCAGCTATCAGCTATCAGCGTTCAGCTATCAGCTATCAGCTATCAGCTATTAGCTATCAGCTATCAGCTATCAGCGGTCAGTTATCAGCTATCAGCGGTCAGTTATCAGCTAATGTGCTACGCACACGCTACTTGAGGTGCTATCAGCTTTGGGCCTGTGGCCAAGCTACACCGAACAGCTTTTGAATAAAATAAGCTGACCGCTGACCGCTGACCACTGACCGCTGACCGCTGACCGCTGACCGCTGACCGCTGAGGGTAAAATATATAGATATTGATCAACTATCTTCTAAACTATGACAACTCTCGTATTTGTCCATGGCACAGGGGTTAGGCAAGCTGCCTATGAGCAAACCTTTAGGATAGTTGAGGGTTTTGTCACGAAACAACGTCCGGATATTACCGTTGTTCCTTGCTGTTGGGGTGAGCAATTTGGCAGTAAGCTCAATGCTCAAGGGGTTTCGATACCGTTGTATGATGCTACCTTAGCTCTGGATCAGGGAGAGGAAGAAGAGCAAGAAATTATTCTTTGGCAGCAGTTATATCAGAATCCCCTTTATGAGTTGGGATTGTTGTCTTTACAACCTAGCGCTAATGCTGATAGTAATCCCTTTGGAGAACAACGAGGTGATCAATTACATGATCAGTTGCTGGCTTTGACTCCTACTGGAGAATTGCAGGCTAACTTACAAGCAGCTGGCATAGCAGAGGGGTTTGATCAGGCACGACGCCATGTTACTGGCAGTGATGTTTATCAAGACGTATTAAACCAAGTCTCTGATTCAGATAGTGACTGTTATGATACTATCGCAAGAGCAATTATTGCTCAGGCAATGTTTGACTGTCAGCAGAACAGTCAGAATCCTATAATACTTCCTAATCCGGAATTGCGTGATCAACTGGTGAAATCACTCAGTGATGCTTTGGGTAAGGAGGAAGACTTGGGATTGGGTGACTGGCTCAAACAACCACTTTCTTTGTTGGCGAGTCCAGCTACAGCTTTGGTGAGGAGTAAAAGGGGTGCAATTACTGAAGCAAATACTCCTACACCTGGTGACATTATACTTTATCAAAGTCGGGGTCAGCAAATACGTGATTTTATCCAGAAAACGATAGAAGACGCTGAACCACCAGTAGTCATATTAGCCCATAGTTTAGGAGGGATTGCTTGTGTTGATTTATTAGTTACTCAACCAATGGCACAGGTGACATTATTAATTACAGTGGGTTCTCAAGCCCCGTTTTTATACGAAATTAATGCCTTATATAGCCTAGAATTTGGTCAGCCTCTGCCCGACTTTTTTCCGGAGTGGTTGAATATTTATGATTTACGCGATTTCCTTAGTTACATTGGCGCTAATCTATTCCCTAATAAAGTCCAAGATGTTTTGGTGGACAGTAAACAACCCTTTCCCCAAGCTCACAGCGCTTATTGGACAAACCCTGCTACCTGGAAGGCAATTATCCCACGATTACCATGACTATTACTGCTAACCCAGAACAAACCTATGGGTTGATTGTCGGTATCGAGCACTATCAAGCAACAAACTGGAATGTTAATGGTCCCGTTCATGATGCCATCAAGTTTGCTGATTGGTTGTTATCACAAGGAGTGCCAACAGATAATATCAGGCTCTGTTTGTCACCCTTAAACGGTAATAGTAAACTTGTTAAAGAATTTGATATAAATTCAGAGCCAGCAACGGAGCATAATCTAGTTAATATCATTACTAATGACCTGTCCCAAAAAACGGGAGAGTTGCTGTTTATATTTTGGGCAGGTCATGGTTTGATTACTTCGGAGCGAAATCGCAGGCTACTTTGTGCTGATGCTAGTAAAACGAATTGGCAGAATCTAGATTTTAATTCCCTGTTACTGCTTTTAGGGTCAGATGCTTTTAAAATTCCCCATCATATTTGTATAGTCGATGCTTGTGCTAATTATCTTTTAGAGTCAAAAGGGCGACCAACTAATTTGGGAGGGAAACAGTTTCCTAGTGGTCAACCCAAGAAAGACAGTAAACAGTTTGTTTTACTAGCTACGAGAGAAGGGGAGAAAGCCAGAGTTAACTCCTCCGCAAAAACGGGATACTTTTCCCAAGCGGTAAGAGAAGCGTTGGAGCATCATGACTGGCTGCCAGATATGGCAGTAGTTGCTGAACAGGTTAAGCAACAATTTGCTAGTTTAAATAAACAACAACTACCAACCTATTTTTATCGTCGCAGTTGGAATGGTGATCAGGAGGATTATCATCCTAATCCCTTTGAGGTTGCCCACAATATACCCAGTACTCAAGCCTGTAAGTTTGTGGATAGACACCAGCCACTGGAAGAGTTACATCAGCTATTACAGCAAAATAATATTGTAGCAATTACTGATATTATAGGTAAGGGGGGAGTAGGAAAAACAGAACTAGCAATTCAATACTCTTGGTACAATTTAGAAAATTATCCCGGTGGTTGTTGTTGGTTAAATCTCCAGGGAGTGGATATTGTAACCCAGCTCTCGGAATTTGCAATTGTGAATGATTTTCCTAGTTTTAAGATTCCTGAAAATCTCAGCATTGCTAGCCAACTTGCTTATTGCTGGAAAAAATGGCAACCAGGTAAGGTTTTATTAGTTTTCGATAATGTCACTGACATCGAGCAAATCGAAAAATACTTACCGCCCATGGGTTCTCGATTTAGGGTATTAATTACTACACGTAGCTCACAGTTACCCTATGCGTCAATTCCTCTAGGGGGATTACCAGAAACAGAGGCTCTAGAATTATTAGCAAAGTTGTTAAGGCAAGAGTTTGATCAAAAAGACCTAGAGTTTGCCAAAACACTCTGTAAAAAAGTAAGCTTTGAACCTTTAGCGTTATACACTTTGGCAGGGCTGTTCTCAAAGCCAGGGACTACATGATGCTAGAAGAAATTTTATTGCTCCTAGAGCAGAAGCAATCTCAAGAAGGTGACTCTGGTACAGATGTTGTGCTGGAACTCAATTGGGATTGTTTACAGTCTTCAGCTCAAACCATGGCTGCTCTGCTGAGTTTGTTTGCTTTAGCGCCTATGCCATGGTCATTAGTATCAAAGGCGGCTAGGGCTGCTAGCTTGGACTTTGATTTGGTCGTTAATCGGGATATCTTAGTTCAAAAGTATTTACTCCAGCAGTTGGATGATAATACCTACCAACTTCAGGAACGGATTAGAGAATTTTTGAGTATCAAGGGGGAAGAATTAGCTGATATTGAAAAACTAAAATGGGGCTTTTGTTCAGCGATAGTAGCAATAGCAAAGGATATTCCTGAGACCCCAACTCAATCAAAAATTATAGAAATTACCCCTGCTATCCCTCACCTGGTGGAAGTTGTCACTAACCACAACGATTACTTAAATGACGAGGATTTAATCTGGCCTTTTATTGGCTTAGGCCGCTTTTACCAGGGTCAAGGCGCTTACGAACAAGCTTTGCCTTGGTATCAGCAATGCTTATCAACGGTTAGAGAGCGCTTGGGTGAAGAACACCTATATGTGGCAAGCAGCCTCAACAACCTGGCGGGACTTTACTGGAGCCAGGGGCGCTACCAAAAAGCCAAACCCCTTTTCCAAGAAGCTTTAGACCTAAGGAAACGCCTGCTGAGTGAAGAACACCCAGATGTGGCAGACAGCCTCAACAACCTGGGCGGACTGTACAAAAGCCAGGGGCGTTACCAAGAAACGGAACCCCTGCACCAGCAAACCGCAAAGCTGAGGAAAAAGCACACCATAAAGCTGAAGAAACCCTTGCTGGGTAAACAACACCGAGATGTGGCGAAACCGCTTATCCTACTATTTGAGGAAAATAAATTTCCTGATTGTCTGACAATGGAGTTTAAAGTCGAGCCAGTCTCGACAGGGATTTTTTCATCTCGCAAGATAGAGCAATTGAAGCTATACCTGACTATTCAATTTAATGAACAGTGGGTGCAGATGCCATTCGGTCGAGTTAGCTTCGGACTCAAAGGTGGAGAACTCAGGCTAAGGCTGAAAAATGGCAAGATCCCTTTGGCAGCCCGTAACTTCAGTGGCTCATTTGACCCTGATGTTGAGAAAGAGAGGAAACAGCAAGAGAGTAAGGAAAATCACAGTAAAGTCGAGGCTTCTTGGAATAAAAATCAACCTGGAGTTAAAGGTAACCATGGTCAAAAAAATACAGGAGGAACAACCGATGAGTTTCAGTTCATTGACCCTCAGATCACAACGAAGGGTTCAGAGGAAACTCCAGCTTGGGTTTTTGAGGTAAAAACGGGTCAACCCGTGTTTAAAGGATTACTCAAGGAAGTCGAGCTGGGAACAATAGATGTAATGGCAAAGCCTTGCTACATAGAAGCTACCTTTGAAGTTTTTAGGCCAGATGTTTATCTGACTGGAGCTGAAGGGTTATGGTCTCCCGAAATTAGTCGGGAAGAACGTGTAGTCTTAGATAGAAAGATTGCCTTACTGATTCTAAAACACCAATTAAAACCTTATTTAAGTAAAGTGGTACTAAAGTATGACTTATCTCCTAGGTTTGCTATGAGCAATTAGTATCAAATAATTGCTATAAACTTTAATATTCAAGGCTTTTATGGATTGAAAAACGCAATTTTAATAACAATTGATTTTTATATAAATCCTAAATAATTTGTAAATTATTAAAACTATAAAATCATGGCTTTACAATAGTTACAGCTATTCCTAAAACCACTATTATTCATGAATTATTAAGATTACTATAGTGTTTATCGCAGTTATGATATACAGTCATCTTTGATGTTGATTCCCTGTCTTGATGCAGTGATCGCTATTGCCTATTGCCTATTGCCTATTGCCTATTGCCTCTTGCCTTTCGCGTAGCGTTATAAAACCCTGACTTGATATTACCAACCTATCACCATAGTTTAGGATTATTTAAAGACTTTACGCATTTGATATTCACAGCAGCATCTGGCTCCTCTATCTCGCCAAGTAGGAGCGCCTGCCAACCAAAAGGCCACTCCAATGGATATGGAGTAATGAAATGTGTTGCCAACTCTGCCTTAAAGCCAAATCGTTCATAATACCTAGGATCACCATATACGAATACAATAGTCACATTCATACTACCCAATCGCTTAATCCCAGCATCAATTAGTTTACTCCCAATACCATTACCTTGGCATTCTGGCTTAACAGCGAGTGGTGCCAGAATATACCCATGGAAATCTGGTTTTTCGCCAATAAATACAGGACTATATGCAACGTTTCCAATTATTTCATTGTCATCGACCGCTACTAATGATAGGGTACATGGCTCGGTAATATTGGAGATGAGGTCATCAGCCAGACCTGCCACAATATCACCCTCCCCGATCGGAAAGGCCGATATATGTAAGGAGCGCACGCTCTCACGATCCCTTATTTCTGCATCTCGGATAATCATGTTGTGCGGCTTCATGTATTGAGTTATTATTTAATTCTATATCCCATAAGGTACAACTTGATCCCCCTAAATCCCCCTTAATAAGGGGGACTTTGAGGTTGAAAAGCGTACCTCATAACTGATATACCAATCCTAAATGAATTGTGATAATTTTTGTTCCCTTTTCCCTACTCCCTACTCCCTACCTGGCTGCCTGACACATCTGTGTGAAACCAAGACGTATCAGGCTCGACACTGTAACGACTGAATCCGTGAGAACCAGATGCGATTGACATGCAGTCACGCTACGCGAACGTAAAAATCCTGACGAGCTTTTTGAGCAAGCTTAGCACGGTTGCGGGTCTTTGGGTAGCAAGGGGACGGGTGTTAAAAGTTGACGACTTTTGTGGAGGACTCCCGTTAGCCAGCGCAGACCAATTTTCAGGTAGCTCAGACCCCTTTGCCAATGAG
>NZ_JAAHHW010000155.1 GCF_010692325.1 Moorena sp. SIO3I8 | reverse complement strand
ATTTGTAGCCAATTTGAGAAGGTAACACCTTCCATCACTGGGAAAGAATGAGTCTTCCGTTGGGTAGCGCGCTGCTACACCGATTCCTGCACCGATCGCGCTATGTGAACTTTTGTCAGTCAACCAGGTACCTCATGAGTCCTAGAAACGCTATAATATATTATTGATGATTTTTTTTATCCGAAAAAAATGATTTATTCATCCTTCAAATTAACAGATCAAGATATTGCCAATTTTAAAAAAAAAGGATTTGTCAAGCTGAAAGGATTTTTGGAACCTGAGGCAATAAAGTGTCTTGATAAAATATTAGAACAGGAGCTTGAATCTGCAAAAACAGCCTATGAGGATTCAGTGTCACGGTTTAAATATGATATGGAAAGCAATGAAAACCTCAAAATAATTCAGCATCCTGTATTTCAATCAACATTAGCGACACTTTGCCAATGCTCGTTACTCTATGCTCAGCATTTAGGGTTTGAAATAGAGAAAAACACCAATCCAGGATTCAAGTGGCACGTCGGCATCTTGAGTTTTTCTTACCAGCAGTTAGAAGATTTTGGCTGTACCCTTTGGATTCCCTTAACAAAAATAGATACAAAGGCACAGGGAGGAGGGATGAGCTATGTCTCAAAGGAAAAACTTTGTGGCAGATTTCTTTATGACTACACATCCATTCTTTCTTCTTATGTACAAGGCTTGCAAGCACAAGATGCAGCTCCATCTAGAAAAGAAATGGGACGTTTAGAATCCTTCATGGTCAACTCACCTGAGGTTGATCCAATTCTCAAAACTCAGGCTGAAACGGATGATTTTGAATTAGGGGATGCACTTTTGTTTGACAAGGAGGTGATTCATCGGAGTTGTCCATTAACCGAGGGTCCGATTAATAGGAGAAGAGCTTTTGTGATGAGATTTATCGCAGCAGATTCAACCTATGATTTAGATAGGGTTCAAAAACTTAAACCCTTTATCGACATTTTGGGCTACGGCTTTGCTAGTACTTTTGCGCTAAATGTTTGTAAGGAAGAGGGTGAATTGATTATGGAGAGTCCATTGTTTAATACTACCAGAGCTAAAAGACTGATCCCAGTTAAGCAATAGGGATGTTTGATACCAATTTTTATTGTTTTCTAGATAAGCAGGTCTACCGTTATGCAGACTCACCAAGAACGCTATGATAAATGGGCACCGGACTACAACCGAGATGTTGCAGCCAGAAACTACGATGGGCCAGAATACATCGTTCGTTATCTGATGGAAATAGTCAACAGTGGCAAAGTGTTGATCAATCCAACAAATCCTGATTTTAAGGTCATTGATGTGGGATGCGGCTCAGGGTTGGTTGGCAAAGGCTTACAGGATCAGGGTTTTCGGCATATTGATGGGACAGATTTATCTCAGGGAATGATTGTAGAAGCCCATAAAACTGGAGCCTACCAAACCTTAATTGGATGGGTTGATTTAAACCATCCACTGCCATTTTTTCTGCATGGACAGTATAACCTAACCCTCTGCTGTGGTGTGTTTGCCCTGGACTTTGTTGAACCTCAATCTCTGAAATGGTTAGCACAGGTCACAAAGCCAGGAGGAACTATTGTCATGAGTACCAAAACCACCTATTACAACACCTACGACTTTGAGGGTTACTACAAACAGTTGCAATCTGAGGGTAAGATTAAACTTGTTGATTGCCGTATGGATCAGCCTTATTTGGGAGCTGAAGCCGACGGCCATTACTGGATCTTTTCGGTAAACGGCGCGTCATGAGGTGACTGTGCAGGACTAAATGCTTGTCATATCAAGGTTGAAGTATATATATAGCCAATCTAATAGGTTGTATAAAGCCACCTAGTAAAAGCCTTGGTAATTTCCAGCAAAACTCGGAAGTTATCTAGCTAGGTTGCAGGCCAAGGATTAATTTCCTACGTTGTTTTAGTCATGATACCTGGGGGTGACCTCCAGCTCCCAGCTCTATCGCTAACTATTAAGACGAAGGCAAAATGTGTAGTTGGCAAAACACAAGCTATTACAACATGGCCGAGGAAAACATTACCGATTCGAGGCGCACTAAAAATGCAAAATTATGTATTTGTCATAGATACAAATAAGCGACCATTAAACCCCATATCCCCAAAGAAAGCCCGCCGGTTGTTGGATAAGGGTAAGGCTGCGGTTTTTAGGATGTATCCATTTACAATCATCTTGAAAACTGCGATCTCAAGCCCAACTATTTCACCATGTCAAATTAAGATCGACCCTGGTAGCAAGTTTACCGGGTTTGCTTTAGTGCAAGACAACCAAGTTATTTGGGCGATGGAATTAGAGCACAGAGGAGGTTTGATCAAGAAGAAGCTAGAGTCTAGAAAAGCTGTGAGACGCGGAAGACGCAATCGCAACACACGTTACAGAAAACCAAGATTCCTCAATCGTAAGCGTCCAGAGGGGTGGCTTGCTCCAAGTAATGAGCATAGGGTATTGACTATCCAAACCTGGGTTAAACGAGTGATCAAATTCTGTCCGGTCAATGAGATTTGGGTCGAAAGAGTTAAGTTTGACACCCAAAAAATGCAGAATCCTGAAGTTAGTAGTGTTGAGTACCAGCAAGGGGAACTAGCTGGCTACGAAGTAAGAGAGTATTTACTCGAAAAATGGGGAAGGGAATGTACCTATTGTGGTAAGCAAAACGTTCCTTTGCAGGTTGAGCATATTCACCCAAAATCTAGAGGTGGAAGCAACCGAGTCAGTAATCTTTGTCTGGCTTGCGAAAAATGCAATCAACGGAAGGGGAATAAACCCATAGAGGAATTCCTAAAGAAGAAACCCAGTTTGCTTCAAAAAATCAAAACCAAGGCGCTTTCGCCGTTAAGAGATGCAGCAGCGGTGAATACAACCCGCAACAAGTTAGTGAGGATACTTCGAGAGATGAAACCTGTGGTTACTGGGACAGGAGCACAAACCAAGTACAACCGGACTAAATTAGGGCTACCTAAACAGCACGCTTATTGATGCTGCTTGTGTTGGAGGTGTTGAGACCTTAACATTGAAAACCTCTCAGTCACTGTTAGTAATTTGCAAAGGACAGGGTGGCAGACAAAAAGCGGCGCTCAACAAATACGGTTACCCCATCAGGCACAACCCGCTAAAACCAATCAAAGGTTGGTGCAGTGGGGACATCGCCAAAAACCTTTTGACTGGGGAGTTTGGAAGAGTTAATCCTAGAAGTAAGAGTAATTCCTTTAATTACACAGTTTCTGGGAAAAAGGCAATAAGCTTGCACGTTAAAAACTTAGCTAGAGTCCACAGAAAGGATGGCTATACTTACAGCTTTAACGAATCTTCTACTATCCCCGACATTAAAAAAACGAGGACAATAACGAAAAATGAAGCTAACACAAATGAGCCGGTCAATCTAATGGTTCTTGAATATGACGAAGACGGAGAACTTTGGTTCTAGTAAAGGGGTTTTTCCTGGCATCTACCGGAACTTGCCAGGAAATGGTCGTCCTAGGGCGTGTCATCAATTAAGCCAGATAACAGTAGCAGCAAGATAAATTGCCCCGAGAAAGTTTATTGCTCGCTTATCATAACGTGTCGCGATTCCTCGATATTGTTTGAGTTGGGCAAAGAAATTCGTGGCGCAGATGTCGTGCTTTGTACAAGTATTTATCATATTCACGCTGGAAATTACGGTTGCGTTTGGGTGGAATCACCGCTGTAGTTCCCTTTTCTTCAAGTCGTTTAATCACGCGCTCGTCAGCATCATATCCCTTGTCTGCAATCAGTGTATCGGCTCTAAGGTCTTCGAGTAGGACATCGGCTCCATCGAGGTCACATGCTTGTCCAGGGGTCAAATGAAAGCCAGTAGGTAACCTGCGGCATCTACCACGGCGTGAATTTTCGTACTCAGTCCACCTTTACTGCGACCGATGGCTTCGCCCGCACCATCCCCCCCTTTGCCCCAAGAGACGAAACCTTAGATAGTTGAGCCTTATTACAAAAGACTTGAACCTTTTACCCATAACCTACTAACTATAAAGGCTCAACTATCTTACGGTAACTTCAAAGCACTGTGCTGGTGGGCACGTACAATTGTTGAGTCAATCATTGCATATTCATTGTCTGCATCCTTAGCTAGCTCCTCAAATATCTTTTGCCACACCCCACCCCTTGCCCACCGACTGAAACGGGTATGAACTATCTCGTTGATCCCCAAATCGTTCAGGTAAGTCCCGCCAGGGAATACCGGCTCGATAGCGATACAGCACTGCTTCGACAAATAATCGGTTATCTTTCGCCGTCACTCCAACTGTCTCTTTTCGCCCTGGTAGTAAGTCTTTGATTCGTTCCCACTGGTCATCCCGCAAGGCTCACGCGACGTGTCATGATACCACTCCTCCATGTTAATCAATTCTCCCTCAGCTACTGATTTTATATTGGATTGATACCTATTTGATGACACGCCCTAGGAGTTGCAGGTTATATAAGAATTGGATTGGCTTGTATTATCCTTTTTTTATCTGAATTATCGATTATTTTACCGATCAATTGATACCGTAAGCAGCTATATAGCAGAAGTCAGAAGTCAGAAGTCAGAAGTCAGAAGTCAGAAGTCAAACTCTTGCGCTTACTTAGGTTTGAGACTTTTGTGATGTCCGCGCCTGCCCTGGGGACTGCTATAGCTAAAAAAACTATGGTGAAGTAACAATGCTTACTGCTGTAAATCATATACTGATGATTTTGTCAAATTCTATAAATTTCCACGCTTACCCCACACCCAGTCTTAACCGACAAGCTTGATGCGTAAGTCCTGAAATTAACCAATTGCGGTTGTTCGATAAAATTTGAATTAAATCGTCAATTTAAGCTGAAAAACTCAATTTGAGTGGAAAATAGGAATATAGAGCAGGATTAGCGAAGAGCAACGTGAAATATTTCTTTTTATCGGAAGGCTGGATAGTCGGGCGCGTTTGGGAGTTTGGAGGTCTTTGGAACGAAAACGCTTGGCGACGGCTGCCAGAAATTAAGCAAATGAACCTTTCTATCCTAGAGCAAGGAGAAAAATTGTGGCTCTATCAGGTTGAAGACCTTGTGGTTATGGTTGAAGTCAAACCCATGCCTAACACCTCACCCGAGTCAGCAAAAACTATTGGTCAAGTTGTCCTAAAACGCTTGATCACTGCTGAGCAAGTTCTTGAGCGCTTAGCGATGACACATACTGAAATCATGGTAGGGGGCAAAGGTTAACTGATACAGGGAAAAGGCATCAGGGGACAAGGAAGAAGAGGGAGAAGAGGGTAAGGATAAGGAAGATGAAGAAGTTATACTTTTGATTGCGAATTGTTATCAACGGGCTTAGCTAGGGTGACCAGTTAATCAAAAAACCCTACCCGTAGGATTGGAGCCTAATACCGAGTTGCATATCAATAGCCCTTTGAGCCCCAGCTTTCCCCAACTCCGGACTCTGCCCCCTCTTCCCCCTCTGCTCTTAAGTGCTGTAAGTGATATGGTTTGAAATCAACTGGGCATAAGTTCTATCCTTGTGCCTTTTTCCATATACATTTTTCATGTTGATTTGTGTCCGACTATTGCTAATCAGTAAAGAGGCTACCGGACTGAATTTGACAATTTTTAGGTTTTAGAAGCTATATTGCTTAAATTTAGGCAAATAAAAGGGAAATTTGCGCAATATAGCTGGTTAAGCGCTTCCGACCCTAAGCTGAGAACATGACCGTTCGCTTGCAATCGGCTCTAACAATAGTTACACTTCTTTAAACAAACTTTAGTTTCATACATACTTTGTCCTACCTAAGTTGCCAATGGCGATATCTAGGGGGGCTACCAAAGTAGCGATACAGTTAGGTTCACACCTAACCAAGGTCGGTCGGAGAGTGTTAAAGCTCTCCAAACAGTGTCAAATTTGAGAAATCATACCGTAAGCGTTGTCAGATCAGGTTTTTAACCCCTCGAACAACGTGACTCTTAGAATCCTCTGTGTTTCAAGCGGGGGAGACTTCAAGGGGATTTCTAACATATTGATCAAAAGAAACGTCGAAGTAAAAACTCTATATTAGGAGGAGCGTAGTCAATGGGACTACCCTGGTACCGAGTACACACGGTCGTCCTGAATGATCCAGGACGTCTGCTAGCTGTGCACTTGATGCATACAGCCCTGGTGGCAGGCTGGGCTGGTTCAATGGCCCTGTACGAATTGGCAATTTTTGATCCGAGTGACCCGGTTCTTAACCCTATGTGGCGTCAGGGGATGTTCGTCATGCCCTTTATGGCTCGTCTAGGGGTTACTGAGTCCTGGGGGGGCTGGAGTATCACTGGTGAAACTGTAACCAATGCGGGCTTATGGTCTTTTGAAGGTGTCGCTGCAACTCATATTATCCTTTCTGGTTTATTGTTCCTGGCTGCAGTATGGCACTGGGTTTACTGGGATTTAGATGTGTTCAGAGACCCACGGAGTGGCGACCCAGCTCTCGATTTGCCAAAAATTTTTGGCATTCACCTGTTCTTATCTGGTTTACTCTGCTTTGGCTTTGGTGCCTTTCACTTGACTGGGCTTTGGGGTCCTGGGATGTGGGTATCTGATGCCTATGGTCTCACTGGTAGTCTTCAACCCATCGCACCAGAATGGGGACCAGCAGGCTTTAACCCCTATAACCCTGGAGGTATTGTCGCTCACCATATCGCTGCTGGTGTTGTTGGGGTTATTGCTGGTTTATTCCACTTAACAGTACGACCACCAGAGCGCTTGTTTAAAGCTCTACGGATGGGGAATATCGAAACGGTACTCTCCAGCAGTATCGCGGCTGTGTTTTTTGCTGCATTTGTAGTAGCAGGCACCATGTGGTACGGCAGTGCTGCCACCCCAATTGAACTGTTTGGTCCAACCCGCTATCAGTGGGATCAGGGGTATTTCCAACAGGAAATTAACCAACGGGTACAAGCTGAATTGGCTGATGGTGCTAGCTTGTCAGAAGCTTGGTCATCGATTCCAGAGAAGCTGGCATTCTATGACTATATAGGCAACTCCCCTGCCAAAGGTGGTTTGTTCCGTACAGGTCCGATGGACAAAGGGGATGGCATTGCTGAAGGTTGGCTAGGTCATGCGGTGTTCACAGACAGTGAAGGTCGGGAGCTGACCGTTCGTCGGATGCCGAACTTCTTTGAAACCTTCCCGATCATTTTGACCGATGCTAATGGTGTAGTTCGTGCGGACATACCTTTCCGACGGGCTGAATCTAGGTATAGTTTCGAGCAAGCTGGTGTCACTGCTAGCTTCTACGGTGGAGTTCTTGATGGTCAAACCTTTACTGACCCCTTCGATGTGAAGCAATACGCTCGTACTGCTCAGCTGGGTGAGGGCTTTGAATTTGACCGCGAAACCCTAAACTCTGATGGTGTATTCCGCACTAGTACTCGGGGTTGGTTCACCTTTGGTCATGCTGTCTTTGCACTGTTGTTCTTCTTTGGGCACATCTGGCACGGCTCACGCACCCTCTATCGGGATGTGTTTGCTGGTGTCGATCCTGACCTAGAGGAAGAGCAAGTCGAGTGGGGCTTCTTCCAGAAGCTTGGTGATAAGAGTACCCGTAGGACAGAGCCTATCTAGAGGTTAAATCTCTAATATCACAGTTTGACTCAAAAGCAAAAGGCAGAAGAAAAGAAATTTTTCTTTTGCCTTTTTGCTATTTCTGTGGTCCATGCAAGGTAGACTGGTAAGTGAGGAGATAACCAGGAATTATAGCTATGGAATCAGTTGCTTATATCTTAATCTTGACCTTAGCCTTAGGCACCCTATTTTTTGCCATTGCTTTTCGGGAACCACCTAAGATTGGTAAGTAGTTTACCTCTATTTATCAGATCGAAATTCAACAGTTCTGTGGATGCTCTGAGCCGCAATAGCCTGTCATGAGCCTATAGGATATAGGTAAGTGGACAGGTATATATCGGCTCATCTTCCATCTAATTGTTAGACTTGTTATTTTGAAAGTATCGACTCTTAGGGCGTTCCAACTATCTGCCGCCAATCAGTCCACTCAGCAAGAAAACAAAATTATCTTATGCGATGCCCCTCTTGTCACCACACCGAGAGCCGCGTTCTTGAGTCTCGTTCTACTGAGGCAGGAAAAAGTGTGAGGCGACGCCGGGAGTGTTTGGGATGCAAACATCGCTTCACGACATATGAGCGGATCGAATTTGTGCCAATAACTGTGATCAAGCGGGATGGCAAGCGGGAATCATTTGACCGTTCCAAGTTGTTACGAGGAATTATACGTGCTTGTGAAAAAACAGGCATTCTCCAAAAACGCCTAGAAGCATTGGTTGATGAGATTGAAGCAGAATTGCAACAGCGATTTGGTCGGGAAGTCATCAGTCACGAAATTGGTGAGTTAGTCTTGCGCTACCTACGTTCGGAGAGTGAAGTGGCTTATGTACGCTTTGCTTCGGTCTATGGAAAATTTCAAGGGATTAGAGATTTTGTCACTACCCTAGAGGATCTCCAACAGGAAGATTTACCAATGGAAATCCCCCAGGTTCCGCCAACCCCCTCAGATCATGTAGAAGAAATAAAGACATCGACTTCGGTGTAATTGATCAGATGTTTGTTCATGGTTGACGGTTGATGGTTGACTCTCAAACCTACAAGGTCAACTAGTGGTCTCGTGTCCAGTTGTATGGTTACCATTTGTAGAGATGTTCCAGGCAAGGTCTCTACAGGAGGAAGGATTAAGAAACAAACCAGCGTGAGGTTTTGAAACCCGATCTAGGCAAGAGCAGGTTACCGATGCTACCGGACTTAATATGAGTTTCTTACAGCTAAAGCGGGATTTGAGGGAGCTAGACTAGAAAGTGAAAGAAATTTCAACTCAAGGGCGTGAATTATATTGAAGCCTAACTAGGTTTACCCAGGAGTTGAGTCAAGGCAAGACCAAAGAGCAAACAGCCATGAAGAAACGTTTCTGGATGAGAGCATGGATGGCTAATGCAGAGGTAAACACCTCTCCACAGCCGCTGGCAAATCCTGAGGTTAGATTACAGCAACCCCAGGAAAACCGCAAGTTAGTCAAATTCTGGCGTATTGCTGCCAGTTTGCTCCTTTGGCAAGGGGTGATACTGGGTACCCCAGCCCAAGCACAGCTTAAAGAAGAGAAATCTCTAACCTATAGTGAGCTATTAAAGAAAGTTAAAAATAGGGAAGTCGCTAAAATAGAAATTGATGAAGCCACTAAGATTGCTAAAGTTAGTCTAAACGAGGCCAAGGAGAATGAACCTCCTCAACGAGTTGCTTTGTTCGATCAAAACTCCTTGCTACTCAAGGAACTCCGTCAACAGAATGTTCCCACTGAAATTAGGCGCTCTCCGGATAACTTAGCCGCTTTAGGTCTAATTGCCAACTTATTTTGGCTTCTGTTGTTACTAGCAGGCTTTATCATGATCGTGCGACGCTCTGCGAGTAATTCTGGTCAAGCCTTAAACTTTGGCAAATCCCGAGCACGGTTTCAGATGGAAGCCAAAACCGGGGTTCTGTTTGATGATGTAGCAGGTATTCAAGAAGCTAAAGAGGAATTGCAAGAAGTCGTCACATTCCTCAAACAACCAGAACGCTTTACTGCTGTTGGAGCACGCATCCCGAAAGGTGTGCTGCTAGTGGGTCCTCCAGGAACTGGTAAAACTCTGTTAGCCAAAGCGATCGCTGGTGAAGCAGGAGTTCCCTTCTTTAGCATCTCTGGTTCCGAATTCGTGGAAATGTTTGTGGGTGTTGGTGCCTCCCGTGTCCGAGACTTGTTCAGAAAAGCCAAAGAAAATGCCCCTTGCTTGGTCTTCATTGATGAAATTGATGCGGTAGGACGGCAACGGGGAGCAGGGATTGGCGGTGGAAACGATGAGCGGGAGCAAACCCTTAACCAATTGCTCACGGAAATGGATGGGTTTGAAGGGAACACAGGTATTATTATTATTGCTGCCACTAATCGCCCAGATGTGCTGGATGCTGCACTATTACGTCCTGGACGCTTTGACAGACAAGTCATTGTGGATTACCCTGACTACAAAGGCAGGAATAACATTCTGGAAGTCCACGCTCGCAACAAAAAGATTGACCCTGAGGTTTGTCTAGAAACTGTTGCTAAGCGTACCCCTGGGTTTACTGGTGCTGACTTAGCCAACCTACTCAACGAAGCGGCAATCCTGACTGCCCGTCGCCGCAAAGATGCTATCACTATGCTCGAGATCAATGATGCTATTGACCGGGTGGTGGCTGGGATGGAAGGCACTCCTCTAGTGGACAGCAAGAATAAGCGATTAATTGCCTACCATGAAGTAGGACATGCTGTAATTTCCACCCTCCTACCGGATCACGACCCGGTACAGAAAGTAACCCTAATTCCCCGAGGGCAAGCCCGTGGTTTGACCTGGTATATTCCTGATGAAGAGCAAGGTTTGATTACTCGGGCTCAACTCAAAGCCCAAATTACTGCTGCTTTAGGGGGTAGAGCGGCAGAAGAAGAAATTTTTGGTGAGGCTGAAGTTACTACTGGTGCTGTTGGGGACTTGCGACAAGTTACCTCGCGAGCACGGCAGATGGTAACCCGCTTTGGAATGAGCGATTTGGGCCCCCTGTCCTTAGAAGATCCAGGGGGAGAAGTCTTTCTAGGGGGTAATGTGATTAATAGGGCTGAGTACTCAGAGAAAATTGCTGCCCACATTGATGCCCAAGTGCGCACAATTGTGCAGCATTGCCATGGCAATGCTCGTCAGTTAGTCCGGGAAAATCGGGTAATAATTGACCGATTAGTAGACCTGTTGATAGATCAAGAAACTATTGAAGGAGACCAGTTACGCAAAATTGTAGAAGAACACACCCAGATGGACAAGAAACAATTGGTAGTTTCGTAGTTTCTAGTTAAACGATCAAAGGCATGCATGTTTGAAACATGTTAATGGTTAATGGTTAATGGTTAATGGTTAATGGCCATTAACCATTAGCGTTTTTGCTAATCAAGCTCATGTTTTATACATTGCCCGCAGCACCTGGGCTGGGTCAACGTATTGCTTGCCATACTTCAATCCCCAGTGCAGATGAGGACCGGTGGTACGACCAGTCATCCCTACTCGACCGATTCTGGCTCCAGAAGGCAACAGTTGGCCTTCCTTGATCTGAATGCCACCGGAGTTGTCAATTAAATAGCGAGTACCTCCATTTTTAACTGCGTATCCTTTCATGTGACAGTAGATGTGCTGCCACTTGCCCGATTGGATAGTTATTGAGGTGCCGCAAGCAGTACCATCAGAAATTTTAATTACTTTACCACTCCACCAGTTACGGATATAGCTTCCTTCAGGGGCAGCTATGTCTAAACCTCGGTGGAATTCCCATCCAGAACCTCTAGGAGAGGCTCGGTAACCGAAGCCAGAGGTGTAGCCCCGGAAGTTTTCTACGGGAAAGGAACCCCCTTTGGCAAAACTTCTTACTCCGGCTACCAAGGTTGAGGGAGGTTCTGATGCAGTTACTGGCTGGCTGGGCAAACTCGAAAGGGTACTTAAACCGATTAAAGTTGTTAAACTCAGTCCAGCGAAAATTAGAAGCCTTGATAAATAACCACTGCGCATTAGTTCTATTCTGGCTTTAGCTAGTTAGGGGTCTTTCCATTTATATCTCTCGAGATCACCTGCCATCAGCAGGGTGTTTGGGTTGTTTGAGGTATTTATCAAAATCTTGAGTTTTGTTAAGATACCTCAAGAAGCTAATACACATTTAACTTGCACAATTTAAGGATTGAATTTTTTATTAAGGGTTGACGGTTAAATGTAAACTGTTTAACTTGATCGCTTTAGTGTTAACCGTTAATAGTTAACACTAAAGCGATCAAGTTAAATAAAGCAGTTAAATCTTGGTTAACTTAGTGATTAACAAAACTCGCGGAATTCCCCACCTTCTTTAAAGGTGTTGAAGTTACCGTAAGGATAGGGTCGCCAAAATCGGCAAAGTTTTAACCAAAGGTGCGCTTTCCGTAGGCGAATTAAATTCGCCACGGGTCTTGAAGTTACCGTAAGTGTAGTGGAGCCTTAATACAATAGTTTTAACCATGCATCCTCATAGCCAATCACCTATAAAGGCTCCACTACACCCTTGGCGCGCGTCTGGGGCACCTCTTTTACGCATAATCGACTAACCCTAAAGGCGACCCTAACAATCAGGTTTCATCTCTGGGATGGATAGCCAGACGAGGACTTGTTGCGAATCGTGTTAGAATATAATTGGTCGATGACCCGCCTGACTGACTAAAAGGCTACCTTAAAGGTGTAAAAGTACTAGCAGAGCTCAGGGAAGAGACAAGCCCCAGCTGGTTGACCATAGAGTCGTAATTCCAAGGTGAGTCTGTCGAAAAGAACTATACGTCTGCGGAAGGCGGATGTCTGCCTGTGGACGCTGAGTAAGACCTTTCATCAGCAGGCGCGCTTTCCAATGGCCGGGGAACCCGGCCATTGGAAAGCGCCTCTGGTTGAGGCGTCGGCGGATGAAGCGGGAAGCCCTATTGACGAATAAGACCGTCCCTGATTTGAGTTGAGATTGGAAGCCCCAGCCTCAGCGAAGCAGGCTGGGGTACTTCACCTTGCCCCAGCCTACCCTATGCGTGAACTGATGCTGACTGAATTTTTACCCTTCCGATTTGAGGTGGATACTACCGCGATCGCAGGAGCATCTTTGTGGTCTCTAGCGCTATATTTAAGCCTCTCGTCCTTGAGGCAATGGATTATGGAGCAATTGAACCGCTGGTTTAACTTTGCTGAGGGATTATTTTACATGTCGGCTGAGGAATTTGAACGAACCAGCAAGGTCAGAGAATCTCAAAACGCTTTCTATGCGTCAGTTGTCAGTATTGTGCCTTTTTTAGTCATTGGTGCAGTTTGTAACTACGCCGTCGAAATTAGCCTGGGACACAGTTGGGCAATCAGTATTGGGATTATTGCTTGCATGAGCTGTGGTGTGTATGAATTAGGGCGTCAGTCTGGGAATTGAATTTAGGTAGTCATTGCTCATTTTCGGGCGCGTTCGCGCAGCGTGACCATTCCCGTAGCGTGACCATTCCCGTAGCGTGGCCTTTTGGCCAAGGCCAAGGCCAATCCCATAGTCTCAATCATACTCTCAGTGACTAATCTGGTATCCTGGTCTTGCTCAGGGCATCGTGATCCTGTTGAGTTTTAACTAGAGTTTCTAGATGAGGCAGATTTGCGGTCGGAGTATCGGCTAATGCTTCAGCAGTACTTTGATTCCCTTGTTGATCTCGTTCCAACATTCTCAACCAATCCAAAAATTCACTGGTACCTGGTATTTTTTGCCAATTTCTCAATTCCCGCAGTTCCCCAAATTTTTGGATAGCTGCTTCGGATAGGCGTGTAATCTCAGTTTTAAAATGACTCTGGATAATCTGTTTTAGGGTAGCATTTTCTGGAAATTTAAGGTAGTAAAATAAGCAACGACGTAGGAAGGGTTTTGGCAATTATTTTTGCCTATTACTGGTGATAATAATTAACGGTAAAAAATATATTCGTTCTTCTTTGGTTTTACCTTTTAAAGCATCAAAACGAACGTTTAGTACTTCTTTAATTTGGAATTGCAATCGCTCCAATTCTAAGAGCAAGTCATTAGGTAAATCCCGATCCGCTTTATCAATTTCATCAATTAGAACCACGGAAGGAATGTCATTTTGTGATTGCTGAATTGCCTCGCCCAATTCTCCTAAGTTAACATAATTTCTGCGGTACAAAGGTTGCCTGGGATTACCTGCAGTTTGACGTTCCTGAATGTCATACAACCGACCTATGGCATCATAATCATAAAGTAAATCCTGGCCTCGACTGGTAGAGCGGAT
>NZ_JAAHHW010000154.1 GCF_010692325.1 Moorena sp. SIO3I8 | reverse complement strand
GATGCACTTTGATTCTCCCTTGAGCACGATAGCTTAAGAGCCAACTGTCACACAATTGGTTAATCTGAGGTGCTGGTGGTAACCAACCATCAATTTCTCTAGCCATTAAATTATTTTCATTGGGATCAATCCCAATTTTTAGGATAACTAGAAACCCCTGTTTAAAGTCACCATCGACTATTTTTAATGTTACTAAACTCGTCGTCATTTTTCATTCAGTATTATTTAATTTATTTTTAGTATTTTTTAATTTTATTATGAAAAACGGGGAATTTATAATTATATATTATGCCTTCTGGCTTCTGGCTTCTGCTTTCTGGCTTCTGGCTTCTACATTCTGACATACAACCTTTAACCCAAGATAGGTTACAGGAAAAACTCTTTGGAAAAGCTGGCATCTCCCAGTACCAGTTTTACTATAAACCTATCCCCCCTTTCGCCATTAAACTCTAGTTGGATCCAATTATCAGCACTTCTCGACTGAGCCGACAAGAAAATTTCTCCCTGCTGATCAAGTACTAGCAATTCGAGATTAGGTTTTAGATATTTACTCTTAGTAGGATACACCCGTAAGTGAACATTAATTCCCCCATCTGCTTCAGGTATGAAAGTAACCATAAATGCTACTTTGCTCCCATTCAGTTGCATTTCTAAATCAATTATCTTAACTCGCCTAATCCCAGCTTGGGGATGATTTGGGTCAAGTTTTCCCAAACTGACAGCGGCTTGGCGACGTAAGTCATGATCGTCAGTAGTATTGATCATCTCAGCAAGCAATGCGATCGCCTCTAAGTTACTATGACCAATTTCACCCAATAATTCTATAGCGGGTAAGTTAGTTTGTTTACTGCTATTGGTTTTTAATAGTTTAATAATTGCGGTCACAGCTTCAGGGATATTTTCGGTAAAGGGGGAAGATGCTGAAGAATTACCGTTCAAACTATCTTTCAAACGAGTCGGTTGAGACCGGTAAGCTAAGGTTAGATTAGGGTTACCATTACCTGATCGAATTTCCTCAACAGTTTGCCAACCAGCCTCCAGGAAATTATCCAGCCATGAGAGTAAGTTTATAGATGGCTTACGAGAGTAAACTAGGGAACGTTGTTTATATAATTCCTTGCGCCATTTAGAATTTGATACCAGTGCCTGCCACTTAGCAAAAGGAATATCTAGCCTCGGAGAATAAGGAGTTTCCTGGCTCAATTGCTTGATTAACGTTGTTGCTTCATCAGAGGATAATCTTGGCATTGGCTTTACTAGCAGTTTGGGACTAGGAGCAAGTTCTTCCGTTACCCACATCACATTCAAATCTTCAATTAAATCTACCGCATCCACAGCGTAGGTTTCATCGATGATGTCATAGTTACCATGATCACGTAACTGTTGATAAGTTGTGTATCCCAACACCTGTAACCAGCATTCTTCTAAATTCAGTTGCATCGCCACATAATAATGACTAGCCCACTCAGGAATATCAACCCACTCTCGCGGTACTCGCAACGCTGTAAAATTGATTTCTTCACTAGGAATTAATACCAGTCGCATCTGGTTTAGCTCAACAGCTGTACCATTCACTACGTCCCAGAAACTTGGTAAATCCCCCAACTCTGGCCATACTAATGGTTTGTTTAGTGGTGTATCTAGTGGTTTGTTTAGTGCTTTGTCTAGTGCTGTTTCTAGTAAATTTGGTTCTGTTAAATTTGGTTTGGTTAAATTTGGTTCTGTGTCCAGATAACTTAAAAACGTATTCAGACAGAGACAATTCAGATACGCTCGCCAATAAGCAGCTTGGTTAGAATAACCTTGAGCTTGGGTTTGTTGCCATGCTTGTTCTCGTTCTTCTGGGGAGAATTCTATCAATACTTGGTCTGGGTGTAGGCAAGCTAAATCCTCTAAACGTAATTTCATTGACTCATCTCCTGTTTGGTTAATCGTTAATTGGTATTTGGGATATTTGGTGTTTTAACCTTTCACGTTTCAGATTTCACTTTGCCTACATGGCTTTTGCCTGTTTCCTGATTGGGATTGCTCTAGTAGTGCCTGATTTTGCTGGAGCCACCGCTCAATAAATTTAGCGATCGCTGGCTTAGCTGATTTGAATTTAATCAGTTTTATAGCAAAATTTTTCTCAATCACTACCTCAAATTTTGGTTGAATTAATTCCCTTAAAATCTGGTTGCTGCTAATTAGTTGTTTTTTTTCTATATTACTAAGCTTTGTCGTGATTATTTGATCGACAATTTCATCATAAATTTTATCAATAATTTTAGCAAATAATTCTTGACTATCAGCACTTAAGTAAGATTTGAGATAGTTATTAATATAGTTAGTTTGAGTGGTTTGATTAAGGCGCTGTTTGATGTCTTGGGAGGTTAGAGTTGTGCTCATAGCATCCTGAAAATAAAAGGTTACGACTGCCTTCAAAATCCGTTTAAAATAACGTTGAAACTGGCGAGCCACTTGATATTGCTTTTTCAACCCGAAAAGCTCGATAAAATCTTGTTGATTGATGCCTAGACCAAGCCAAAGTCTTAGGGATTTCTGAGCTAGCTGATCTAAAGCCGTAAATTCTTTTAAGACAATAGTCCTGACTTGATTCAACTCATCCTTTTCTTCCTCTTGGATTACCACCTCTAAAGGATTAGATGCTATATCAGTAATTTCCCCATACTCATCTAAAGATACTGAATTCCTCTGTTGAGACATCCGCACCGCTTGGATGCAAATGGCTAGCATTTCTTCAATGTGCTGTTCGCGTAGGGTGGGCGTAGCCCATGTGCTGATTGCTGTTCGCGTAGGGTGGGCGTAGCCCATATGCTGATTGCTGATTGCTGAGTAACGTACTACTTGTCTTAACCAATCTGAATCTCTTCTTTTAGGGTTATTCCTCTCAAAATCAGCACTTGTTAACTCAGAATTAAGCATTGTAGTTAACCGATTTAACTGCTGGTTGTAACGAATAGCAATTTGGTGAAGCTGTTGCTGACTTAGGAATTTAATTGGGTAATTATGGCGAGGATTACCCTTGCTGCTGGGAGGATACATCTCGTTAAAGTAGTCTTTAAAGGATTGCCAAGCCAGACGATAATATTTTAAATATTGATTAGTGATTCCATAGTTATTAAGTGCTTGCTCAAGTTCGGTTTTATCCAAATATCGCAACAAGCCATAATCCGAAAATTTGATAGATTTTAACCTGAGTTCCTTGGCGACTTGATTTCTAATAATTCGCTTGAGGGCATTGAAAGCATAGGCATTGATAGAAGACTTAGCATAAAAATTAAATCCTCTGAGGAGTTTAGCTGGCTGGCTGGCTGCTTCACTAGCAATGATGAAACATTCTTCTACAGGATAATGTAACGCAAGATTATAAGATTTGCTTAACTGATGAGCGATCGCTTGAGCTGCAGACCAACAAACAAACTGTAGGTAATTGAATAAGAGCTGATCAGATAACCTTAACAATAACAGATAAGCTCTAATCACCACTATCGGAGGATTAGTCATGGATAAAATCCGGTAAATACCAGATGCTTGTCTCAACTGATATAAGAAGCAACGAGCCCACTCGGCTTCGCTCCTGTCTGGCTCAGACTCGACTAGATGTGCCATGAAACCCTCTAATCTAGAATTAGACTCAAAAACCGGATCGATCCCCCTATTACCTTGGCGGTCTTTTAAATAAATAGATGTCGAAAACGGTTTGATACCTGAGTTGTTATCTGAGTTGTTAGTAGGCATTGATTATTTCCCGTAGCTTGTAGTAGCACTTTAGCCTAACTCCTAACTTGAATCCATTCATAGCTCAAACAACTAAGTAGAAGGAAACCTCATTAGTTACTTAGTACCCAAGCTTAGGGGTTATGCAGCTTCTCTATAAAATAACTAGATAATAGTTCACCAGAGAAAATTATGCTCAAGGGTAACTTAACCCATTATCCCTACCCATCAAGACGAAGAGTGGTCATGGGTAATAGATTTGCTGTAGCCACCAGCCAATCCCTAGCCACCTTAGCTGGTATGGAAATGTTTTGGGCTGGAGGCAATGCCGTAGATGCTGCTATAGCCACAGCGATCGCGTTGACAGTGGTTGAGCCTACCTGTAATGGTATCGGTTCTGATGCCTTCGCTTTAGTATGGGATGGGTCACTCCATGGTATCAATGGCTCTGGCAAAAGCCCTCAACACCTGACCCTTGAGCATTTTGCTGGCATGAGTCAGATTCCTGCTATCGGCTGGTTATCGGTAACAGTGCCAGGAGCGGTATCAGCATGGCGTAGTTTGTGGCAACGGTGGGGAAAGCTACCCTTTGAGCAATTGTTTGCCCCAGCGATTAGATACGCCGAAGCCGGATTTCCGGTCTCCCCAGTCACAGCAAGAGCTTGGAAACAAGCGGAAGCTCTGTACCTCCCCCTGATTGGACCAGAGTTTGAACCATTTAAACAGGTATTTTTCCCTAACCAGCGCGCACCAGTAGCTGGGGAGGTATGGGGGAGTAACGATCATGCTAAGACCTTGAAAGCGATCGCAAACAGTGGTGGTGAGAGCTTTTATCAAGGGGAAATTGCTGATGCGATCGCAAACTTTGCGGCTAATACTGGTGGCGTGCTGACCAAAGCTGACCTAGCTACCCACCAAGCTGAGTGGGTAGACCCGATTTCAACTAACTATCGTGACCTGACCGTATGGGAGATTCCCCCCAACACCCAAGGGATGGCGGCCTTAATGGCATTGAATATAATCGAAGGTTTTGACTTAAGCCACTATCCCCGTGAATCAGCCCAAAGCTACCATCTACAAATCGAAGCCATGAAGCTAGCCTTTGCTGATGTTCATCGCCATATCACTGACCCTCGGTTTATGGAACTCCCAATCGAAACCCTATTAGACCATGGGTATGCCAGGGAACGCCGGAAGTTAATTGGGGAAAACGCGATCGCGTTAGCAAAACCCGGTTTACCCAAAGGTGGCACAGTTTATCTAGCAGCAGCAGATGGGGAATTAATGGTATCCTTTATCCAATCCAACTTTCAAGGCTTTGGGAGTGGGATTGTTATTCCTGGCACTGGGATTGCCTTGCAAAACCGAGCCTTGGGGTTTACCCTAGAATCCGGTCATCCTAATCAAGTCGCACCAGGTAAGCGGTCATATCATACCATTATTCCCGGTTTTCTGACTCAAAATGGTCAACCTCTAGGGCCCTTTGGAGTTATGGGAGGTCCCATGCAGCCTCAGGGACATGTACAGGTAGTGGTTAATCTGGCAGATTACGGCATGAATCCTCAAGCTGCTCTAGATGCTCCCAGATGGCGGTTTGTAGATGGGTCACAAGTCCTGTTGGAACAGAGTGTATCCCGTCATATTGCTCTGGAGCTAGCTGATATGGGTCATGATATTCAGGTTATGGCTGATAGCATAAACTTTGGGAAAGGTCAAGTTATCTTGCATCAGTCAGGGGTTTTGGTAGCGGCATCTGAACCCCGTGGTGATGGATTAGCATTAGCAGGGTGAAGGGGTGATAAAAATCCAACTAATGTTTAGTAAAAGATTAATCCCGCTGTTGGCTCTATCTAGCACTACGGTTATCTTAACTATGGCTATAGGGATAGTCTCTCCCCTAACCATAGGACGCTCACATTATCAACAACAATTGCTAGCCCAGTCGTGGCAAGAGGCTCAGCTGACTCAACTCATTTCAGGTCATTGGTCAGATGTTAATTCTCTCGCCATTACTCCAGATAGCCAAACTCTAATTAGTAGCAGTAAAGACAAAACCATCAAGTTCTGGAATCTCAGGGATGGTAGGCTACAGAGGACGATCAAAGGGTTTACCAGAACCCCCAGTGCTCTAGTAATCAGTGCAGATGGTAAACGTCTCGCTGCCGCAACAGAAAGACAGATTAATATCTGGAACCTAGAAACTGGAGCACCACCTCGTACCTTAAAAGGACATAGGGGTATAGTCAGATCAATAGCAATTAATCCTGATGGCAAAATCCTAGTAAGTGGCTCTCCTGACAAGACCGTTATGGTGTGGGATGTCCTCACTGGCAAAAGTTTAGGCACCATTACCGATCATTCCGACTGGGTTACGGCTGTTGCCATTAGTCCCGATGGAAAACATTTGGTTAGTGCCAGTGGCGGGTCAGATCGTTCTATCAAGATTTGGGATTTGTCCACCCTAGAATTGCGGCAAACCATCTCAAAACAACCTGGTCAAATTTCTGATATTGCCATTAGTGAAGATAGCAAGATACTAGTTGCTAGTGTTGATAAAACCGTCAAGTTGTGGGATATCAACAGTGGCGAAGAATTAGCTACCCTCGAAAGTCACTCCGCACCAATTATTACCATTGCGATTAGTTCCGATGGCAAAACTATCGCTAGTGCTGGTAGTGATCAAACTATCAAGCTATGGGATGTAGACAGTAGACAATTGCTGCGCACTCTATCTGGACATGATGGCTGGGTTTGGTCAGTTGACATTAGCCCCGATGGAAACACTCTAGTTAGTGGTGGGGAGGATGGTACTATCAGGATTTGGTCGTTAGTCCTGAATCCCATTAGTTTTGAACAGGAAATCAAGAATCGGGAATCGGGAATCGGGAATCGGGAATCGGGAATCGGGAATCGGGAATCGGGAATCGGGAATCGGGAATCGGGGGAAGTCTTACTTGTAGGGTGGGCAAAAACAGTTTGGTTCAAATGAGTATTAATGAAATGATTGCTTTGCCCACCTGACTTGAATTGATATTTTTTTTACTTGATTATATTATTAGGCCACGAATTCCTTTATTGTCCATGAGGGATATAGTTTTTCGCGATTCCCTTAGCACACTGGTTTTTAATCCCTGCTAACCTGACAAAGGTTTAAAATTGGCTCAATTTTTGATAAGCTAGAGCCATGGGGAAAAATTTGTGAATAATAGACCACCTTCTCAGGAAAAGACACCTTTATTAGACGCTCTGCGGGCATCAGCCCACAAGCCCCATGCGGCCTTTTATACACCAGGACACAAACAAGGCAAGGGAATACCAGAGCCATTAGCGGATTTGCTGGGAAAATCAGTATTTAGGGCTGATTTGCCAGAATTACCGGAGTTAGATAATCTTTTTGCTCCAGAAGGGGTAATCCAAGAAGCCCAAGACCTAGCAGCAGCAGCCTTTGGTGCTAGAAAAACTTGGTTCCTAGTCAACGGTTCCACCTGTGGGGTGATGGCTGCTATAGTAGCCACCTGTTATACCGGGGACAAAATCCTATTACCGCGCAATATCCACCAATCCGCGATCGCAGGATTAGTCTTGTGTGGTGCTATCCCGATCTTTATTAACCCCGAGTACGACCCATCAACTGACTTGGTTTATAGCATAACCCCAACTGCAGTTAACCAAGCCCTGACTGAACATCCGGACACCAAAGCAGTGATGATGGTCTATCCCACCTATCAAGGAATCTGTGGTGACATAAAAGCGATCGCAAAAATAGTTCACCAACATAATATTCCCCTACTGGTGGATGAAGCCCATGGACCTCACTTTGCCTTCCATCCCGATTTACCCCTGGATGCCCTATCAGCCGGAGCCGATTTAACCGTACAATCAACTCATAAAGTACTCGGTGCCATGACTCAAGCATCGATGTTGCACATTCAGGGCAATCGAATTGATGCTCAGCGGTTGAGTAAAGCATTACAGCTAGTTCAATCCACCAGTCCCAGTTATTTACTACTCGCTTCCCTAGATGCCGCACGACAACAAATGGCACTCCATGGAGAACGACTGATGAGTCGTACCTTGCAGCTAGCCCAGGATGCCAGAAGTAAAATCAGCCTTCTTCCAGGATTATCAGTTTTAGAACCGATAAAACCCCTAAAATTCCAAGCCCTAGACCCAACTCGCTTAACCGTAAGAGTGACCGAATTAGGATTAAGTGGATTTGAAGCCGATGAAGTTCTTCATCAACAGCTCGGTGTCACAGCGGAGTTACCAACACTTCAACACTTAACCTTTATCATTAGCCTAGGCAATACCCAAAGGGATATTCAGCAACTTGTACAAGCTTTCACCAAACTTGCCCAAAATCATGACAATTCCTCCACCGAGCAACCTGTCTTCTGTAACTGGCAACCAGCAATCTGCAACCTGCAACCCTTACTTTCCCCCCGTGAAGCCTTCTTTGCTGCCACCGAAACCCTACCGGTAACCGAAACCATAAACCGGATCAGTGCCGAATTAATCTGTCCCTATCCACCAGGAATACCAGCCCTAATGCCAGGAGAACAAATCAAATCAAATACTATTGAATACCTCCAAAAAATTCTCAGCTTAGGTGGTTCAATTACCGGTTGTAGCGACCCCAGCCTCCAAACCCTAAACGTCATCATTGACTAATTAGGTGAGGTACCTCGTCCTGGCTTAATGGGAATAGGGAGTAGGGAGTAGCGCTGCAAAGCGGTATTGGGGGTTTCCCTTAATAGGAATAAAATTGAATGTACCTCATAAGTATGATCAAGGCTATAATATTTGTAAATATTTATGGTTATTTCGTACAAAGGGATGCTAATTTGTAATAATATTGAGCTCCTATTTAGGATAAAAAATAAATTATAAAACTATCAAAAATCGACACAGTAATCGTTTTAGTCGATTACTGTGTCGATTAAACTTAAAAAAATAGCCTAACAGGTAACGAATCGCTGTATTTATAATACTCTTTATGTGTTCTATACCTCAAGTGGTTAGTTTAATAAATCAAAATAACTAAAGGAAAAAAAATACCCCGAAACCTAAATACCACAAATGTCATCCCCAATTTGGCCATACATTACTCCTGGAATCCCAGATCACCTCTTTGAACGCCTACCCGGTATTCCCTTAAGTAAGCGAGAAGTCAGACTGCTGATCATTTCTGCCCTACGACTAGGAAGCCAAGACCGGTTGTGGGATATCGGTGCTGGAACCGGTACCATTCCTGTAGAAATTGGACTACTGTGTCCCAAAAGTGAGATTATTGCCGTTGAACGGGATGAAGAAGTAGCCAACCTGATTCGACACAATTGCGATCGCTTTAATGTCACCAACGTAGAAGTCATCGAAGGTAACGCCCCAGAATGTCTCAAAGATCTACCATTGAAACCCCACCGAGTTTGCCTTGAAGGAGGACGACCAATCAAAACTCTACTCAAAGAAGTCTGGCCCTACCTACAATCTCCAGGGAGGATAGTCGCAACCACCAACAATCTAGAAGGACTCTATGCCATCTCAGAAGGCTTAGCGGAGTTACAGGCTCGCAATATCGAAGTCGTTCAGTCAGCCGTCAATCGCCTAGAGACAAGGGGGAATTATCAAACATTTGCAGCAGTTAACCCCATTTTTATTCTTAGTGGAGAGAAGTTAGAGTAAGGAATAGACCCATTCAGGGAACAAAATTAACAATAATAATATAAATAATCTGTTCTTGTGTCAGAACAGGAGTGTCAAAAAAAAACGTCATATGCCCTGGTTACGGATTTTTAGTGGAATAGTTGCGATCGCCCTGGCGATGGGGATGATCTTACTTGGGGGATGGTATTTTACCATCGGCTTCTGTGTCATTGTCTATTTAGGTCAGTTAGAACTTTTTCAACTAGTAAAAGCGAAAGGCATGGTGCCAGCAACCAAAAGCACCATGTTTGTGTCTCAGCTACTACTAATTACAGCTACCATTTCACCAACCCTGGCTGATGCGGTGTTTCCCATTGCTGGAACATTTATTTGCTTTTACTTACTCTTCCAACCCAAGATAGCAACCATTGCGGATATTGGGGCTTCCATATTGGGTTTACTCTATGGTGGTTATCTGCCCGGCTATTGGGTCCGTCTGCGAGTAGGTTTGACTGAAACGTCCTCCCTAGCTAGAGATGCTACAGTCGCCGCTACCAACCTACCCGGGAGTGGATACTGGTCTAATTTTTCGATAAATCTGAGTCACCTACCTGCTGGGTTAAGTACAACTCTCCTAGCATTTAGCTGTATTTGGGCAGCAGATATCGGAGCTTACACCTTCGGAAAATTTTTTGGTCGCACTCGCCTTTCTATGATCAGTCCTAAAAAAACTGTGGAAGGCGCTATATTTGGCCTTGTCAGTAGTATTGCTGTAGGAATCGCAGGAGCTTGGTATCTGAATTGGCCGTGCTGGCAGTTGAGTGGCATGATGCTCGGAGTAATCATTGGTGTAGCTAGCCTCTTAGGAGACTTAACGGAGTCCTTAATGAAACGGGATGCTGGTGTCAAGGATTCCGGGCAATTAATTCCTGGTCATGGTGGCATTTTAGATCGAACAGACAGCTATGTGTTCACTGCCCCTTTGGTGTATTATTTTGTCACTCTGTTACTACCACTGTTACCGACCTCCCTGTAGTCTGGTTTCAAGGTCAGAATTGGTTCGGTTGATTGATGGCAATACGCAATACATTGATGGCAATACCAAGTTGCGCTACCTTGACTTCGATTGTTAGTTGAGTAGACTAAAAATTTATAGCGGTTTCCAGCTCAGTAGAATACATATTAGCTTCTGGGAAATTCCCACTGCAATCACCAGCTGTATTCGAGAATAAAAACCTGAAAACCGCTATAAAAGTGCATTCTGGATTGGGTAGACGGTAGAAAACACACATGAGCAGATGGGAGTAAATGGTGCTACATATCAATGCAACTTGGGATAACTATCATGTCCGGATTATAATTAATGTAGGCAAAGACAGAACCAGCAAACGGTTTTTTTGGTTCAAACCCAGCTTGGTGCTAATCACTAATTACGAATTACGCTAATCACTAATTACGATACTAATTAATTAAGATGATTAGTGAGATGATTAGTGAGATGATTAGTTACTAGTGTGATTGTTGAGTTCGAACAGAGCCGAATGAGCTACTTCTAGGCTTAGGCGGACTTGTTCTATAGAAGACAAAGAGTGCCACTGTTCAGATTTAACTGAACCACTGACATTCATGGAGTCTGAGCTACTGCGCATGGCGTAAGCCCACGGACGAGCTAACACCAATAGATCGTCTTCTGTCCAGTTTTGTAACAATGGCTTGACACAAAGCACAAGTTGCTCTGCTAAGGACAAGTTCTTGTGAACAACCTCTTGAGCTCTCGAAGCGATCGCTTCGAGCCATTCTGGAGGCATGCAAGAAGCACATCCGTTAGCTAAAGCTGCCTTCAACGAGTCAATGGTGGATTCGATGCTCGATTCGATGGTTGATTCGATGGTTGATTCGAGCGGTAATTCCCAACACTGATTTAGTCGCTGAAAAAAGGCAAGAGATTCCTGAGCAATTTCCTGGTGATCTTGGATTTCGTCCAGGTAAAAACCTGCTTCTAGCTTAGCAAAATAAGCTTCTGCTTCTGGATGAGTTGGATCCCAAGGATAAAACTCCTCTTCTGGCTGTAATAGTAATTCTAGTAGTTCTTCTTGGATTTGAACCGAAGTATCCTCAAAATATGATTGTTGATGTTCTTGATATTGAATAGCTTGGCTGTTCATAATGCCCCTCCTGTTTGGGTTAGTAGATGAAACCTGACATAAAATAGCTACATCAATTTTTGAGGAAGTTCCGCAACAGCTGAAAAAATAATCTGGACTTCTCAGCGCGTGTTTAATTCCCATGGCAACACCACTTTCGTTCCTCAACTTATGTGTGATCTATGTGAGCTATTGAGAGAAGCTCTTAGGTAGACAGCCACTAGTTGCAATTTGACTCTAAGCAGTGTTTAGCGTGAAACTTCCATTGTTAACAGCATAGTTAACAGCATAAGCTGCACTTTATCCTCGGCACGAGGATAGTCCGACTCAAGATTCTGGGGAGTCAATAATAAACTCGAAGATCTGACCACGAGGACCACCAAACTTAAGCTGAATACCCGACCTTAGCTGAACTTCCTGATGATGAACGGTTTTCCAACCATTATCGATTAATATTCTCGTCCCATTACGAGAAAAATCCCTCAAGAAGTAAGTTGGATCCGAGCCTTGGTCAGTGAAAGCATCACGGCAGATAATTTCAGCATGTTGCTTACTAACACAAACTTCGGGAATCACCAAATCGTTGTAAGATTGTAGGCGTCCCACTCGCATCACTCCACCTCGAATCGGCCAGACCTGATCGGTTTTTCCAATCGAACGCAAAGATGCCGTTGGGGCAGGACTTTCAACCCAGCTTGAGGTGATGGTGGGCAGTTCTGTAATTCCTTCTCCCACCGGTTGGATTAATTCCCCTTCAAACTGAGGATGCATATAAAGGATAGGCAAGGTCCAGGCTGGTTGGTTAAACTTGTAAAGGGTCAACAGGTGCTGTCTGGCCACAGCTACAGCATGGTCAATGGGCATCCGCTCTGCCAAGGCTTGGGCGAATGCTTTAATAAAACTCACGGCTTCTTGGTCAGCAATGGAGTCCCGCATCCCCAAAACTGCTGGAACACCTTGGTGAATGAGCACCTCAGCTAAACTACTACGGGGAATGGTTTGGGAATTCACTTGGTCAGGTTTGGCACTCCAACAGGCATTGAATACAGCTAAGGTAACCTGGGTGCGCACCAGAACCTGAGCCAATTCCGTACCACTAATTTTCGCATCCGAGCGTAAAAATAGCAAACCTCCGTCTGGTGCGCTTTCACCATGACCGGCATAGAATAGGATGTTATAGGCACCGGTTTCCAGTGCTTTAATCAGTTCAGCTGGTGTCGGTTGTATTAGTTTTGAGACGTTGCAGGTAACTGGTGGAACGGATTGGTTCCTAGAAGTTTGAGCGGCTCTACCAGCTTGAAGGGCATTTACCAAGGTAGCCGCTTCTTTTTCGAGATCCAAATTGGTAGTCGAACCATTAAATTTTTGAACCTTCTCTCCTAGAACTAACAAAATATTGAGAGCCTGGTGGGAGCGCAGGGGTTCGAGGGCGTCTACATCACTAGTTGTGCGGCTAAACAGGATTTGCTGAGAAAGGGAAATTGCCTGTTTACCCGCCATGGGTTGTATAATTTCCCAGGGGAGGGGAATGAAATCTGGAGCGCGGACTTCCAAGCGCAGGCGAAGGGGTTTATTTTGTCCCAAGGCAATGCCTTGACTTCGTTCGAGGGCATTGCGAATTGAGCCTTGAAACAGCCACTGCCACAGGTCAATGCCCAAACCTTGCATCAAACGACCACTGTAGCTAATCTCCGGACCTGTAGCACCGTTTTGATTCTCTGAGAGCAAAGTTGTGGGATACTGGTTGTGATGACCACTAATCGGCACATGGTTTGAAAATGGGGAAAACATTTCCTGCCAAGCCAGCCATGACTGAGTCATGTATTCAGACCAAGTAGAATCATGATGAACCATACCCCCTGGGTAAGGAGCTTTCAGCACCCAGATAGCCAGGTTTTCTCTGCCAGCGGCAGATAGACGAGCGATCGCTAAACTGAGGCAAGGATTTTCGATACCAGACATTAAAGGTTCATCATTATAGGGAATATACCGATGTTTTGATCACTCTATCGAGTCTTGGGTGGTATTGGCGCTATCAATAATGAGGAATTGGTCATTAGTAGGACATCATTAGTTTCCAGTTCTTAGTTGAGGAGTTGAGTGGTTAGTCAGAATCAATGGTGATCTAAAAATTAAAAGCGATAAGCTAATAACTAATTTCTCAAGACTTAGGGAGATTCAGGAGGTTTAGGGGTACTAGACGGAGGCGTCTTTGTCTGACATTGAGTGGCGTGTTTTGGGGTTGGTGTCAAATTACGATCCATCATAGGTAAAATCTCCTTTTCTCTTATCCACCCTTCCTGTCCCTGTGACACCAAGGTAGCAGAGGGTTTAGTCTGCTTAGAGTTTAATGGTACTGAGGATGAGCCAACTTTGGGGGAGCTAGC
>NZ_JAAHHW010000153.1 GCF_010692325.1 Moorena sp. SIO3I8 | reverse complement strand
TTGCTACGTTTACTGGAGAAAGTGCCATCAACTGTTGTGCCGTTGCACCGGATGATGTCACCATTGTCGCAGGGGATGAAGGGGGAAATATGCATTTTCTGCGCTTGGAGGGAGTGGGGAGTAGGGAGTAGGGAGTAGGGAGTAGGGAGTAGGGAGTAGTAATAATAGTTGATTCTTTGTTGATGCAGTCGCTCATGAATGTTGCTAGGTACTATAGGGAAAAGTGTTCTGTCAATTTCTTTTCCTTAAGGGAGATAAAGCTAATGCCAGAATCGTCTCTGCCAATAGGGTTTACCCACAAAAAAGTCAACAAGAGCAACTTTACGATCTAGATGCCAAATGTCAACATGGGAGATGAATTACTGAAAAATCTTATTTGGGTGGGACCTTCAAAAAAGGAACTGTTAGGGTTTCCTGAAGATGTCATCGATGAAGTTGGTTACATTCTCTATCGGGTTCAAAAAAACAAAAATCATCCTCATATTAAACCTTTGAAAGGATTAAATGGAGTGTTAGAAATTGTCACCGATTATAAAACAGATACTTACAGAACAGTATATGCTGTCAAACTTGGGAATACTATATATGTTCTCCACGCCTTTAAAAAAAAGTCAAAAACAGGTATTAAAACCCCAAAGCAGACTATGAATTTAATTAAAGAACGCCTAAAACAAGCACAAGATATTGCTAAACAACAAGATTAATAGCACCAAGGATAAAATAATGCCAGATTATACTGTAAGCTCAGGTAACATTTTTGCAGATTTAGGATTTATTAATGCTGAAGAAAAGTTGGCTAAGGTTAAACTAGCTTCACTCATTTACGATCTGATTGATGAAAGACAACTGACTGATTCAGATGTAGCTATGATTTTAAAAATTGAGCCTCCTCAATTCATGGATTTAAAAAATGGTCGCTTGCAAGGGTTTTCCTTGGAAAAGCTATTATTTTTTTTGGTAGCATTAGGTCAAACTATTGAAATTAGCGTCAGTCCAAAACCCGAAACTGTATCTAGTGGGAAGATACAAGTAATCCGTCAATCTTATGCTTGAATGTAACCGTTGAAGGGGTAAGTGACTGTTGGGCTCCCGACTCCCGACTCCCTAAAAAAAATCGGTCAAGCGCGTAGCGCATTAGCTGACAGCTGACAGCTGATAGCACCTCAAGTAGCGTGCGCGTAGCGCATATGCTTACGATTAGATTAATTAACAATCCCTTCACCTATACCAAAACCAGTATACTGGCGTACTTCAGGTTCATGAAAAGCTAAAATAATATCCTGTTTTGGAACTCCCATTTCCACTAATCGGTTGGCAAGTCCTTCTTCGGTGCCGTCATGCTGAATCCAAATTTTTCCACCCTTGATATCAACATGTAAAATACAGCCAAAATCACGTTTATTGCCACGCCAACCAACATAGAGCAGTTGGTAGTGATCCTGCTCTGTATCAAAGACAGTCTGAACCTCGTACTCTGGTGCAATTGTTTGCCGTGAAGCCCGTTGAGCACGTTCGGAAAGAAGATGTCGAATATACTGGCGATACTGCTCTACAGCCATTGAACAATTACCTCCTGTTTCACATCATAAATTAGTAATCTAATCTGATAACGATCAACTGCTGCCATGATGAAGCGTCGCTGGAAAAAACTCTCATAAATTGGCTCTCGCACAGCCAAATAAAGCTGGCGATTGGCTTCCATCCTTGCCAGTGCATCTCGGTAGTTGAGGAATTGCCCCAATGCCATATGAAAGTCCGAAACCTTGGATGGGCTGATAAAACTTTTGACTTCAACAGCAATTTTCTGATTTTTTCGTTCTGCTGCTAATAGTTTTTCCGCTCCTAAATCAATCTCAAAATAGACATCATCGATCCTAATTTCGTAAGGGTCTGCCGTAATCGTCCAGTTGTCTTTTTCTAAAGCAGTTCTAACAACAAAATGAAACCGATCTTTGACCATATCAACCTTCTCAGCATAGATCGTTTAACCCCGTCTACGTTAATTTAATAAACCTAGGGATATTGCAGTCTCTCCCTGCTGATTCCCACTTGTCTTGCACTCCTTCAGACATATCAGACTATTTAGAGGGCACTACATTGTATTGTATATTATACGAATCCCTTTGTACCTCATGGGAAACAGAATTGCTATATTTGGCCTACCGACTCCCGATTCCCGACTTCCTAAAAAAAATCGGTCAAGTTTGGTTAAACCCAATTCTTGACCGCATTCAAGTTTTGAATATGCCACAAGAACAGCTTTAGCTGTACTTATATGATAACAACTCCAAATCGACTATTACATTGTTGTTGAGTTAGTCAGCAACTGCTGGAAACCAACAACATCCCAACTCATACTGCTTCATCCTGCTTCACAAAACAATTTTCGCAACATAACCCTCACGATTCCTGTGGGCCAGGGATGAAAATCCCTGGCAAATTCCTATCCTAGTCTACATAAAAGTATCGAATGAAAAACGTCATCACCTGACCAGGTTTTCCGGTAGGCTCCGGAGTGCTCCATTCGTCCGGGTGTGCATACTTAAGGGCATACACCGCATTAATGGTCTTGCGAACCTGTTCAGGAGTACCGACCAAGACGTGCTTGGCTTTTTTGCACTTACGGCATTGGTCACCAGAGTTTTCTGGGGAATTAGGATTGTTGAGATTGTCATCTGAGTTGGGATTAATGTTGTTAGTCATTTGGAGTTCCGTGTTTGAACTAGGTATAATATTAATATATTAATTTATTGACTAATTGTCAAGGGGTTTGGGAATTTTTTTTTATTAATAAATAAGGAATCGGGAATCGGGAATCGGGAATCGGAACCCACCCCTAACCCCTCCCAGGAGGGGAATCGGGAATCGGGAATCGGGAATCGGGAATCGGGAATAAATTAATCGTAGGGTGGGCAGTGGTTCAGACGGATAATATCAGGTTGTAATAGATTTAATCGGCACTGCCCACCCTACATCTGCTCCGAAGTCCCTGCTCCCTTTTCCCTAAAACCCAATCCTAATGTCCCGATAAACTAATCAGTAAAACTCCCAATACCATAATTGCTGCTCCAGTTGCTCTTTCCTGAATTCCCGGTTCTTTAAAAATTAGACATCCTAAGATTACACTAATTAAAGCACTCATGCGTTTAACAGCAATCACGTGGCTAACAAAGGTCATTTCGAGAGCTGTCATTTGGCACAAAATTGCTCCAGCCTGAAAGAAACCAATAGGAACTATAGACAGTAAGTATTTTGGAATTTGGTTTAATTTACCTCTTGATTTATACAGCATAATAAATCCCATCCCTGTGGCAATAAAGGTATGCAGTGCAATTGCCCAAAATATTGGTGAAGAATTTTCTACCCCCACCTTATCAAAGTTGGCCGTAATACTAAAAATTACAGCTGCGGTTAACATTAACTTAGGACCTCGTTGCTTCAGTAGCCCTTTAAAAGGGGCGAGGTAACCGTTTCTTTTTTCTTTCAAATTCAAGCTATAAGACCCAAGTACAATCATCATAATCCCTACCATATCTAAGGGGGTAGGATATTCTCCAACAATGATTGGGGATGTCACTAATAAAAATAACGGTGTGAAGGTCACAAAGGGAACGGTAATGGATAAGTCAGAGCGACTCAATGCTTGGATATACAAGCTCATGGCCACCACATTCAGAGACCCTCCTACCATTAATGCTAAGCCAAAATCTCGGCCTAGTTCGGGAATTTCAATAACAAAAAGGAGGGGGAGTAAAACCGGCAAATAAAAAAAGAATAACGCCCAAGAAACAATGTAAGCATCAACATTTTTGAGCCCTCTCTTACTGGTCAAATCCTTGCCAGAAGCAAAAAGAGCTGTTAGACTAGCGAATATCAACCAAAGCATAGTAGTGCTAACGTGTAGTTTAGTCAGAATAGAGAGAATGAGTGAATGACGGGAGCATGTCAATTTTGTTAATCCCTGATTCAGATCCCCCATTATCCCCCTTAAAAAGGGTTAATTGTGAATATAATTATCCCTTAAAAAGGGTTAATTGTGAATATAATTATCCCTTAAAAAGGGTTAATTGTGAATATAATTCCCCCTTATTAAGGGTTAATTGTGAATATAATTATCCCTTAATAAGGGAGACTTGTGAATCTAATTCCCCCCTTATTTAAGGGGGGCTAGGGGGGATCTATGTACATAATTACAAAGGTGACATGCTACCGAGAATGACAGACTTAACTAGCCTAGCTTAAGACATAAGTTAAGGCATAAGTTAAGCTATAGTTAAATTCCGGGTGGTTAACTGTTGACTGTTGACTGTTGACTGTTGACTGTTACCCGTCACTAAGCAACCCTAGAAAAGTAGATAAGTTAACTAAAACAGTTACTAAAACAGTTAACTGCATATCAGCAGAAGCAGTTAGCGATTAAGCATTCAGCCGTCAGCCGTCAGCCGTCAGCTAAAAGCTCACGCGTGCGCGTTCAGCTTAAAAAAAATTTCAAGTCTGGGGAAAAGCCCTTGGCCGTTGGCCACGCTACGGGAACAGCGTGGCACAGCCTTCGACGCTATGACGTAACTCAGCATTATTCGAATGGTTACCTTTTTTATTCAAAAGCTGTTAGGTTTAGCTTTCCCATAACCCATAACCCATCAGCTGATAGCTGATAGCTGAATGCTTACGTTAGCGATCGCACTGACGCAGTTAGCTTTTAAATCATCATTTGTTAACCCTATATCCCCATCAGTCCTAACAGAATGTAAGCTAAGGCACATTTAGCAATGGTTAACTAGTGCTTAACTAATGGTGGAGGGTTGGAGCAGCTAGATGGGTAAAGGGGATAGGGTCAAAGCGATGTAGTCGGCCAAAGGGGGAAACCCCCACTCGCCCTTTGCATCAAGACAATGAACAATTTTATTTTATAGTGACCTCCGGAGAACTCAACTGGTATATTATGGGCGGGTGTGTTCACCGAAAAGGGCACATCTGTAAATTCCCTACTTCGACACACAGGTATTAAGTCATGCAAACACAATTCTTGATATCGAATCAGAGTATGAACAAATATATGAGGTTAACTACCAAATTATTAGTCCTGGTTGCTCTCCTAGGAGCAGTTAGTGCTTGTAAGGGTCGCCAAATCGAAGAGGCTCCCCAGAGTGCAAATCAAGTAGAACCACTTCCTGAACCTGAGGAACAAAAGGCTTCTCGCTTTAACATTCCCTTCTTTAATCTGGGTAGGAACCAGGATGAGGCAACACCAACTGATCCAGAAGTGTCAGAAGACCCATCAATTACAGAAGGGGAAGCACTGAGTATTCAACCAGAGCAACCGTTCGAACAAGCACAGGCAAATACAACTAATACCTTTGCCGAGCCAGAGGAGGATACTGTTGCTCAAGGAACTACCGTGATCAGTGAGTCTAGTGCTCCAGCGAGTACAGCAAGCTCAGCAACTACAGGAAGTTCTGGTACAGTAGTATACGAAGATAATGACCCCATACCAGCTCTATGGTAAAGGGCAGCACCTGTAGTTGTTTAAAAGGTTGGGGAAGAGATTAGGGATTGGGGATTAGGGGATGGGTGAAAAGGAGAAAGGATGAAAAATAAAGGATGAAAAATAAAGGTTGAAGTAGAAAGCATGAACAATAAAGGTTGAAGGAAGAAATGGGTTTATCGGACTTAAGGTTGACTAAAAACGTTATCCACAACCTACGAGTTACACTTCCCACTTCCCACTTCATACTTAATAGTTCATTGATACTTCCTCCTTAATAGTTCATCCTTGATACTTCATCCTTGATACTTTCCCCAATCCCTAGTCTCCACTCTCCTTAACCTATGAAAGCAGCAAGTGACATTCTGATTATTGGCGGTGGCATTATCGGTTTAGCGATCGCTGTAGAACTGAAGCGGCGTGGGGCAACAGTAACTGTTGTCACCCGCAATTTCCAAGAAGGTGCCACCCTAGCTGCAGCGGGAATGTTGGCACCCTTCTCAGAAGCGCTCCCCATCGGTCCCATGCTAGATTTGGGCCTGTGGTCCCACTCACTGTATCCTCAATGGTGTACCAAACTGGAACAGATGACTGGTGTGGCAACGGGCTATTGGCCCTGTGGCTTTTTAGCACCGGTCTATGAAGGGGCACCAGGAAATCAGCAACAGCAGGTCAGCAACAAAACCGGAGTTGCTGACTGGTTAGATAAAGATACGATTCATTGCTATCAATCAGGTTTAAGCTCAGAAGTGGTTGGTGGTTGGTGGTACCCAGAAGATGCTCAGGTGGTCCCCCAAGCACTCAGTAAAGCCCTGCGACTGGCTGCCCAAGAATGGGGAGTAGACCTACGTGAAGGCATAGCTGTGGAGGCAATTCAGCAACACAATCGCTTAGTCTCTGGGATTAGAACCTCCGCAGGGGAACTCCATGCAGACCATTATGTCCTAGCAACTGGAGCCTGGTCTAATCAACTATTGCCCTTGCCAGTGGCTCCAAAAAAAGGTCAGATGCTGTCAGTAAAAGCCACTAAAAATTATCAACACCCCTTGCCACTACAGCGAGTGTTATTCAGCTCTGAGGTTTATCTAGTCCCCCGTCGAGATGGACGAATTTTGATTGGTGCAACAGTAGAGGATGTAGGTTGGCAGCCTGACAACACTACTGCTGGAATTAACCGTTTGTTAGAATCAGCTATCCGGCTATATCCGGAAATTCAACACTGCTCGATTCATGAGTGTTGGTGGGGATTTCGACCAACCACACCTGACCAATTACCAATTCTTGGCACTAGTCCATGCCAAAACCTGAGCTTGGCTACTGGTCACTATCGCTACGGTATTTTGCTGGCTCCGGTGACCGCTTTGTTGCTGGCTGACCTGATTGAGAAGCAAAAGTCTGACCCATTGTTAGATCAATTTCGATACGACCGACCTTACCATCAACCAGCCTCAAGTCAAAGCATTCCTAATCTTAGTCCTAATCTTAGTCATCATCTCAGTGTATCTAGTAACTCCTCCTCAACACCAGTGCTGCACTATAATTCTGCTACGGTCCGGGACTCTCACTCTGACAATGGGACGGAACCACCGGATTTACTAACCATTGCGGGAAAAACCTTTCGGTCTCGTCTGATGACTGGCACAGGTAAGTATGACTCTCAACAGGTAATGGCTAAAAGTATTGCGGCTAGTGGCAGTGAAATTGTAACGGTGGCCGTGCGTCGGGTACAAACTAAAGCACCAGGACACGAAGGGCTAGCGGAATCCCTGGATTGGACGAAACTGTGGATGTTACCCAATACCGCAGGCTGTAAAACGGCGGAAGAAGCGGTGCGAGTGGCACGGCTTGGTCGGGAAATGGCGAAGCTATTGGGTCAAGAAGACAATAATTTTGTGAAACTGGAAGTGATTCCTGATCCTAAGTATTTACTCCCTGACCCCATTGGTACTCTAGAGGCAGCAGAGCAACTGGTAAAAGAAGGGTTTGCCGTTTTGCCCTATATTAATGCGGATCCCTTATTAGCCAAACGCCTAGAAGAGGTAGGATGTGCGACGGTGATGCCTTTGGGTTCACCCATTGGTTCGGGACAGGGCATCAAGAATGCTGCCAATATTGAAATCATCATTGAGGAAGCTGGAGTTCCGGTGGTGGTAGATGCTGGCATAGGTAGCCCCAGTGAAGCCACCTATGCCATGGAGTTAGGGGCAGATGCTTTATTGATTAATAGTGCGATCGCATTAGCAGGTAATCCTGTCATGATGGCAAAAGCGATGGGAATGGCCACCGAAGCTGGTCGTCTGGCTTACCTAGCTGGTCGTATTCCAGTTAAAAACTATGCTAGTGCTAGCTCACCCCTCACTGGTACCATTACCTAGCTGATATAGCAGTTCTCAATTAGGTGAGGTACTACGCCCTTGGGGTTGCGCGGGAGTAGGGAGTAGGGAGTAGGGAGTAGGGAGTAGTAAAAAAACCTGTGTACCTGATGATTCTGAGAACTGCTATAAATACATATATCAAATAATTTGTCAAGGTCTAGGACTGGATTAAGACTTTAACGTAACAAATCAAGCTGATCAGGAAAACTGAAGAGTAGTTATACCAATTTTTGTTACATTCTTTGTTACATTTATATATATAAAGTAAAAAAAGGTTGTAATCAATGCCATATACAGTAGAAGACGGCGGACGTTTGAACAATTTTGCTAAAGAGCCAAAAGTGTACCAGGCAGAGCCACCCACTGCAGCAGAAAAGCGCAACTACCTGATCTTGGGTGTAACAGCTCTGATTTTAGTAAGTGGCTTGATCTTTGTGGCTTTTTCAGCCTCTGGTGTGAGCTAGGTACTGCACAGAAGAAAGCTGTTGAAAAGCCAATTCAGTTCAAGCGTCCGGTCGCCATTAAAGCTTTTTGATGGCTTCCATCGCTTCTTGGTAATTTTCAGTTCTGCCTTGTTCTTGGAATAAATCAGCCGCTTTTTTGAAATCCTGAATCGCTTCCTCAACCTTATTGAGGTCAAGGCTTGCTAGACCCCGTTTATAAAACGCATCGGCAAAAGTGGGTTCAATTTTTAGAGTTTCTGTGTAATCAGCTACAGCAGCTTGATACTGTTTGAGCTTACTACGAGTTAAACCACGCTGGTAGTAAGCCATAGCATTTTTAGGATTAATCGACACAGCTCGATCGTAATCGGCAATTGCTTGGAAATAGTTCTCTATTTCAGAGTAGGCATTACCTCGACTGAGATAAACCGTATCATTATCGGGTGTCAGAGTAATAGCCTTGGAAAAATCAGCGATCGCTTCGATGTACTTCTTTTGCACAAAATAGGCATAGCCACGGTTGCTATAGGCTTCACCATAGTCGGTTTTAATCTTGATAGCAGCAGTGTAGTTATCAATCGCTTCTTGATAATTCCCCTGAATGTGGTGGACGTAGCCAAGATTGTAGTTGATATCAGGGTCATAGGGTTCCAGCTGCAAAGCCTGTTTGAAATCTGCCATTGCCTCTCGATAATTACCATTATCTAGTTGATCCACGCCCCGGTTGTAGAATTCCACAGCACTCATTCGGGGTATAGTCCTCACAGGCAATTCCGTATTAAAAGGGTCTTTCTCAACAGTGGGTTTTTCAGAATTGGCTGGCTGGGAAGGTTTGGCTTCAGAATCAGCCGGTTTTTCTTGGGAAGGTTGGGCTTGAGTATTAGCTGGTGGCTCTTCGGCAGGTTGGGCTTGAGTATTAGTTGGCTCTTTCTCAGAGGTCGGCTCTTGATTATCTGGCTCAGATCGGATAATCACTGGCACTGGAATTGGCGGCTGCTGAGCATAGACAGTTGCGGTAAAGCCAGTCAGTATTGTGGCAATTCCTAGACTAGAGATAGTTCGATAAGTTGGTTTCATGATTTTCCTTACAAAGCCTGATGATTTCCAGAATTGTTACCGTGTGCAGTTGTCTAAAATCGCTCTATTAGCTTGACTTCACTATCTATCACACATCTGGTGAGTGTCCAACCGGTAACAGAAAATACATAGAGGCAAGTACGATTAGTTAAAGATGAGACAATTAAGCAGCTGAGTTGACGTTCAATAGAGATGCTCAAAGAGATGCTCAAGAAAATTGCACCACTACTGCTGCTAGTGTTGAGTCTGGCTATACATGGCTGCACAACTGGTGCCAGTGGTCTACAAAGCTATGTAGACAGCCTTAAAGGTTATCAGTTTTTGTATCCCAACGGTTGGGTCCCTATCCAAGTGACTGATGGACCGGATGTAGTGTTCCACGATCTTATCGAAAGCACCGAAAATGTTAGTATGGTGATTAGCCCAGTGCCGGAAGGCAAGACCCTTGCTGATTTAGGTACACCCTCAGAAGTGGGGTATCAGCTGCAAAAAAATGCCTTTGCTCCTCCCGATTCTGGTCGCACAGCCGAGTTGGTTAATGCTGAAGCTCGTGAGGTAGCAGACAAGACTTATTACCTTTTAGAATACAACGTCCAACTTCCCAGCCAAGAACGGCACAACCTCGCCAGTGTGGTGGTCAACCGTGGCAAGCTCTACACCTTCAATGCTTCCACGACCGAACGACGCTGGGGTAAAATGAAAAATTTGTTGCAGACAGTGGTTAAGTCATTTTCAGTGAACTAGTAAACAGTTGAAGGTTACAGGTTGTTTGGTTGTTCGCGTAGCGTGGCCAATAGGCCAAGGTTACAGGTTGTTTGGTTGAAGGTTACAGGTTGTTTGGTTGAAGGTTACAGGTTGTTTGGTTGAAGGTTACAGGTTGTTTGGTTGAAGGTTACAGGTTGTTTGGTTGTTTAGTTGTTCGCCAAAGGCGTGCTGATCAGCTACAGTCTTTTTTGACGCTGATTTCCGTGAAACCCTCTTGCCTCTTGCCTCTTGCCTCTTGCCTCTTGCCTTAAAAGCATAAGCAATGTCGCTCAAACGTTTCTGAAAATTGCTATATGGATGTGCCGACTTTTGTATTAGCTTCAGCTTCTAGTGCTCGCAGACGATTGTTGCAAACTGCTGGTATTGAACCGGTGGTCTGCCAAAGCAATTTTGACGAATCTCAAGTGCAGCATCCGGAGCCAGCAACCTTAGTGCAGATTCTAGCTGAACAAAAAGCAAAAACTGTTGCTGATCAATTTAGCGACGCTCTGGTATTAGGCTGTGATTCTGTATTGAGTATGGAGGGTGGGATTTATGGCAAACCTCCTAACCCATCTGAAGCAATCGCTCGTTGGCAACAGATGCGAGGGACTACTGGAGAACTCTATACAGGTCATGCTTTAATTGACTTATCTCGGAACAAAACCATAGTGCGCTGTGGTGTAACGCGAGTTTATTTTGCCAATGTAAGCGATCGCGCTATAAAAGCCTATGTTGCTACTGGCGAACCCCTTAAATGTGCTGGTGCCTTTGCTTTGGAAGGTAGAGGGGGACTCTTCGTTGACAAAATCGAAGGCTGTCATAGTAATGTTATCGGTCTGAGCTTACCCCTGCTCCATCGAATGTTAGAGGAACTAGGATATGAAGTTACCGATTTTTGGCTAAGAACTAACAACTAACAACTAAAAACTAATAACGGGTGGATCTCCTAAAAAGCTGTTTGACCCGGTGGTTGGAACCGGCATCTTGGTGGAAGCAGCATCTTGGTGGAACGGGCATCTTGGTGGAACCGGCATATTGGTGGAACCGGCATATTGGTGGAACCGGCATCTTGCCGGTTATCAATATTCCCAGACGGACTATCCCAACCCTGGCGACCGATAAAATGATTGCGAGCCCGTCTTATCACGCACCGTACCCAACTAAGGCAACAAAATCCATGACCACTAAAGACGACTTTAAACAACAAATCAAGGCAGGTAACATTAGGGATGCTCTGACCCTATCCCTAGGTGAAGCAGTGGAGTTAGAAATTACGACTTGGGTATCCTCATCTAGCCCAGCTCCTAATTCCTCAGCGGAGCTAGACCAGCCAACCTCTGATTGCCAAATGCGTACTAGCATGAATATTGTTGATGGTGAAATCAACAACGAAGTTGGTTCAGAGTTTATGGGCAATGGGCCTTACACTGAACTGAAGCAATTTCATCTACAGCAGGTAAAACAAGGACGCCAGACTATTCAGCAAAATTTGGAAAATTTGCAACAACTGTTTACGGTTCTGAGTACTACCATGGGTCGGCTACCTCAAGGCTCTGCTCTCGATACTGATAGTGGCTAAGCGTCTATCTTCCAAAAAAGGGAATACTATTTAACACTAAAAAAAATATAAATATTATTGATTTGATCTGCTACTTCCGTGACAGACAAAGTGTTCAGCAGTAATGGGCGCTGCTAAGTTGCTCAACTCGTTATCATCTGATATAAATTTCACCTAAATAATTTAATTAACCGAGTGTTTGTTGACGGTTGACGGTTGGGTGTTCACAGTCACCGAAAAACTCTCAACAACAGCTATATCCTTTAAAGAATCCTACCACTACAACCCAAGGGTGGACGTGGTAATATCAAAAATTCTTCATAATAAGTCAATCTAAACTAAGTTAGAAAACTACCCTAATAAGCGCGAGTGTACTATTATGGCTCCTAGAGATGACTTTAGACAATACCTTAAGACAGGGAACATTAAAGAGGCTCTTGTCCTAGCCCTGAGCGAAGCAGTTGATTTGAAAATTACCACCTGGGTAGCCGACACCAATGCTGATTTAGATGCAGCCCAGGCAAAACCTGGTCATCGTATGTGTACCCGCATTGATACCATTAACGGTGCCATCGACAATGAAGTGGGGGACCAGTTTATCGGCAATGGTCGCTATAGAGAACTGCGGCAATTTCACAATGATCAGGTGGCTCAAGGCAATCAAATTATTCAGAGCAACATCAAGAGTCTGCATAAGCTCTTTGAAGTTCTACTCACTCTAGGTTACCCAACTAGCACTACTGGGGTTATAGAGCCTGAATCCCCTAGGGTTGAAACCCATTTATTGCCAAGCACAGAACCAGTTACTGAAACCCGAGTAGCCATAGAGTCAGTAGAGTCAGTAGAGTCAGTAGAGTCAGTAGAGTCAGTAGAGTCAGTAGAGTCACACACAGAGCATCGTCTCGATACAGTTACTACAGCGGTTTTGGGGACTGGATTGGCAGCAGCAGCCGTTGCCTCTGCCTCGGAGTTAGTAGCAGAACCTCCCCCAGCCGAAGTAGAACCGACTCAGACAGCACCAGAGACACCCCCAACAATCTTTGGTGACCTTGAGTCAGTAACAGCTCCTACCCCAGGGAACATTGATGATTCATTGGTTAATCCCTACACCGTAACTGAGCCGATCATCAAACCTGGATTGGTCGATGAAGTAGTCGATGAAGTAGTTTCTGAGGCTGGCTTGTTTCCAGAGATTACTGAGAGTAATGAATTGCCAGAAACTACTGACTTGGAACAGGAAGAAGCAATAGCAAACTTCCTAGAGGATAGGTGGTCAGAAACTGAGTCAGTTTTGGTACCTCCACCCCCCATTGAAGAGGAAACAGACATTGCTCCTGACTTTCTACCAGATACCGCACCAGAAGTGGAGTCAGTCTTGGTAACTCCACCCCCGATTGAAGAGGAAACAGATGCTAGTATTGACTTGCTACCGGATACGGCACCAGAAGTGGAGTCAATCTTGGTACCTCCACCTCCGGTTCTAGAAGAAATCCAGGCTAGTCCTGACACTTTCCTAGAAACTGAGCCTGAACTACTAGAAGTACCCTCCGCAGAACTGGAATCCTCACTGATGCCATCGACAGATAGCACCCAGGCATTAGAAGCGGAAACTGAACAGGACGATTGGGATGACTCGATGTGGGAATTACTGGAGTCGCCTGATCACGAGCTAACTGACCAAGACGTTTCAGATGCAGAAATTGATCAACAATGGCAAGAATTCGTTGAAGAACAATCGGAATCTCAGTTCAAGCCATCCGATGCAGTGGATAATCAAAATTGGGAACTCCTGACATTAGAAGATTTGGAGTTAACGCCCTCATCACCAGAACCCACAACTGAAGCTTCAAACCAGGAATTAGAAGAGGAATGGGGTGATCTGTTTGAAGAAGATACACAACAGATTGATGCAGATCCTAACCTCTTCAGCCTAGAATCATTGGAGCTAGAAGAAAATGAGGATTGGGATGATTGGATGTTGGAACAACCGGAGCACTCATCACTAGAATTGACAACTCCTGAGATAGATTCATTGGATGTCTCTGAGGATAATGAGTGGGATGAACTAACGAAAAACGCGAATCCGTTCACTGCACCAAGCAATCTCAATGGATCAGCAACAGATTTAGAACTTGATGAAGACTGGGATGATTTCCCAACTGATGAACTGGAATCTTATCCATCTCTAGGAAATAGCTTGGAGCTATCGGCACCTTCGGAAAATCCAGATACTTCAGAACTGACAAATAAGCTAACTGATGACCATAACA
>NZ_JAAHHW010000152.1 GCF_010692325.1 Moorena sp. SIO3I8 | reverse complement strand
TCGTAAGATTTTAATGACTAAATTTGGGCATTTTTCGGTAAATTTTAGTTTATTTCCCTATCCCCCTATCCCCCTATCCCCCTATCTCCAATAATCGTTAACTTACTAAAGTTTGAAACAGCCCTGCTTTCTTAAGGGGGGTTAGGGGGGATCTTTGTACATAAAACTACTCAGCCATGATTCATAAGCTGATAGCTGAGTGCCAAGCGTGCTGAATGCTTCCTTTAATTGGCTTGCGCACTCTCGGTTGGCTTTTCAGTTTCCTGGCTGGAGGTTGGTTCTCCTACAATAGTTCCACCAACAATCTTGTTGCAAGTGCCTTCAGGAACGTAGATCCACTCATTAGGATCGCTATCTACCTTAGCCATCCCGCCGCAACTATGGCCGTTGGCTGCACAATCGTTCTTACCCGCCTTAACGATACCAGCACATTTTTCCATTCCTTCCTTACCGGCCAAGGCGTTTTCAGATGCTACACCTAAACCTAGAGCCAAGACACTAGTCAAGGCAGCGCCTACCATTACAGTTTTTTTGATATCTTTCATCACAGAATTCTCCCGAATATCAGAACTGACTCCTAAGTCCGTAGACAGAATTAAACTAAAACAGTATTGGTTTAATTCCAATCTATGTAATTATTATTTAAAGTATTTAACCTATCTTAACCGAGTCTTTGAAAAGTATGAGATAACCCTGAGAAAGTTATTAAAATAGGATAGGACATTTGAAAACCTTTGGAAACAAAGGACTTAAGCTATCAGCTATCAGTCATCAGCCATCAGCTTTTTGTTTTGACACTCCCCGTCCTATAAGAACGGGGATTCTTTAATCAACGAGCCAGCTTGCTCCCCCAGACCGGAATCAGGAAGAGTAGAGGCCGATTCTCCTAAAGCGTTTCGGGAGACCCGTTCGCGTAGCGTGGCCTACGGCCTCCGCTGCGCGAACGGATCGATGATCCAGGTTCCGGTGTGCCCCACCGTACCCAAGGCTCTGTTCAAAATGTTAATTGCGGCATTGTGATCGCGATCTAATTGACAACCACATTTACAGGCGTGAGTCCTAGTCGATAGGGACTTTTTCACAACTTCGCCGCATTCAGAACAGTTTTGGCTCGTATAGGCAGGATTAACTGCGACAGTGACCCTACCCAACTTTTGACCAAAATGCTCTAACCATTTTCTGAATTGATACCAACCAGCATCATTAATAGACTTAGCCAGACAATGATTTTTGACCAGATTCTTAACTCTCAAATCTTGCCTTACGGCACGCTGCGCGAACGTAGGCAACCAGGTCGTTAGACCGGATTACGCAGCGCGCCAGTCTCTTGGCGTGCTCTTCACGCTGCCTGCTTATTTTGAGGTGCTGTCTGCCTAATTTATTAATAGCTTTCTTACGGTTAGCTGAGCCTTTCTTTTTTCTGGAAACTCGGCGTTGATAGAACTTTAGCCGCTTCTCCCCTGTCCGATAAAATCTTGGATTAGGTTCAGTTTTGCCTCTAGAATCGGTATAGAAATCCTTTAAGCCTACATCTAGGCCAACAGTTGCATCAGCAGCCTTTAATTGCTCATTTACATCGACTGAGACGCAAAACTGGACATAGTAGCCGTCAGCCGTTTTGACAATCCGAACTCGTTTGATTTGCTTTTTGTCAAATCGCCACAAGTCCCATGTACCTTTGAGCTTAAGTTTCCCAATTCCCTTCTTGTCAGTAAATATGATCGATTTTTTGTCAGGGGACAACTTCCAACCTGACTGCTTATATTCGACCGACCTGCAATGCTTTTGAAATTTTGGAAACCCCTTTTTGCCAGGTACTTTATTTTTGCAGTTATCAAAGAAGCGAGCAATTGATGACCATGCTCTTTCAGCCGCAGCTTGTCGAGCAGTTGAGTTCAATTCGTTGGCAAAAGGAAAGTTTTTGGCTAGGGTTTTACTGTACTTACTTAAGTCGTATTTCCCAATTCCCTTGTTATCGATCCACAATCTGATGCAGCTATTCCGAATGAACTTCACAGTTCGGATAGCCTCATCTATGGATTGATACTGTTTCTTTTTTCCGTATGTCTTGAACTCAAGTACGATCATCAGAACTCGACCTATTTTGTATATTAATACACTAACACAAATAGTATAAAACAACAAAAAATAGTGTTACACTTTTTGAAGTAGTACACATAAAAGCCGTCCTAGAAGGACGGGGCTTTAAACCCAATCTTTTTGGTAAATCTATCACTCCCGGAAGTGTGGGGAGGTTGGGGAGGTTGGGGAGATGGGGAGATGGGGAGATGGGGAGATGGGGGAGATTTTTATTAAGGGTAACTATCATAACATGATATTAGCCTTCTATTGTGCTAAGTGTTTTTGCCAAAGTGAGATCCACCCACTAATGCTTTTGTAGTTACCAATAGCTTTATCATTGTCAATCACCCTTTCAAGAAGAAACCATTTTTTGAGGTTCAACCGTAATAATAGTTTCCTAGTAAGCGTGAGGTACATCTGAAGTTTCTGCCCTGCTCCGAGATCCGCTGCTCCCTGCTCCCTACTCCCTGCTCCCTACTCCCTGCTCCCTACTCCCTAAAACCCAGAAAATTGTACCTCACCAACTTGAATAAGGTAAGATGTGGCAACCAGTAAAACAACAACTATGGGAATGGCGCGGTGTTCTAATTACTACACCGGTGGTGGCTGGAATTGCGATCGCATTCAGGCTACTCGGCTGGTTACAGCCTTACGAACTAGCGGCTCTCGACCAATACTTTTGTTGGCGTCCGAAGGAACCTACGGATGAACGGATTGTGATTGTGGCTATGACTGAGGCAGATTTAAAGCGTGCTCAACGGTGGCCAATCACTGATCGGATGCTTGCCCAACTTTTAGACAAAATCAAAGCTCAAAATCCTGCAGCCATTGGTCTTGACCTGTATCGGGATTTTCCAGTTGAGCCCGGTCATGGTGAGTTACTCAAGGTGTTTGAAACCACACCCAACTTAGTTGGTATCGAATACATCGATCAAGACAACCCTGACAATGCGGTGCCTCCTCCACCGATTCTCAGTGAACGTGGTCTCGTAGGTGCCAATAATGTCGTAAACGATATGGATGGTATCCTGCGGCGCAGCTTACTTACTTTGAAGGTAAATGATCACTTAAAGCCCTCCTTTAGTATGCTCCTAGCGGGGATTTATCTAGAGTCAAAAAACATTTTTCCTGAACCATTACAGCAAGATCCCAGAATTTTCCAGTGGGGCAAGGCCATGTTTCGCCCTTTGGCCAGCAATGACGGCGGTTATGTGGGAATCGATGATGGCGGTTACCAGATTTTCTTGAACTATCGCGGACCAGCGGGAACCTTCCGCACCGTAACCATGACCGACGTTTTGGAAGATAACATTCCAGATGACTTGATCAATGATTCCATCGTTTTAATTGGTGCAACTGCGGTCAGTTTAAATGACTTTTTCTACACCTCCTACAGTAATGACACTACCATCCGGGAGTTAACGGCTGGGGTGGAAGTTCAAGCTAACATGGTCAGCCAAATTATTAGTGCTGTGGAAGATGGTCGTCCCTTGCTCAAAACCTGGTCGGAGCCTGTGGAAATCCTGTGGATTGTAGTCTGGTCTTTCGTTGGTGCGACTCTAACTTGGAAATGGCGCTATCTTGGCGGTCTCGGAGGGCTGTCCTTGAGGAGAACTGCGATTACCGTGGTGGCCACAGGGGCATTATTTGGAAGTACCTATGGAGCGTTTTTGGGGGGTTGGTGGCTCCCGGTGATACCGCCATTGTTAGCCTTAAGTGGGTCTGCAATTGCCATCACAGCTTACATTGCTAGCACTGCTAAAGAGATTCGTCACACTTTTGGACGTTACCTAACTGACCAAGTGGTGGAGGATTTGCTGGAGAACCCAGACAAACAAAAACTCGGGGGTGAAAACCGGAAAATCACCATCTTGACCTCTGATTTAAGAGGCTTCACTGGGATCTCAGAACGGTTACATCCCCAAGAGGTAGTCAAAATCCTCAACATCTATTTGGGTCACATGGCGGATGTGATTACTGCTTATCAAGGAACTATCGACGAGTTCATCGGGGATGGGATTTTAGTGCTTTTTGGTGCTCTCACCCTCCAAGAGGATGATGCCCACAGAGCAGTGGCTTGTGCCCTAGCGATGCAATTAGCCATGACTAGTGTCAATGAAGAAATCGAGCAGTTGGGCTATCCAAAACTGGAAATGGGCATCGGTATCAATACCGGTGTGGTTGTGCTTGGGAATATTGGTTCCGAAAAACGCACCAAATATAGTGTGATTGGCAGCGCCGTTAACCTGGCTTACCGGATCGAATCTTATACAACTGGCGGTCAAGTCATGATTTCTTCTTCCACTTTGGAAGAAACTGGCGAATTCTTAAGAATTGACGGTCAAATACAGGTAAAACCCAAGGGAATTAAACAGCCAATTACTATCTATGAAGTGGGTGGAATTGGGCATCATTATAACCTATTTTTACCCAAACAGCAAGAAACGTTTTTCGAAGTTAACCAAAAAACCAAGCTACAATTTAATTATGCTTTTATAGATGGAAAGCATATCAGCAAGTCGGTCTACACTGGGCGTTTAGTCGAGATTTCCAGTAAGGGAGCTAAGCTTCGTGCTAACAGCAGCGAAATCTCTGCTATCCCTGAGCCACTGAGTAATCTTAAGCTCAACTTACTCGATCCAGATAATGTGAACCAACCCAGTGAGGACATCTACGCCAAGGTTTTATAAAAAACAGCAGAACCGGGAAGTTTTTACATCCGGTTAACTGCTGTCCCTCCGGAGATATCAGCAAAACTAGAATCTCTATACCAGTCAGTAATCAGGAATTGATTCTAAGTTCTGTGAAGTCTAATTTAGTCACCGTTGAGTTGGGTCAAGGGTTTCGGGTATAAAAAGTTACCTGGTTCCAGGCAATTTGGTCTAATTTCAAGTCTAGTTAATCGCTGCTAGAAAAACCCTGTGTTGGTTGCGGGATAATCTTTTGATCGTTTCCCTGCCACAGGAAAACTAGTCAGCGGGATTTGAGATTAGAAATCCATGGCACCAAAAAATTATATCTCTGAAACAATTAAGCTTAAACTCAGGCTTTACTAAGGATTAATGCTAATTCTTGTAATTGTCTATTCTAGTTTAATAATTCAATAAACTTATGAAAACTACCGCTAACATTATTAATTTATTGGGACGTACAACATGGGCACGTACAACCTCACTACTGATTGTACTGCTGTTTTGCACACTCACCCCTCAAGCTAGCTATTCTCAAAGGTTGCAATCTGTCAACGGTCAGGTTGTAGATTCTAATCATAACTCATCGGAAACCCAAAATAGTTCCCAAAATAGTTCAGCCAAAGGCTCACGCTTACGATTTATGCCACCAACCGATAGCGCTCCTCGCAAGAGTAATGGGTCTGGTTCACGAAGCCCGTATGAGGAGTTACCACGTGAATTGGTGACGCTGTTAATTCCCTCAAGGGAAGTAGCTGCACAGACTATATCTGCTCATCCTAGATTTTTCTGGTATTTGTCCGAGCCTGTAGACGTACCACTAGTATTTACGTTGGTGGACACAGTAGGACACCAGACAATATTTGAGAAAAGGATTGACTCAGGTCAGGTAGGGATTATCTCCGTAGAACTTCCGGAAAACAGTCCAGAACTGATGGCAAACCCACCAGGACTGGAGGAAGAAGACAGGAAGATATATATGTGGTCTGTTACCCTAGAATGCGATCGCGAAAACCCGCCTAAGACTTCCTATTATAGGAGCTGGATTGAGCGGGTATCACAATCCCCAGAATTAGAGCAAAAGCTAGCAGCAGTTGGTGCAAATACCAACAGCTCCACCTCTGAGTTACTGCATCAACAAGCAATCATCTATGCCGAAGCAGGGGCTTGGTTTGATGCCCTTGATGCCCTTTACCAGGCTCAAGCTGCTAATCCCAATGACTCCTCGATTCGAGCAGATTTTATCGCTTTGCTGGAACAAGTGGGATTGGGTAGTGTGGCACAGTAGTGGGTCATACCGAGTTGTATTCAAAGATAGTAGATTGGTTGGATAGGGAGATGGGGAGATAGGGAGATGGGGAGATAGGGAGATGGGGAAATTGGGGGAAGAGAAAGTTGTATGTTTGACCGCAACTTGGTATCAGTGGATCACTGCTGACTTCTGACTTCTGACTTCTGACTTCTGACGCTAAGGGTAGCGCTATATCACTCCAAGAAAGTCGCGCAATTCCTCAACCAACCATCTTTTCTCAACTTTGGTAAGTTTGGAACCAAATTTGTGTTGTTGGGCTCCTTCCCCAATAGCACAGGTAATAGTTTTTTGACCTAGGAAATTAACACTACTATCCACTTCAACAAATTTAAGATCTACTGTACGTCCTGTAATCTGTCCCAAGCTTAAACCAAATAACTGCCATTCTATCTTGAAGGTATATCGGTTAATTTCCAAATATATCTCACCAGCAATATCAAATAATAGTCCCAATAAAACTAGCACAATAATCCAGAATTCCAGGAAAAATACAGTCGAAAAAAAAGTTACTATTGTCACCATTTTCCAGACAAGAATAAATTTAAGTACAGATAAGATCAAGATAGCCAAAAGCAAGTTATTACCGTTTAATCCACAGGGCGGAATTTCTGCTACCAAACGCTGGTAATTTTTTGTAAAAATGATGCGACTACCAGCAGGTTGTTGCCGCTGTGGTATTATAGAACCAGACAAAGAACTGGAAATTGACTTTTTTTGCCGTAAGGCATCTATCGCTTCCTCCACAGACTGGAATCGATCTTCTACAGCTGGTTCTAGCATCTTCTCTAACCAGTCAGCAAAATGCTGTGATATCTGCACTGAACCACGAAAATCAATCTTTAGTCGCTGCTGAGGTAGATCGGCAGGAGAGCGATGGGTTAACAAAAACAATAGTGTTGCCCCTAGACTATATAAATCAGAAGCACAAAATGCTTGTCCTTGAAACTGTTCTGGTGGCATATAGCCAAAAGTGCCAACAAATGTTTCCCCGTAGCTTAACGTATTACGATAGACATCTTTGACAGCACCGAAATCCACCAAAAATACTATACCTTTGGAATTTATAATCAGGTTTTGTGGTTTAATATCTCGGTGAATCACAGCTCGATTCAGTTGATGGAGGTACTCAAGAATGTCCAAAATCTGGAAAGCAATTTCCTTGATTTCCCCCTGACTAGGGTACCAACCCTTTTTGACTAACTCACTGAACGACTGACCCCCAACCAATTCTTGAATTAAGTAAAAACGGCGGTCATCAGCAGTGTCGATGTAAAAGTAGTCTAAGTATTTGGGGATAGCATGATGGTTGAGCTTGGCAAGGATTTTAGCTTCTCTTTCAAAAAGTTCTAACCCTTTCCAGTTTTCTAGTCCGCGCAGGGAGATGGCTTTGAGGGCTACTCGTTTGTAGTTAGTTAAATCTTCAGCTTCGTAGGTTGTTCCAAAGCCACCCTGACCTAAGGGTGCAACAATGCGATAGCGGTCACCAATAATTGTGCTTGGCTGATGTAGTAATATCATTGGCTGTCTCCTAAAAACTTGATTTCTGTCAGGATTCAGCTATCAAGTGATCCCCCTAAATCCCCCTTAATAAGGGGGACTTTGAGGTTGAAAAGCGTACCTCATAAATGCTATAAACGCTATAAATTCGCAGCTTCTTAAATAAAGAGATTAATACCAATTTACTAATTTTGGCTCAGCTCTGTTGCTCTCATTATTAATAGCGGTTTGGGCAGCTTTTCAAGTAGCGTGTTAGCTGATTGACCGTAGGTCACGCTACGCGATGAAGCGTTCGCGTAGCGTGGCCAAAGGCCTCAGCTTCCGCTAAAAGCGATCGCTGTTCGCGCAGCGTGCGCCTAGCGCATAGATTGATCGCTGATTACTGTAGTGATAATTTCGGCGTTGCTGATTGGAATAAGTTCCTAAGCCTAAGCAATCGTTCCTAACAATTGGCGTAGCCATGGCACCGCCTTTATCCAAACAATGTGGATGTGACGCAATTGCTATTTATCCCTAGAAGTAACGACTGTTGGCTACTAGGAAATAATTAGCGATCGCGTAGCGTGGCCTACGGCCAATCGCTAAGATAAAGCTTAAGACCAGATCAGGACTTACCTATTTACTTACCTATTTACTTATTATTTTTAGGATCATTACTTTGGCTCCAAGGTAAAAGTGGCATCAGAAAACTCCAACCAATCACCTTTGCGCCTTTGCTAAACCTAAAAACACTCCTTTACGTGGATAGAAGTGTTTTTACTTAGCCTGCCCAGCTTGGAGATATCAATATTTTGACTATAGCTATAGCTTTTTAATTTGTCAACCGTACTATTCCAGATATCAGCTTAAAATCCATTCATCTATATATAGCTTAGCGTGCTGAGTATGGGATGTTGTTGGTTTTTTTGTTTTGCGTCCGCTATATATAGCAAAAGGAACAGGGAACAGCGGATCTGGAAACTTCACCTTGAAAGCCCCATCTCCCCATCTCCCCATCTCCCCATCTCCCCATCTCCCCACACCTCCCACACTTCCCACACTCCCCCCTCTTAATTATCTCCCCCTACTTGATTCTTATCGATCGACCGTTTCTGATTATATTCCTGAATCAATTCCGAAAGATTAGCATTTTTTTGCTTCAGAAGCTGCAGGTAATCTTCTTCCATAGCATTAGTAAGTTCAAGATTTCTCATATCTATCGCTAAATTAATCTTAAACTCAGAAAATTTATTATGAAACGCTGCTGCATTATCATAGCTTTCCGAAGGGTTAGTTGTGGCACTTATGGTGCCGAATAATGTTCCTAATAGACTAATTAAAAATATAAAAAACTTGACGATATTTTCAGCTTGATCATCAGAAACAAATTCTTGAATAAACGTGACAAACAAGTCATTACCTGCCGTAATACCTGCGATAGTTGCTAAAAAAATAGGGATAGTATATTGCAGAACAAAGAAAACGTACAAAAGAAAGTTTGAAAAAGAAATTTGAAAGTCACATCGTCTTTGGATATCCAAGAAAATCTTGTAGTAGTTAGACGAGAAGCTATACTTTTTTTCTTTAGGTTTTTGTACCCACACGGTTTTCAATTTTTGTCTAAACCTGACCCTAAAAAACCCAAGCATAAAACGTTTCTGGCCATGATCTAATATCAAGTCCGGTTGACTAATCATGATATCCCTTCTGGCCTACAATCCAGAGACTACTTGGGAGGTGATTAACCGGACTTGATATAACTACTTACATTTACTTGGAGTTTAGACAGTAACCGGACACTTACCGTGAAAATTGATCAAAGTGACAGAAGAGGGATATAACCTTTTGCATACTTATGAGGTACACAGGATTTTTTCCCTGTTCACTGTTCCCTATTCTCTCTTCACTGTTCCCTGTTCCCTGTTCCCTGTTCCCTAAAATCCCAAAATTATGTACTTCACCCAATTGACACTAGATTCAAACCAATTCACCCATCACCGCTCTGCGCAAAATCTCTGTCACTTCTGTTGCTATTCTGGCATCAAGTTCCACCGCTTCACGATTGAAATCTCTTGGCTCAAGCACTTTTGCTCCCCGTAGCGCCATACTGAAGGTAATCAATTTAGCTGGCTTGAGGGCATCGTCAAGACTAGGCTTAACTAATTTAACTAGGGCGACATAAACCGCTTCGGTTCTGTTCCTAATACTGGTAACTCCGTTGCCGAGTTTTGAGATAATCACTGTTGAGTCAATCACATTCAACAAACCCAACTCTTTAATAGCTAAATCAACTAACCGAGCTGGATCGTTCGCCATTGCTCTGATGATACTTTCGAGACTATCCCACTTAACTCCTGGTAGCTGGCATGCTTCCGGTATGTAATTATGCCAACCCACCATTGAGATCATCCGATTTAAATCATAAGCGGATATAGTATTACTTTCCCATTGAGGGGGTTCAGGGTCAGCAGTTAGAATTATCCTTTTGGTTGTGCTACCAAACAACTGGGGGTACTCGATAAAGGGTTTTTCCCCATATCGGCCACGGAAAATCAGGCTATCATTACCTGTAATCTGTTTCAGCCAATTTTCTAAGTCCATTTGGGGAGCAAAGCGCTTTAACATTGCTCCTAAGCAATTAGAACTTGCTGTATTGTAGTCATAACTGATCACATCTGTGATTAAATCACAGACAGGAATATCCCTTTGATTTCCAGCTTGGTCTCTACCTCGAATTGTACATTTATCGAGGTCGTCATTAGGAGATTTGCTATTAAGGCGAGATACTAGATTAATAATGGGGATAATCTTACTACCACTCCATAATTCGTCATTACTTAGGGCATTTCGTCCCAACCATTTTACCTTGAACTCTTGGTCTACAAAACTACCAACACAGACACAAGCTTCTTTGATGTCTTGATGGATAAACTCCAAACCTTGCTGATCAATATCTGGAAGTTGCCCCAGGATTGGATAAGGACTGAAAGTCTTATCCGCTTTAATTACAGACACTAGATGTTTACCATCCGGTTTCTGGGTCAGGCGGGAGGGATAATCTTTAATTTGCTGTTTGTATGGTGAAGTCTTAATACCGAGATATAATAGTTTGGGATTATCTTTAGAACCTTGAACAGCAGCTTGTAGGTATTTTTCGTAAACGTTATTTTTGCTATAGTTATCTACAGTGATCAAGACTTCAGTCTCGCCAATGTCCAAATTCCACAGCACTGAATCCTCAGTGCTTTTTATCAGTTGCTGATCACAAAATACTTTGAAAAAAATGTCTGGTCGTTGGTCAGCAAACAGTTCTTGAAAATAGGATTCATCGAATTCCATACCAAAGCTGCCATGGTCATCAGTGATGGCCCTACCCACCAAGTTGTTGAAAATAAGGTCTTTATCCCATGCTTCAACCCTTAGTCCTGAAACGACGCCACTGGTTTTTGGATCGATTACCCGACCTAATATCCGAAATATTGCCATACTAAATTCTACGATAAAAGTCAATAACTGTAGCTGATAACGTAAGCATTCAGCTATCAGCTATCAGCTCTCAGCTCTCAGCTCTCAGCTCTCAGCTTTGAGCTTTGAGCTTTTAAATAAAACAAGTAAGCTTCGTTTAATCTTTGTTACGTCAGCTGAATGCTGACGGCTGACGGCTGTTCGCGTAGCGTGAGCTAAAAGCTCACGGCTGACGGCTGACGGCTGTTCGCGTAGCGTGAGCTAAAAGCTCACGGCTGAATGCTTACCCGATAACTAATGGAGTAACCAAAGGAACAGCCCCTATTTGTTTTAACCTACGGATTGATGATTTGTCTAGATATAATAATACTTAAGTTTACTTAAAAATTCCAATACTTGATTTTAAGTATTGGAATTTTAAAATAAAAAGTAATACTATGTTAATTAAATAATCGTTAATATTGATGAATACAACTGTAGCAGTTGTATTTGCCCCTAAATTTGCGATTACTGCTCTTTTTATTAACGGAATTAGATCAACATGATATAATTTGCTTCTAACCTGTGGTGTGGAAGCGGGTTAGCTTAAGTCTGTTGACTCAATATCATACATACAAGGAATCTATGCCCCCAGCTGTTTCCCTCCAGAACATCTACAAAATCTACGATAAGGTCCCTGTAGTCAATGACCTCTCCTTTACCATTGAATCAGGAGAGATATTTGGTTTGCTTGGTCCGAATGGTGCTGGGAAATCCACTACAATTCGGATGGTAACTACGTTAACTGAACCGACCAAGGGGCAAATTAAGGTAGCGGGTTACGACGTTGTAGAAGAAAAAGATCAGGTCAAGGAAAATATTGGTGTGGTCTTGCAGCAAACTAGCGTGGATATTGACCTGACTGTCTGGGAAAACATGGAACTCCACGGACGGCTGCATCACATTGCCAATCCTGGGCGTCAGCGGCTGATTAATCAGTGGTTAGAGTATGTAGAGCTAATAGACCGACGGGATAGTTTAGTGAAAACTCTGTCTGGGGGAATGAAGCGTCGGTTGCAAATTGCTAGAGCGCTGTTACATCAACCGAAGATTCTATTTTTGGATGAGCCTACAGTGGGATTAGACCCCCAAACCCGCCGTCGCCTGTGGGAAATTATTCGGGATTTGAATCGCCAAGGTATGACGATATTGCTAACTACCCACTATATGGAAGAAGTGGAGTTTTTGTGCGATGGCTATGGCGCTGGCAAGCCAGGACGGATCGGGATCATGGATTCTGGTAGACTAATCGAATTAGGTACACTTGAACAGTTGCGCCACCAACATGGGGAAGGATTGCTGATCAAACAACTCTCAGAACGCTTTGAGTACAAATTTTTCCCGACTCTGGAACAAGCGAGTGGCTATCTCGAAAGTTTACCGGATAAAACTGGTGTGATGGTTCGTCCCTCCAACCTGGAAGATATTTTTGTTGAATTGACAGGACGTCAATTGGATTAGAAGCGAATTAAAACAATGCCTCGTCTAGCTACCCAAATTGAAGCGATTCTATACTTGAAGGGACAGCCCGTCTCCATAGAGGAAATCTCAGAGTATGCCCAATGCGATCGCGAAAAAGTTGCGGATGGCCTGATTGAACTGATGGCAGACTATGCCCACCGGGACAGTGCTTTAGAAGTTGTGGAAACTCCTGCTGGGTATAGCTTACAGTTACGAGCCACTTTTAGTGAATTACTGCAAAACTTAATTCCCGCTGAATTGGGCACAGGTGCTTTGAGGACTTTAGCTGCGATCGCTCTTAAAGGTCCGATTACTCAAGCTGACCTAGTCAACCTTCGTGGGAGTGGAGCGTATCAACATATCCAGGAACTGGTCGAGCTCGATTTTGTCCAGAAACGTAGACAAACTGAGGGGCGCTCGTACTGGTTACAAGTTACTGAAAAATTTCATCAACACTTTGAAGTTGAGCAGCTACTGCCACCCCAATAGAAGCTATGCCAAGGGTTACAGAAACTTCAAGATTTCTTTAAGTAAGCTTTTTTTCTCAGAATTTCTACCGAAAAAACTTAGATTTATCCCCGAAAGCGGATTCAGCTTATCTCACAATCGTTTAGAGTATAGAAAAGTCGAGATGAAGCAGGTCAAACCTAAAATTTCTAATGGTATTCAACCCCGATTTTCTAAGTTCCCCAGGAGCAGAGCCTCAAGCGAACCAACTGCTGCAATACCTCCAGAATCAACCTTCTGATGTTTTAGCAAGGATTGCTAAGTCTGCTAGCCCTGAAATCCAACAAATCATCTCTCAGAACGTTCAGGGGCTAGTAGGGATGCTGCCATCAGAAAACTTTAATGTTCAAATCACCACTGATCGGGAAAATTTAGCTGGATTGTTGGCTTCAGCCATGATGACTGGTTATTTTCTCCGTCAGATGGAACAGCGTATGGTTCTTGAGGACAACTTAAGCAACTCCACTCCCTTACCTACTCACAAGCGGCCAAGTGAAAAGCGTAGCGACTCCCCAAACCCAACTGAGTCATAGATGTCCTCTGGTTTAATACCTACTTTGATACCTACTAAGTTAGGTAGACACCAGTGAATTCCACTATGTTCAGAATGATTAACTTGGGAAAAAGAGTAAATGGAATAGGTTAAAGGGATGATACTATAACAATCTATTGTCCCTTTTTCCTTTTTAGGCGCAGGTCGAGATGGATCGGATGGGAGGATGGGCGGATAAAGGGGGATACTCGTGCATCCATTATTCTGCCCTGATCCGAAGTTCTCTTGTCCTAAATTACCGACAACTGCAGCGAAGTTTGTTACCGATTACCCATTATCGTAACCCAAACAAAATCTTCGACGCGGACTGGATGCACAGAAGGTCAACGACCCAGCCAAATCTTAATCTGTTGACACTCCCCATAGCTAGAAGCTAGGGGATTCTCGGTTCAGCGACTCGTCTTGCCCTTCCAGGCCGGAACCAAAAAGAGTAGAGGACAAATCTCCCCGAGCGTTGAGTAGAGTTCCCGTGTGCCCCAAGGTACTTAAGGCTCTAGTTAGTATATTTTTTGCGGCGTTGTGATCGCGATCTAGCCGACACCCACACTTGCAGACATGAGTTCTAGTCGATAAAGACTTCTTGACTACTTCGCCACAATTAGAGCAATTCTGGCTGGTATAAGCAGGGTTGACTGCAACAGTTACCCGACCAAACTTTTGACCAAAATATTCCAGCCACTATTAAACTAAGCCGGTGAGTCGCCTCACCGACTCGTCTTCAGAACCGGACGTGACATTTTCACATCATCCGGCTCCTCATCAAACGGAACCACTGACATTGGTACCTCTAGAACGGATTTTCATCT
>NZ_JAAHHW010000151.1 GCF_010692325.1 Moorena sp. SIO3I8 | reverse complement strand
GAAAATGGCTGGAGACTGATTCGTCGGGTTCGTTTTACGAGTAATCATGATCCTGACCCAGTGATGGCCTCACGAACACAACATGATAAACGACGGTATCGACTGGAATTCAAAATACAAACGTACGAGTACGTGCTTGATTAGTTTTGTCAGTCAACCAGCCTAAATGATTCGTGAAATATATTTGCTAAAGTGATCGCTATAACCTTTTTCCAGTAACGATTCCAGATTTGTCTGATTTTACGAATGATTTAGAATTGCTATAACCATCCAAAATATACGATATTAATCATATCGTAGTTACATATTAAAAAAGATAACTCCAAACAATTAATTATGGTACTTAGTGATTTTATTGCTTTACTAGCTTTGGTGATATCAATGTACAGTATATGGATACAAAATAAAGGTGTTAAGCAAGAATTATTAATAACAAATGTAAGTGAATATACTAAAAGATATCAAGAAATTTTTGAAAAATTACCAAAGATAGTTCTAGACAAAAATTTTAATGTTGATAATTTATCAGATGATGAAAAAGAGAAAATAATACGACCAGTCTGGTTATACTTTGACCTATGCTATGAACAATACCTCTTGCATTATGAATTAGATATCGTAGATAAAAAACTGTGGAAATATTGGGAAGCAGGTATGATTTCTGCCTTTAGCAGACCTTCATTTTTTACCTGTTGGAATATTATTACTAATATTTCCGCCTATCCTAGAAATTTTACCAATTTTGTCAATCACAAAATGTCACAACTACACCATTAATAATTTGGAATTATCCATGAGCGTTACATTGCATATTTGGAAAGGTGAATTACCTAATAGAGCTGTGATTAATGCTCTATATCGTGTAGATGTTGGTCATGCAGCAATGACTATAAAAACAAAAAAAAGAGAAATTTATATTAGTCATAGACCTAAATCATTAGAAGAATATATCGAAGAAGTTCAACAAAATATAGAAAAAAATCAGCAAAATAAAGATGATTCAAAAAAATATTTACTAAAAGATTACGCCCCTAAAGCGGACTATATTTCTTTTGAGGAGGAATGCATTAAGAGAAAGCGTAAACCTACTGTAGAAATCTACATACCTGATTCTTATTTAAACGAAGATAATATGATTAAATTTTATGAAAAATATATCAATAATGATTTGGATAAAAACTTATGTATGTATCACGTGGGTAAAAATAATTGTTGCGCTGCTCTCATAAACTTTATCCGTCAAGGGTTGGAATGTGAATTTTATAATAAGAAATGCGGTTATTGTATTAACAAAAGCACTATTTATCAAAACAAAGGATACACTCAAATTTATAAATTTGCGACTTTATATGTAGCACTTGCTATAAACACAAGATTAATTGTAACTCTTTTGAATCTCCCTGAAATGTTGGGTCTAATAATCACACTTACAGTCAATCTAATTGGGCTCATATTTTTCCCACTAGTTTATCTTAATTTAGAAGTATTAATAACTACCTTTCGTCCTAAATGGTCTTTTTGGTCTCCCTTGAGTCTAGAACGGTTTGGTAAGGCCATTCTAGATAGAAAATCTCGTTGCAAAAGAGGATTTTTTGATAAGTTATTTAGAATATAACCACATTAGGTAACAAAATTTTCGGCGTTGCATCATTGCGGGATGATTTGGATAATAAGGATATGAAATGTCCTAGATGCCAATGTTGCCAAATTCGTAAAAACGGTCACCGTCGAGGTAAACAAAATTACCAATTGTTTTGATTGTGGTCGTCAGTTCGTCGAAACCTATTCGACTTAAGGATATCCATCCAAGATTAAGGAATATTGTTTGAAAATGTATGTAAACGGGTTAGGATTCCGAGCTATTGAAAGAATCACAGGGGTAAACCATAATACCGTAATTCGGTGGGTTAAAAAAGTAGCGATTCCTATACCAGATACCCCAAAAGTTTCAGAAATACCTGAAATAACTGAAATTGATGAGCTACAAACTTTTGTGGGTAAAAAAAAAAAAATTGTGGCTCTGGACAGCCGTGAATCATTGGAAGCCAGGAATTTTAGCTTGGGGACTTGGGGATCACTCATTACTAACATTTAGACCTCTGTGGAAAATCTTGAGAGGATGGGAATCTTTTTTCTATGTGACAGATGGTTACAAGGTATATCCTTGTTTTATCAATGATTGTGACCACTTAGTCCTCAAAACCTACATGACTCGTATGGAAGCGGTGCGACCCGTGGCGAATTTAATTCGCCTACGGAAAGCGCACCGGTGAGAAAATACTCGTCTTAGACACTCCGCATGTTCGTTTGAAAAGAAAAACCCTCTGTCCCATCCAAATCAGTAGAAATGCTGAAACTATCAGTAAAATTGTTACTACATTACCTCCATCATGGTAGTGTTCCTGTTCCAGCTTAAATCATCCCGCACAGATGCAACGCCATGGAAATGAGGTTGCCTATTGACGGGATGATTTAAGCTGGGAGCGAACACCGTGATCCAGGTCATGTGGTAATGTAGCGGTTCTCATAACTCCCTACTCCCTACTCCCTACTCCCTACTCCCATTAACTCAGGGGTTGCCAATTTTCTAGTGGTTTACCGTGACAAAATTGCTTTCACCTTTGCTTTAAACATTTCAAACTGCTCTGGTGTTGGTTGAACTTGCTGCCAACTTTCCCGTTGCTGTAAAGCTGTTTGCCAATTTTGGACTGAGGGATAGTCAGCTAAAGAAACGCCGATCTTGCTGAGAAAATATACCGACAAACCGGCGACAATATCGGCTACCGTAAATTGCCCTTCTACAAAATAGTTTTTATCGCCCAATTTTTCGCTATAAAATTTCATCACTGTGGCAACTTGTTTTTGAGCTTGTTCTAATTTTTTTGCTTCTACTTCAATCTCCAAGTTATGGCGCATAAATGTTACGATAGCAGGAGCAAGCTCATTGACATTGACCAGTTCTATCATCCTCACTGTAGCAATAGCTTGAGGATCAGTGGGCATCAGAGCAGGAGTTGGATATTTAGCTTCTAAATAATCTAAGATGGCTAAGGATTCTATCACTTTAAATCCATCATCGATTAGGACTGGAACGTGATGAAAAGGATTGATTTCAATAAATTCTGGCGTAAATTGATCACCATCTAATTTTATTTCAACAGGCTCAAACTCAATCTGTTTTTCTAATAAAGCAATCCATACCCGTCGGGCATTGTTGGACATGGGATTATTGTAAAACTTTAACATTGAATCAACTCTCCATTCCTATCAACGTTTGATTTATTCTTAGTTTAATATCTACTTTCAAGCACAAGCTCATAAACTGATCTATTTCAAGAACCCTTTAACCCAAGGTGAGGATTTGACTTAAAAAGAACCCTACTGCTGCACTACCGATAGGAACTGTGAGATTATCAATACCGAACTTGGAGAAGGCTTCTAAGACTGTGGCAAAGAATGCGATCGCAATTGACATCAACCAGGTTTGCCAGACATTACCTTGAACAGCGAAAAGGATCAGGCTACTGACTACATAGCTAGTTACCGCCATGGTCAGAGAACCTTCCCAGCTTTTTTGCATCCCCCAAGCTTGATAGGGATGTTGACCAAATTTATGACCAATCAGTCCTGCCAGTCCATCTCCCCATGCCATCACTAAAATACCAATAGCGGCATACTGGAATTGTTGTAAGGGCCAAAACCAGGCAATTACGACACCAATACTGACAGCATAGAAGAAAGTGCCTAGGCTTTTGCGCCCAACGCTGTTAATACCAGGCAAAATAGGAATGTAATAGGACAAAAGAGCGATCGCACCAGCGATAACTGAAGCCAAAATACCTACCCAGGCAGGTATTTGTAGCCACCAAGCCACTAAAATAACGTTACCCGTGCCAATGTGAACAATTTTACGGGTAATTTCTGAATCCCGGGCGGTGCGCTGATGTAGCGTTTCCGCCAGCAGCACAATCGCACCGAGACCGACAGCAATCAGTGCAATTTGCAGCCATAGGGTTGGTATTGATTCTATCGAGGGTACAGAATTAAACAAGGATCTGATGGCAGCATACTGTAAAACTTATTTATTACTGTATTAGATGGGGTGACCATTACATGAAATTTTTACTTATTTGGCTAATTCGAGGCTATCGAGCGTTTATTTCCCCCCTATTTCCCCCAGTCTGTCGCTTTCAACCAACCTGTTCCCAGTATGCTATCCAAGCCATTGAGCGGTTTGGTGTCTTTCGGGGCGGTTTGCTAGGCATTCGGCGTATTCTACGGTGTCATCCTCTCTATCCAGGAGGTTATGATCCCGTGCCTGACGTTTATCCTAATGGTAATAGCGATAAATCTAGAAGTGTTGAACAGGGAACAGGGAACAGGGAACAGGAAACAGGGAACAGGGAACAGGGAACAGAGAAGAAGTAGTGACTCTTGTGGTTTGAGTATGCTGAAAAAACTGATAACTGCTATAACTTATGAAACCTTATCAGCAAATCCCAATTGTAGAGTGTGGAGAACCCCTCATCCCCATTCCCTTAGAACAATTTGCCGCTCGTACCCCTCATCCCTACCAAAAACTGGGGGCACCTTATGGTAAAGCTTCCCCTTATTATCTGCGCCAGAGTGTGATAGAAGCACTCTTTGTGGCTCAAAGCCAACTCCAACAGCAGCATCCAGGTTGGCGCATCCAGATTTTTGATGGCTATCGACCGGTAGAAGTCCAACAATTCATGGTTGACCATACCTTTGCTGAAGTAGCTCAGGCCCAACAACTCAACCCAACCACCCTATCGGAAAAACAACAGCAAGCCATTTGGGAACAAGTCTATCAATTTTGGGCAGTACCCAGCTCTAACCCTATGACTCCACCCCCTCACAGTACAGGTGGTGCGTTAGATATTACCCTGGTGGATGCTACTGGTGAAACCATTGATATGGGCTCTGAGATTGATGAAGTCTCACCACGCTCCCATCCCGATTATTACGCCAATCAGCAAGACTTGCCTTATCATCACAATCGACAGCTGTTAAAAAATTTAATGTACTCGGCTGGGTTCCGGTGTCATCCTAGAGAGTGGTGGCATTTTTGCCTCGGAGACCAAATGTGGGCTTGGCTGCGCAATCAAGAAGATTCAACCAATACCTTGATCGCACGATATGGTGGTGTTGACTGCGGAGCATGTTGAGTCCTGAGTACTGAGTCGGAGAGTCGGTCAGTCCTAAGTGGGGAGCGTGCTAAGTGGGGAGCGTGGTGATAGCTCAGTTGCTGCTAAGATGGTTTAGCAGTGGCATTGTAGTGGAATTGTTAATCAAGTAGCTCAAAGAATGCTACAAATAGACCATTTTTTATTGCCCCTCTTGCCTCTCTTGGCCCTCCTGCTATCTCTCCCTGGCATTAAAGCAAAATGGTATCAGATATCCTATAAAAACAATTAAAAAATAACGATTACTTAAGGTTATATAAGATTTATGATGGCACCTAAGCAAGTATACGTCCTTTTATTTAATGCCCGGACAGAAAACGAGGGAATTCACACCATCCAAATTGGCGATAAGCAAACGGTATTGATGTTTGAAGAGGAAGACGATGCTACCCGCTTTGCTTTATTGCTCGAAGCCCAGGATTTCCCAACAGCAACCGTGGAAGCTATCGATCTAGAAGAGATTGAAGAGTTTTGCCAATCGGCTGGTTATGACTCGGAGTTGGTTACTGAAGGAATGTTGGCCATGCCACCGGAAACAAATCTAGAAAAGACTGATTGGCAACCTGACGTCAAGAAAACCGAAGAACCAGAAATATCAGAGCTAGACCGCATTCGCCGTCAGTTGGAAAATTTATTGTAAACTGATAAAAATTTGAGGAATACTTTTTAACTGTCCCCCTTGACCGGTAAACCAAACAACCAAACAACCTACCAGACACCGAATCGGCAAAGGCGAACAACCGTCAACGGTTCAAGCTTCAACCAAATAACCTTCAACCTTCAACCAATGACTAAATAAATAATGCAAAATTTAGAACAACGGGGACATCTACTGACCGAACAGATTAATCCCAATAGTCAGAACCTTGACCAGCTGACATCCCTAGAGTTAGTCGATCTATTTAATCAAGAAGATACCAAAACCCTAGATGCGATCGCAGCAGCTCGTAGCCAGCTAGCTCAAGCCATTGACCGCACAGCATTGGCATTGCGTCAAGGAGGATGCCTCTTCTACGTGGGGGCTGGTACCAGTGGACGCTTGGGAGTCCTCGATGCTGCCGAATGTCCCCCCACCTTTTGTACACCCCCAGACCTAGTCCAAGGGATCATTGCTGGAGGAGCAGGGGCATTGGTGCGGAGTTCTGAAGATTTGGAAGACCGACGGGAAGATGGTGCAAAAGCGATCGCCCATCGCCGGGTACATGACCTAGATGTGGTGGTAGGCATTACCGCAGGTGGTACCACACCCTTTGTCCACGGCGCACTCCAAGAGGCACGACGGCGGGGCGCAACCACTATTGCGATCGCTTGTGTCCCCCCTGAACAGGTCAGTATTGATGCTGATATCGATATTCGGCTGCTAGTTGGTCCGGAAATCCTAGCTGGCTCTACTCGCCTCAAAGCCGGTACTGTCACTAAAATGGCCTTGAATATCCTTTCCACTGGAGCCATGGTAAAGCTTGGCAAAGTCTACGGCAATCGCATGGTAGATGTGGCAGTGACCAACAAGAAACTTCATGACCGAGCCCTGCGCATCCTCAAAGACCTGACCAACCTCAGCCGAGAAGACTGCGCTCACTTACTAGAGCGCAGTGGACGCCAGGTAAAACTAGCGCTACTAATGTACTGGACAGGATTAGACCAAGTAGAGGGAGCCAGCTTCCTACAGCAAAACCAAAGTGATCTCAGAGCCGCTCTCCAAAGTTGGAAACAAACTAGTACTCCATCAAAATTGAATTGATAATGTTTAACGGATCACAGACTACTGTCACTTTGGTAATCATACTCGTAGCCCTTGGTGTTCTAGGTTGGGGCTATAACCGCGCTCGTTCTTACGGCAAGCTGGGAATTTTAGCCTGGTTACAGTCAGTAGTCTTGACACTGCCCTGGCTATTATTCTTTGGCTTAGTCAGCATCGGAATTTACCTGAATATCGTTGGGATCCTATTTCTGCTACTCGCTTCCACCGGCCTATACATCTACTTGGGCAGGCTCTTACGTGCAGCAGGTCAAGATGAGGTTTGGCGGGAGCGTGCCACCAAACTGTTCGAGGATCAACAACAAAGCAAAGATGCCCAAAAGTCTGAGGAGCAAGATACTGCAGCTTACAACAATTTAACTGCCGTATCCGAGGGTCCGAATACTACCAGGATCGGAGTAGCTACAATTCCTGATGAAGACCTACAACTGATTAAAGAGATTTTTGGGATTGATACCTTCTTTGCGACGGAAACTATAAAATATCAGGAAGGGGCAATTTTTACAGGCAATCTGCGGGGAAACGATGCAGAAGTTGTACATTCTCGTTTGTCAGCTAATCTAAAGGAAAAATTAAGCGATCGCTATCGGCTATTTTTAGTCGATAATCCAGAAGGGAAACCAGTTGTCATTGTCTTGCCCAGTACCAATGACCCACGAACCACTACAGTTGCGCAAAAAATATTAGCCCTGGTTCTGGTAATTGCCACATTTTTCACCACTTTAGAAGTATCTGGGTTACTGCTTGAGTTTGATTTATTCAGTGAACCAGAACGGTTTCGGGAAGCCTTACCGATTACCATCGGAATTTGGATAGTTCTGATTACCCATGAACTCGGTCACTGGTGGCAAGCCAAAGCTCACGACGTTCGCCTCAGCATACCCTTTTTCCTTCCCAGCTTGCAAATCGGCTCATTTGGTGCTATGGTTCGCTTCGAATCATTATTACCCAATCGAAAAGTATTATTTGATATTTCTATAGCTGGACCAGCCGTAGGTGGTGTAGTGTCTCTAGTGATGCTGATGGCGGGATTATTCCTTTCTCATCAAGGCAGTGCCTTTCAGGTGCCAGCGGAATTCTTCCAAGAGTCAATTTTAGTCGGAGGGCTGGCAAAGTTAGTGCTCGGTAGTGCTCTCCAAGAGTCTTTAGTGGATGTTCACCCTCTCACCATTGTCGGTTGGCTAGGTTTAACCATAACAGCTTTGAACCTAATGCCAGCAGGACAACTCGATGGTGGGCGAATTGTCCAAGCTATCTACGGACGCAAAACTGCTCGACTTACTACCATTGCCACCTTAGTAATTTTGGGGATTCTGGCCTTAATCAATCCAGCCAATCCCATCATTTTGTACTGGGGAATCTTGATTTTGTTCTTGCAGCGGAGTTTAGAACGTCCTAGCCTCAATGAAATTACCGAACTCGATGATACTCGAGCATTGTGGGGGTTATTGGCATTATTTTTAATGGTTGCAACTCTGATTCCCATTAATTCCGCTTTGGCAGGAAGGCTGGGAATTGGGGGCTAATTTCAAGGGTTGAACGCGATTGCGTGGCCTTTTGGCCAAGGTTGAAGGTTGAAGGTTGTTAGGTTGAAGGTTGTTAGGTTGAAGGTTGAACGCGATGGACGAAGTCCCGCTTTGCTGCGAAGCGCGTGGCCTTTTGGCCAAGGTTGAACGCGATGGACGAAGTCCCGCTTTGCTGCGAAGCGCGTGGCCTTTTGGCCAAGGTTGTTAGGTTGTTTACCATAGGCGTTGGGTGTAGGTTAGATTGAGATTTACATGCTTCTTGGGGGAAACTTCAACATTAGTTAATCCTAGTTACACACAATGAGCAAATTTTGGAATAATGGTAAAAAAGCGATGTATTGCTATTCCCTAAAATCCCAAACTTGTCTACCTCATTTAATTTAAGTCTCACTATGCAATCTACTTCCCAAATTAACCAATGTACACTTCTCCCTGAGACCTTAATTAAACTCGCTTACCAGGGATTTCAACGTAAGCATTCAGCCGTCAGCCGTCAGCCGTCAGCTCTACAGCGAAATGCTCCTCACTCTGCGGCGGTGGAGGTCTTAACTAGACTACAACTCGACCTGCTACTGGCTTTAACACCACCTGGGAAAAAGAAACCCGAGAAACTGACTATTGACTGGTATTCTAGCTTACGGAATCGGAGAGCGTAGTACAATGACCTTTGAACTGGTGTGGGCGTACGAAGGGTTTGTGGGAGTGTTTCTTCTATGTTACAGATGGTTTCAATGTGTATCCCAACTACATCCATCGATGGTGACCAGATATCGTCAACCCGTTGTATATGACCCGAGTCTAGGGTGATTTCACTCGATTGAGGCACTATCTGGCTCGGCTACATCCCAAGACTTTGTGTGACTCGAAGTCAATAGAAATGCTGAAGCATTCGATCGGACTGTTAGTGCATTACCTGAAGTTTTGGGAGGTGCCGGTGCCACCGAGGCACATACCTGTCTATCCCTGATTCATCCGGTAATTCAGTAACGCTTTGGAGTTTAGTCATTTCTATGTTGAATTGGAGAAGGAAACATGGTCAATCTGCATAAGAAGTACGAAGTTCAGAATGTTCAACAAAATCGTTCAGAACACGACCCTTTTACCTTGAAAAGGTACGAACAGTTCTTCAGTTTTTTTCAGAAAGGAGCTGTAAAGATTCTTGACGTAGGTTGCAATACGGGTAGAGGTGGATTACGTTTTAAGGAGTTGAACCCGAACCTGACATTATTTGGTCTTGATTGTGTACAAGAAAGATTAGATGTTTTGCCTGAGTGCTATTCACAAAAAGTCTATGGTCTTTCAACAGACATACCTATGGAAGATCGATTTTTTGATGTGATTACTGCTGGTGAGTTTCTTGAACACCTGTATCCTGCCGATGTAGATAAAACATTATGTGAATTCCAAAGAGTGTTGAAGATTGGCGGAAGGCTGTTGCTTACCACTCCCAATCCTAATTACATAAAAAATAAAATCCTTGGAATGTCAGTTTACGGTGTCAGCCATTTAACTCAGCATTTTCCAGAAGTTCTGCGATTGAGATTGCAAATGCATGGATTCTCAGGAGTTAAATTATATGGATCAGGTAAGGTATCCCAGTATTTAGGTTGGCATTTTCCGTTGATGTCAATCTATGGTAGCTATCTCGTTGTAGCAAATAAGTACTGAGCAGGCTAAGATTACCGTTTGTCTGCTTAAGGAGAAAATATCCCACCTGGAAAATTAAAAGGAAATGTGGCAATTCTTCCAGGGGGTAGGCTTTCCTGGAATGCCCTCCTCTGTAAGGTCAATGGCACTGAAGCAGAGGAATTAGCTCAAGGAGGTGCTAAACCCTCTGCTAAGATTCTCGAAGAGATGAATTTCGTTGAAACTTGGCTCAAAGGTATCGGAGCGAAAGCCGTTAAGCCTGCATCTGAGCTTTACATCCGCCATGCAGGCAATATTACTGGTGTAGTAGACCCTCTATATGGATCCCAAATGCTCTTAGGTGGCACACCCAATTGGTCTGCTTTGGGAACCTTTGGCTATCATTTTGATGTGCGCGGGGGTATCGAAGGTCTTGGTACCAGAGCCTCTGAGAACGGGTTTAAAAGTGTAAGTTTTAGTAAGCCAATTTTCAACATTGGCATCCAGCATGCCCAAATTAAGACAGTCCCTAATTTAGCCGTTGTCAGTCCTGGTTCTGGGTTTCAAGGGTTTGCTTCATCCGCTGGTAGAATTGTGGAATTCAATGCTGGTGTTGGTCAGGCATTGGGGATAGCTGCCATTACTGCCCTTCTTTCTGGCAGGAATCTAAGTAATGTATCCAACTCTGAGGTCAGAAAAGTACTTTTAAGCACGAAGCAACTCCCTCGGGTTTATGGATATGCTAATAATCAGGAAGCTAGGAAATTGAAGAATTTCGAGTCTTTATTAGTCTTAGTTTGAGCTCTGAGCCAAGGCCAAAGGCCACGCTACTTGAGGTGCTATCAGCCTTGGCCTTGGCCTTTGGGCCACGCTACGCGAATGGCCACGCTACTTGAGGTGCTATCAATATTTAGCGATCAGAAAATCAGCTATCAGCTCATGTAATCCAAAGCCTATTCGATAAACAGAGTAAGCACTAGTGATATCGAGTCTGGTTAACTAATGTTTAATAAACTATTAATAAACTATAGGGATTGCCAATCCCTGATTTGAAAACCTCCAGGAATTGGAGGTTCTTCTATTTGAGCGCTGCTAAATGTTGTTGAACAACCCTGAAATGATTGAGGCGATCGCTTGTTATCCTTGATGGCCACCCACAGTTGAATCCACAGTTTAATCAAAACTAATTAACCGGAATCGATATTTTTGTACTATCCTAGTGAGGTACAATAAAAACTGTTTTCATTACTTCTTCTCTTCTTAATGATTAATTTGTACCTCACCTAATTGAGAACCGCAAGATTAGCTGTCCACTATATGGTAGAGTAGATTGTGTCTACTATCGGGTAGAGTAGTTTTCATGGCTCCACTATCTGGTAGAGTAGATTGTGTCCACTATCGGGTAGAGTAGTTTTCATGGCTCCACTCAACAAAGATGATCTAGCTCAAATAAACTGGGGCTACTTCCAATCTCTCCTTCCCGAGAGATTCGTGGCAGTGGCTGCTAATCTTCATCAGTTGGCTGTTGAGCCATGGCAAAGATGGGAACAGAACTCGACAAATAGCTATCCAGCTCCGTGCTCAGATAATCCTAACAACAAAGCCGTTTTACAACAGAAACAACAGAGCACTCACACCAAAGTCGAAATTGGATCAGAACCCTACAGCCAGAAAAGTGTTAGCTGACTAAGGTGTTGATTGAGAAGAGCATGATAGTCTGATTAAGTCAAGTTTATCCTTTGTAATTACTCTATACCTGTAAAGAGCGAGAAAAAAGTTTGGTATTAAGATTATGCTTAGCGTTGGTTTTGAATTTGATCCTGCTATTAATCCAGGTTTTTCTAATTTCTGCGAGTACTTCAGATATTCTAAAGATTTCAGACCGTTAGTGAAGCAAATCGGAGAAAGCTCACAACTACAACAGATTGAGGCGTGGGATATTAAGCCAGCTTCGGATCTCCAACAGGATCTCAAGCAACTCAATGAATATATTCTGGAATATTCCCTATCACCAATTGAATTAGCTCAAACAGTCGGTCATCAGCCCCAAAAGCTTATCAACTTGGCTTATCAAGTTTTACACCGGCAAATACCAGTCGAAATTGATGATGTGCTTGTGCTTCCGGGCAGCTCAATGATTGCGATATATTATGTATTGAGTATTGCCTTTCAAAACCATTATCAAAAGTTCCATGATGGAATCTTTGGTTCAATTCCCGATCAGGTTAACGATACTCAAAATCAAAAAAAGCTTTTATATAAAAAGCCTTGTGTTATCGGAGTTGAAGGGTCTTTCAAGTGTGGCGGTTCATTTCCATATTTGCTCGGCGGTGAATTAGTTTATGCTCAATCGAGTGGTGACAAATTCACCGTAACGGCAAGTTCGATTAAAGAAGCCTTTGATTCTGCCCAAAAAAGCGATCGAGTACCTGTCGCTTTTATCTGGGAGGAACCTACTGCCCTAGGATTTATCTTGCGAAATGAGGCTCTTGCTGAAATTGCTGAACTGATCAAGGAATACCTAGCTAAGTATCCTGACATGGTGATCTTAATCGATGCCTATAATGGTGGATTATTCAGGGAAGATAAAATTCCTTCTCTCTATGCAGATCCTCTTATTCGGAAGAATGCTATCTATACAACTAGCATGAGGAAGAAAATTCCCGCTGCAAATTGGGGACTAATTACCCCGATTGCTTGTGGTAACAAGACATTGAAAGAAAAGCTATCAATCTTTTTCGGTTCCAATAGCTTCTATACGGTTTCTCAATTCTCGCAATTGGAAACTCTTGTTGCGTCAAATATCATGGAAAAGTTCCTTAATCAAGGTGGTTCCGTAGAGTACCAGTTTTAAAACTTTGATTATGCGACTAGAAAAATTGCACAGATTAATCAGGAATTAGGAAAAGAACTGATTAGTCCCTATGCTAACCCAGAAGCTGGTATTAACTATTTTATCCAGTTTGATGAGTCTTTTCTTTCCGAGAAATCTTGTCGAGATGCTCAACACCTTTGCCAGACATTAAGTTTGATAACTGGTTTGCACTGCAGTATTCCTTCTGCCATGGGAATACCTGGTTTTGGGGTACGGATTAACCTGATGCGTGGTCAACAAGCCCTAACTGAAGAAGGATTCAAGAATAGTCAAGAGTACATTGATGAAGTATTGAACCGAATCAAGTACTTATTACTGGCTCTAGAACAAGGCATTTTCTCATTTAATGATTTTGATGAAATCATTACCTGTGCAGGCAAAGACCTAGAAATATTTTCTGAGCAAATTATTTCAGCACAGAATAAGTTCCTGGGATTTATGGGCGTCAAAGACAGTAAATTAGTATCTGTACAGTAGTAGATACTTGACTCAAAACTGGTGAAGCTATTGCAGCTTAAAAATAGAGGAAAAGCTAATCAAATGACAAAAGATTAAAAAATGAGTCAGACAACAACAAAATTGGAAAAATATATGCGCCGCGTAGAAATAAGAAAGCTATGGAAAGGAGAAAATTCCGACATTTCTCTCCCCGAAATGCTCTCACTCAGTCTAAGGTTTATGGCTCATGGGATGGAAAGTCATGATTATCGCTTCTTAAATACAGCACTTAAATTAAACGACCGCTTGCGAGAAGAATACTCAGGAACAAATCAGCTTAGGGAGATTGAAGAGTTAGAGCATCATTGCATAGAAACTCTGCAAAAAAGATTAGGAATTGTGTGATGAAATTTTGTTTATTATCAACCCCACCCTTGATAACTATTCATATTATTTACCAAGCACAAACCCAGAATCTTAAATTTGCTGATGTTGTCATTGTAGGCAATGACAATCAACAATACGATCTTTTGAGGGAGAATGCTCATAACGATCGCTTCAACCTACATTTTATTGACGATCCGAATAGCAATGAAGGTCTGGCTTTGATGAAAGCAATTGCACCGGATGTTTTAGCAGTGAATGTTTTCAATATTTTACGTAAACCAATACTAGCAATACCTAAAATTGCTACAGTCAACATTCATACAGGCATCTTACCCCAGTATCGTGGTTTAGACAGTAGGCGCTGGGCAATTCTGGAAGGAGGGTCAGTCGGTGTTAGTGCCCACCTAGTTGATCAGGGTTTAGACACGGGGGAAATTCTGGTCAGAAGGAAATTGGAGTTACAACCAGGAGACACCATAAAAACAGTTACAGACCGCAATTACTACACCAATAAATGGCAAGTATTTATCGAAGCTTTACTGAAAGTACAACGGGGTGAGTTAAGAGGTATTAAGCAGGAAGCTAATGAAGGCAAGCAATACTTTATCATGCATCCTAAATTAGCCAAAATTGTTGAATTAATGTTGGAGTCGAGCAATGAAAAAACTTTAGTGTCTACAAAGTAAACTATTGAGTGTGATTACAATAAATGAAAACTTCAGTACTTGATAAAGTAACTTTCAATTCAAAAGGAAAAAGCAATGTCAAATCAAGAAAAGATCAATAAAGCTACTGCCAAGAATTTCCAATGGGGCACTGGCTGTGAAGGATGGCATTTATTAACAAGTGAGGATCTAACTATCGCAGAAGAGATGATGCCTCCCCAAA
>NZ_JAAHHW010000150.1 GCF_010692325.1 Moorena sp. SIO3I8 | reverse complement strand
TCAGTATAATAATAAAAATACTCACAAGTAATATAGGAAATAATATTACAAAAAATATCGAAAATACTCTTTTCAACCATGAATAAAAAAGCAATATATATTTTTCAAAAATTTGACTTTTTCTTATGACAAGATTATAGTTAGAGTTGTGATTGCTATAAAAACCATAAAGTATATTCTTTTGTTCTAAATCCCAAACTGTTATGATTTTATTTTTTGAGACACAAATTACTTGCTTGCCATCAGGAGTAATGGTAACATCATTTACTGAATTTTTATTTTCTATTACTTGAATGTGTTGATCTTGGAATTCTAAATTCCAAACCTTGAGTGTTTGATCTTTTGAAGCAGAAATAATCTTATTACCATCTCGTGTTACTTTTATATCATAGATTGAGTAATCATGACCAATAAAAGTTAATTTTTTTTCTTGATATTTTATATTCCAAACTTTAATAGTATTATCGAAGGAAGCAGAAATTACTTGTTTACCATCAGGTGTAAGATCAAGAGCACTAATAGGATTGTTATCATCTTCAAGGGTGAAAGCTTTTGTTCGCGTTTCTAAATTCCAGATTATAATAATGTTTGTAGCCTTATGACTAGAACCAGCAGAAATTAGCCACTTATCGTCACGACTAACTGCCATTGCATATACTGGCTCCGAATTTACACGACCCTGGAAATCTTTCTGCCCATGTATCTTCCTGAAAAGCATTTTGCCATTTGTTAAATTCCAAACCTTGATAGTTCCATCATCTGATCCAGAAATTACGCGATTATCCGAGGTGATAACAACAGTTCTCACTAAGTCTCCATGACCGATTAGGGTTAACTCTTCTTTAGCAGTTTCCAAATCCCAGACTTTCATAGATTCATAGTTTGCAATTGATGCTGAAACCACTTTCTTGCCATCGGGAGTAACGGCTAAAGCAACTACAGGGAGACTATGACGGTTAAATCTCTGTATTTCTTTACCTGTTGCTAAACTCCAGACTCTAACTGTATTATCAGAGGCACCAGAAATTACCCTAGTTCCATCAGGAGTAACCGCTACAGCATTTACTGGAGAAGTATGACCTGTTAATGTTAAGACTTCTGCACCTGTATTCAAATCCCACACTTTAACGGTGTGATCCGATGAAGCAGAAATTACCATGGTTCCATCTGGTGTGACAGCAACGGCATTTACCGAGTCACCATGACCACTAAGGGTAGAGAGTAAGGGTCCAGTAGGAGGATTTAACGTAGCTGTCAAGCTACGCAAACAAGTAGTTTCAGTTTGCGGTATCTGTTGTAATAATCGTTGAATGTCTAGGGTATCACAATCTAGTAAACGCCCTGAAAGTTGCCCTGCTAATTGATTTTGATCTTGACTTAATATATGTTTTGATAGTCGCAATGCTCCCTGAATTAACTTCAGTGATTTTATCGTTTGCTCGCTGTAGTCTGGATGAGCTAAGTCTATATCATTAATCAACTCATAATCTTCAATCAGTGCCTTGATGCCAAATTCAGGATGATTAAGTTTGGCTTCTATAAACTCATAATTACTTAACAAACGAGATAATTTGTTAAGTTGACCACCTTCTAACCATAAACGGGGAATATCACCCAAGAAATGCTCTATTTCCTCTGGTGATTTTTGCCCTAACCAACTGCGAAGATTACTCATAATTCAAGGGGTGCATCTCAATGCATGCTGTTTGATCTTTGATCCGGTGGTGCGTTACGGGGCTGGCTGTCGTAACCAAGCACGAAGAGTCGGAAAATTAGGGCGACCGCCCCTAACACACCCTACAAAACTCATAACTCCAGCCCTTCTGTCATATTATCCGCAATTTCAGTAATAATATTAGGTAACATCACGCCTGCTGCTTGCACAATATCCTGTCGATGCAAAAAATCTCGGAAACTTTCGTGATAAAATCGATAACGTGGTGGTCGATAGCTTTCTTGTTTCTGTAAAAATTGCTGCCATCCATCAAGCACTTCCTGCACGGTGAATTCATCTTGCTTAGAATAGTTAGCAATTATTTTACGAGAAGCTGCACTACGTAAGGCACACATCACATAAACAATTTTAATTTTAGCCCTGGGTAAAGGCTTGGTTGTCATCCCCATCAGTTGCCAATGGTTTTCGTAATAGCCTTGTAACCCTACGGGTAATTCATTCAATGGTTTATCATTATAAAAGCCATCGGCTATGGCTGGCAACACACAGCGCAAATACATAAAATTATTTTCGCTTTTTACGGCAATTTGTTCTACAAATTCCTGGTTAGAGAGGGCACGTTGCTGGTTAATCCACTGACTCAACCCCTGTTTATAGTTATTATGATTAAGCAATTGCCAAATATACTCTTTTACATCTTGATTGCTTTGTTTAGACTTTTCCCTTAAATCCAATTCTTTGCTTGGTGTACTCGGGGATAACCGCAGCCTTTTCTCATTCTGATTATACGGTCTTCTGGTCAGGATAAAATAAACACCGTCTGGCAAAATAGTCGGTAAATATAAAAGATTACCAGATCCCTCTTGGTCAACTTCATCCAAGGCATCCACAACAATCACCAACCGTTCACCGGCAGATAATTTTTCCCTAACCTTAGCCAACAACGCTGATAAATCAGCATCTTGAGCATCTGACAACTGGTAACGAGTGATCAATTGTTGACGGATTTTCCTGAGGAATAATTCTGGACGATTCATGCCCTCAGCACGACTATTAAAAAAACAAATAGCGTCTGGGTTGTCTAATACATACTTAGCAGCAATGGCGCTTTTACCCATCCCGGCATCACCAATAACAGTAAAGTAGCCATGAGTAGTGTTGCTGAAGAAGTCTTCAATAGCCTTAAAGACAAACTGACGTCCGCAAAATAAGTGAGTTTTGTCTTGAATAAGTTGTTCAAACTCTGGTGGTAACTGCTGTTGAGGCTCCCAGTCTTTTTTGTCAACGATATCAGTTGGTTTAATCTTTAGAACGTTGCAAATATTTCTAACTGCCCATCTTTCTACTCCATGGGGACAATCTTTAGTACCAAGCAAGCGCTTAACGGTATCCACAGAGACACGGGCATGCTGTGCTAGTTTCTCTTGAGTTAGTCTAGCGTCTTTGTAAGCTTGTTTGAGTCTAGCTTTACCTTGCTGACTCGATCGCACTTTGTCAGATTCACGCATTTTGATTTTAGGGAGTAGGGAGCAGGGAGCAGGGAGCAGCGAGCAGGGAGTCGGGAGTCGGGAGTCGGGAGTCGGGAGTCGGGAGTCGGGAGTCGGGAGTCGGGAGTCGGGAGTCGGGAGTCGGGAGTCGGGAGTTATGTAACTCGTGGTTACTGGGAATTTCACCAACTAGGGCAGATAGGTTTTTCTTGATTAACCTATTTGCCCTAATCTATTTTACACAGGACTTACGCAACGCCCCCTAAATCCGCCAATTCTGGGGGACTTTGACTTGATTACCCCCCAAAATTGGGGGGCAGGGGGGCAAAACCGACTAACTTCGTAAGTCTGATTACAACAATAGGGCAAAGGCTAACATCAACTAAACCCATTTGCCCTTGGCGTAGATAGTTTCCTCTGAATAGGATACGAATATCAGCAGCCAACGATAGAAGATTGAGGAGAGCAACAATGACGTTTAGTTTTTCTAAGAAGCCACAAAATAACGATGACTACCGTAATATCAAAGAAGAAATCATCCGGGAATTATTACGACAAGTAAGACATAGTTACAACCTTGCTCTTGGTGTAACTGCTGCATCCGCGTTGATGACTTTATTTGGTGTCGGATTGTTATATATTGACAAAGTGTCGGAAGCAAGCCTGACCGCATCGGGCGGAGTTTTGGGCACTATTACTAGTGTCCAATTCGCCAAGGATTCACAGGAAGAATTAGAGGAAATGATGGATAAATTGTCAGATGAAACAGGGGATTAGTGTGGGGAGATAGGGAGATGGGGAGATGGGGAGATGGGGATATTTGTATTAATGGTAGTGGTAAAATCCCTATATACTTTCTTGCCTATTGCCTATTGCCTCTTGCCGGGTGCATCTCCTAAAAGCTGTTTGATCCCGTGGTGCGTTACTAACGCACCCTACGCAACATTTACTGTTCCCTGTTCCCTGTTCCCTGTTCCCTACTTTTAGAAAATGTTTACCTTTCAATTCACCAATTTACAACATTCTCGTTGGGTTACCTCATGGCGATAGCGAAACATTTGCTCTAATTGCAGCGTTACTAACCAACCAAACATTTCTTCCACTAACGCTCCTCCTGGTAAAGCAAATTCAATGGAATCAGTTAGCCGAGTTTTCTGGTCTTCTGGAATAAATTGATGGCGATGAACCCAATAGTCAAAGGGTCCTTCTTTTTGTTGATCACTAAAGAGTCGGTATTGCTCATACTCGGTATGAACAGCATTCCATTGTAAGGGAATTAGACCAACAAAAATCCGAAATTCCGAAACTGCTCCAATCCCTAAACCTCCTTCACGACGGATCACCTGGATTGGTTGCCAGGGTGGAGTGAGCAGATCGAGTATATCATCTCGCTCATGAAAGTTCCAAACTATGTCAACTGGTGCATTGATCACAGTAGAATAGTTAAAGTGCAGCATTATAGCAGTTTTAAATTGGGTTAGGTAGTTTCGTCTTGGGTTTTAGGGAGCAGGGAGGAGGTAAGAGGGAAAAAATCCTGTGTACCTTATATCTACAAGTTATCAATAAATATAAAACGCTGGTTTGGAGACTATAGCCTGTCAACCTTCAACTTATCAACCGGTCAACCTTCAACTTGTCAACCTTCAACTGATCAACCGGTAAACCTGTTAACTTATTAACAGGTAAAGCTGTAAACGCGATTGACCGTAGGTCACGCTACGCGAACGCAAAGTTAGCTGTCCGGCAAAAGAAGCCCCACAACGAACATGCGCAGCATGAGTGTGGGATGAATTTTGCACAGAGTCTCTGGGATTCGGCTTTGCCGACGCTACACGAACGGGGAGACGAGCTATAAAGCTTCTAAGTAGCGATGATTGAGTCATTGCCCTCCGTTCTGCTTCTTGTTCTAATTGTTTTTTTTCAAAATCGGTAAGTCTAATTGTCATTTTTATTATTTTCATTATGACTGGCGGTTTGACTAGCTGTACACTATAATTCTAGTAGGTCGATAAACTAGAGGACAAGTAAAATGATAATTGCGTACCAATACCGATTGAAGCCAACAAAAAAGCAAAGAGCCAAGATAGATCACTGGCTTTCAATGCTATGTGCCCAGTACAATTACTTGTTGGCTGATCGTTTCAATTGGTACGAGCAAAATCGCTGCTCCATTAATGCCTGTCCTCTTGTTTGTTACCTTCCCGAGCTAAGGAACAACCCTGATTATTACAGTCAGAAAAAGAGTTTACCAAATCTCAAAAAAACTCATCCCTGGTACAAAGACATTCATTCTCAAGTACTTCAGGATGCTGTAAAAAGGGTTAAGTTGGCTTTTGATAGATTCATTAAAGGTGATAGTAACGGAAAGCGAAGCGGAAGACCCAGGTTCAAAAAACCACATCGCTACCGTACATTTACCTATCCCCAGATGAAAGAAGGGTGTTTGGAAAGCAATTTGATCAACCTTCCAAAAATAGGCAAAGTAAAAGTTGTTTTACATCGCCCTATTCCTGATGGGTTCAAAATTAAGACAGCCTCTATCACCAATAAATGTGATGGCTACTACCTAGTTTTATCTCTAGAAGATAAGACGGTTCCCGAAATTAAACCTAACATCAATCCCGACTCAATAATTGGTATTGATGTTGGACTTAAGGATTTCTTGACTACTTCCGAAGGTGAAACAATAGAGATCCCACAATACTATCGAAAATCTCAAAAAAGACTGAGAGTTCTACAGAAAAGGGTTTCTCGACGGGTGTTGGGAGGTAGTAACAGGCTTAAGGCTATCAAGCAGCTTGGTAAGCAACACAAAAAAGTGGCGGACAAGCGGAAAGACTTCCACTTTAAAACCGCCAATTACTTGCTGTCAAAATATGACGTAATTGCTCACGAAAAATTAAACGTCAAGGGACTTGTCTTATCCCGATTGGCTAAATCTGTGTTGGATGCGGGTTGGTCAAACTTTCTGACGATCCTAACAAGCAAAGCCGAGAATGCTGGCTTGTTGGCGATTCCAGTAAGTGCTCAAAACACTTCACAGAATTGCTCCAATTGCGGCAATAAAGTTCCCAAAAAGCTGCATATCCGGTGGCATGATTGTCCCCATTGTGGATGCAGTTTGGATCGCGATCACAATGCTGCGATCAATATAAGAAATAGAGCGGCAGGGCAGTCCGTTCTTAAAGCCCAGCGCCTCCTAAGGGATGCCCGGATTGGCTGGGAAGCCTACACTGAACTCAAAGAGTCAGTGTAGGAGCTGTCACAGCTGGTAACCAGAGTCATTCCAACCATAAATTGGGTCTCTTGACTGCTCTTTTTGCCGATTTTTTCTGACCTGAGTTGCTCGAATCAGGGTTTGCCTGACAATACTGACCAGGTTATACCATGTTATTTCCTGATTTTTGAGTAATTCCCGGATTTCTTGCAGAGCCAGTTTAGCGGCTAGAGATTCAGTTTCTTCTTCTGGTCTAATTGGTGTAGAAAGCCTGATCGGGTCTCGTTGCACCGCAGCAAAGGCTTGACGCACAGTAGTGGTAATCTGCTGCCTTAGTTTTTTGTGTCCCTTTAACTGCTGCTGACGCCTCCCCTCTTCACAGGAAGCATACAGAGGTGGTAAACGATTGAGGGCGTAGGTAGCCACTTCTACCTGGTTTATATACTTAGCTAGCTTTGGGGAAAGTCGAGACTTTTGAAGCTCTATTTCCTGAGCCACTAAGATTTCCATGACATTTTGATAGTTGATTGCTTGATGTAATCGATGTGCTTCCATGACTTAACCAATTTATTGCAATAAATAAAAAGTCTTTGACGAGTGGCAATATCAAAGATGGCAAGGTGAAAGACATTTTGTTCTGCCTACCCAAGCACCAGATCGTCAAATCCCCTAGTTGGGGTCACCGTTTCTGAGTAACCAATTTATTGAACTCCTGTTGGATTAGCTCTGAGCTTCTACTACTGTAGTGAAGCACTTATAGATAGCTTTTATTTATCCTGTCAGGAACTCTCAACAATAGCTCTTTAGTATTTTTTTTGGTTTGAGCTTAACCCTACACCTGGCCAGGTGACTCTGGTACCCACATCTGCTACCCAAATCTGGTACCCACAATAGTAACTCATCTTTTGCTTTCCGCCTATGATATAGATCACAGGCAAAAGCCACGGTTGCGATCGCAATCCTAATTCTGAACCAGTCGCATTTTGTATAAATCTAGTCCTAATTACTAAGTACTGAGGGGTTGATCAAAGTTTTTACTTGTTACAAATTCCCTAGGATTGCTAGAGGGATAATCATGTGTTATAATTCAAAGGTTTGTTGATTTTTTTGACGACGCTGGATAATATTTTCAGATACTTCTAAATCGACCTGGACTTTTCTAATTGCTAGGTCTACCGGTAATCCTCTGAGATACCAGCGGTATACCCTGGCTAAGGTAGATTCATCGGCATCAGCCATAGCCGATGCGATCGCATCTTGAACAGGACTAGGTACCATTTCCTTTAGGGTGGGGAATCGCTTGCTAGTAAACTCATCCCGACCACTTTTTAACTTAAGAAAATCTTTAAATTTAGCATTTTTTCCGAGGGCAATCAGCTCAGAGATCTGGTTAGCAAGTTTTGGTACAGGTTTAGCCTTGGGCAACTCAGAGAACTGATCAGCAAGTTTTGGTAAAGAAGGTTGAACCTTGGACAACTCAGTTGCTTTCTTTCTTACAGCGCTAACCCCTTTGCGTTGATCCATAGCCTGATTCGCAACGGCATCGGCTTCTGAATTCTGTGCTCGGGGAATCCACTCTAATTGAACAGAGTCAAACTGGTTCAGAAGTGACTTAGCTTTTGTCCATAACGGTCGTAAGTGGGGTGTTTTAACTCTCCAGGTACCTTTAAGCTGATTGATAACCAGTTGAGAATCTCCTTTTAGGACTACCTGCCCAGCACCGATTTCCAAAGCCTTCTCCAACCCAAGAATGGCTCCGGTATATTCGGCCTCATTGTTGGTAGCATGAGGAAAAAATTGACTAACGCTAATGGTTTTAGCTCCCGGTTGTTTAATAACAGCAGCAGCACCAGCTATGCCAGGATTCCCACGAGACCCCCCATCAAATAGGATAGTAAGCTTGCTGTTAGTCTTCTTAGCTGTTAAGTTGACTGATTGGTTGTTCATATAATATTCGCTTTTGCGTTCACCCAGCGGCTCCTACAGAGCATCGCAAAATGCCTCTGAAGAAGGGAAGCATATATATATAAGGTAATAGACTCAACTAGCGTATGTGGGGTGTGGCGTGTGGAGAGATGGGGTGTGGGGTGTGGGGTGTGGAGAGATGGGGAGATGGGGAGATGGGGTGTGGGGAGATGGGGAGATGGGGAGATGGGGAGATGGGGAGATGGGGAGATGGGGAGATAGGAAATATTTTTATAGCGTTTCTGATATTTATCAGGTACAGTCAATTTTCTTCCCCCCTCAAGATGCAGTTGCTAATGGGACAAACCACAACCGTTGCTGATGGGGAAACCGTCTCAGGTCGGCGCTGCATCTGTTGTGGAAAATTCTTCCCACACTCCCCTCTCTCCCCACACTCCCGATTCCCGATTCCCTAACCCCTCCTCGGAGGGGTTAGGGGTGGGTTCCGATTCCCGACTCCCGACTCCCTTTTCATAGTTCATCCTTAATAGTTTCTTAAAGCTTATCTAAACAAGCTTTCAATTTTTCAGCCAAAACCCGGACATTGGGTTCTAGCATCATTGAGATATGATCACCAGGAATATGGTGAACTTCAATGCCAGAAGCTGCCATACCATCCCAACCATTAAGAGGGTCATGGTAATGTCCTGGAGGTTGCTGTTTAGCTCGAAAGAGAGTTATTTTCCCTGGGTAGACTGATGACAGCTCAGATGGTTGAGTCTCGTAGTTAGCATTTTGGATATCTGAGATGCCATCAACCAAATTAGGGTTTGGTAAAGCAGGTTCGGTAGATAAGTTAGACTTTTTAGCAAACCACTGGAATTGCCGTTTGTATGCTCCAGATTTATAATGTCTGACAAACGCTCTGATTCTCTCAGACAAATAAGCTCGCCTTTTGTGAGGTTCAAGTCTCCAAAGGTTATTCCAATAGGTTTGTAGTTTTTGTATCCAAAATAAAGTGTACCGTTGTAAGACGGTGGTATTTTCGTAGGGCTTCCACTGATAACCAATAGCATAGCTATCAAACAAGGCAACAATTGCTACAGTCTGACCTTGAGCATCAAGCTGCTTAGCCATTTCAAAGGCGATTTGACCTCCGAGGGATACCCCTTGTAGAAAATAAGGCCCTTCGGGTTGAAACCGTCGCATTTCCTCAATGTAGTGAGCGGCTAACTCCTTGAGTCCATTACCTATACCCGGTTTGGTATTGATGTTGTCGGCTTTAGTAGCCGCTGCTAGTCCATAACTTAGTCCATAAACTGGATAGTCCCAACCAAGATAACGTACCAAATCGCGGTAGTATATAAACCCTTCCCCAAGGATGTGAATCGCAAACACAACTGGCTTGGAACCACTAGGTTGAATGGGCACTAGGGAAAACCAAGAGGATGACCATTCTGACTGGCACAGAAGTTGAGCGAGTTGCTTGATGGTTGGTGCTTGGAATAGAGCAGCTAGGGGCAGTTGTTTGCCGAAGGTCTTCTCAATCTCACTAGATAGCTGCACAGCTAGGAGGGAATTTCCTCCTAACCCGAAGAAGTTGTCATCGATGCCAATCTGGGAAACTCCCAACACCTTCTGCCAAATGCTAGCCAGTTGACGCTCTATATCAGTTACTGGCAAGACGTTTTCAGTATCCTTGCTTGGTGAAATCAACTGCTCTCGGTCGATTTCACCTGCGGGAGTTAGGGGCATAGCTTGGAGTTGCTGAAACTTAGGGGTGATAGAGGTTCCAAAAGGAACGAATGCCTCTAACCTCTGCAACTGAGCAACAGATAGTTCTGTAACCGCCGTGAAATATACCGATACCCGCTGCCGATGGTATGGTGGCTGTTGGGTGTATCGTCTAACATAGGGATTGCTGCCATCCAAACCCAAAATCAGGGAGTGTTGGTCGTGGTGCAGCCCAGCGAGAATAGAATTGATTCCCTGTTGGTTGAAAATTCCGTACTGACCTAAGGCACGACGGGACTCCCTAATCTGTTTACTCCGATTGAGGGTGGTCTCAACCCATGTGCTTGAGCCATAGCAGTAGCTGCGCACCAAGGTCTTGTGCCGCTGGTAGTAGCAGAAGCACTCTAGAAAATTATTAGCGGCAGCATAAGCACCAATTGTCGCTCCCCCAAAGAAGGCTAGCACGGAAGAAAGGCTGATAAAAACACTGTCTGGCTGATCTTTAATTAGTTGATGCAGTACCCACGACCCTAAAAGCTTGGGACGAAGTGTAGCAGCAAAACTGTTGCGGGTTTCCTCTACTAAAAAATGTTCTGGGGCAATTCCGGCCAAATGAATGACCCCTTCAAGGAAAGCTTGCCAGTCAGACTGGGCTCGTTCAACCACCTGTTGCAACTGAGCTAAATCACAAATATCCACGGCCTCGTAGCGTATCTCTCCTCCCAGTTGCTCGGCCAGTTGCTCTAGGTTTTGATAGGCTCTGACGGCAGGTGCTAACCCATTTCCATCCTTTAAATGGTTTCCTTTGGTAGTCGGCTCTGGTAAGGGGGTTCGACCGACTAAAAGCAGACGAGCTTGATAGTGGTTTAGGAGAAATTTAGCAATTTCTACTCCAATCCCTCCCAAACCCCCACTAATCAAATACATTCCCTTTTGCTTAAAGGGCAATTCCTGTTTTTCGAGTTGGGGTAGGTCAGCTTTTTCGAGTAAGGGTACCAAACGGTTGCGATTGCGGTATGCTACTTCTCGCTCTTTCTGACATACAGCCATTTCCCGCAGGATATGAAACCCATTAATGTGGTGGTCATCCACAGGTATATCGATATGGCGACAGTTCAGCCAAGGCAGTTCTCTCGGACAGGTTTTGATCAGACCCAGAATCGGACTTTTCTCATAGGCAATGTCATCCTGGGGCGAGGTAGGCTGTGTATAGCTAGAAACCACAGTCAACTGGACTTCTGAATTGAGAATTCTCAAGGGTGAATTCAACTGTGACTTCAAACCATCCAAAGCCTGAATTAAAAATAGTAGACTGTAAGTGCCCTGATTCTGAGCTTGTTCTAGTGCTTCGGATGACTCAATTTCTCCCGGATACTCGTCATAGGTCCACAAATGGAGAATCTGTGCGATGGGTTGGTCGGTTTCCACCAACGACTTCAGTAATTGCTGATAGTGATCAGGATTGGTGGGGTCAATAGAATAGCGGTTGTCTGTAAGTTGGGCATCTGTAAGTTGGGCACCTGTAAGTCGCAAAAAATCGGCTCCGGGGGCTCCGGGTTCCACTGCTACACATTGGTCTTTACCTAGCTTGGAGCACAATACTTCTCCTAATCCCAAGGAGTCTAGAAATATCAGAGTTCGACCATTTGTAGGTGTCCTACCTAAGGTGACTGCTTCTTTTCGATGCCAAACTTTACGATAAAACCAGTCTGGAAGGGTATTCTCATTACCCAGAAGACAATCAACTTTTTTGAGAATCGGGTCAAATTCACCAGCGTTAAACTGCTCCTTGAGTTGCGATCGCAAAATTTTCCCAATCGAACTCTTGGGGATTGCCTGTTTTGGTAGAGGAATAAGATAACTCGGACTCACCCCTAGTTTGCTAACCACCTCAGTGGAGATGTCCTGGAGTAATGGGGTTAACTGGTCATCCTCAGACCAATCAGTATGGAAGAAAATGACCAATTGGTCAGTATCTTTACTTGGTTGTCGAATTCCGCAAGCTGCTGTGTAAGAGGGAATCACCCCCTCTACCTGCTCAACCACTGCTTCGATTTCATAACTATAGTGATTGAGACCATTAATAATAATGACATCTTTTTCTCGACCGGTAATCGTGAGACGTCCGTCACGCAGTACACCATTATCTCCGGTTTTTAACCATCCATCCGGTGTAAAGGCTTCTCGATTTAGCTCAGGATTCTGGTAATAACCATCACTAACCATCGGACCAGAAATCTGTACCTGACCCACTGTATCTTCTTCAACTATTTGTCCGAGTGCATCCACAATCCGCACAGAAAAGCCAGGCACAGGTCTGCCAACTTCTACAACAGAGTGGTTAACAGACTGGTTATCCGACGGTAAATTCAACAAGTACCGATGGGAAAATACCACAGCAGCACAGGTTTCAGACATTCCCCAAGCTGAATGCATGGCATTGACCGATAACCCATGGGGAGAAAGCAACTGCAAGAATCGCTTTGCAGTTTGAGGTACAATCGGCTCAGCCACACTTAATACAGATTTGAGGGAAGATAAATCCCATTTCCGGTGGCTGTTAGCAACGGATTTCTGATTTATTTTCTGATTTATCAAACCTAGGGCAAAATTAGGAGCCCAGGCAAAGGTAACCCGATAGTTTTCAATCCAATCCAACCAATTGAGGGGATTTTCCAAGAAAGCTTTAGCGGGAGCATGGATTTGCAGGTTACCGACATAGACATCCCGAATACAACAGCGTACCAGAGAGCCAACATGGTCTAAGTTAAGCCAGTTCAAGGAGATATCATCTTGGGTCAGATTATTCCTCTGGGCACTGGCGGCGACATTATTAATTAAATTGCTATGGCTCAACCTGACGCCTTTAGGCATTCCTGTACTTCCAGAGGTCAGTAACAATATTGCTAAATCATCCGGTTGGCTGTGATAGTAATTTAGGTCAGGCTCAGATGAGCGCAAGTTGTCTACGGTTTCAATTAAAATTTCTTTTTTGGGCAAGGGATGCTCGGTAGGAGCCGCTACGGGAAAGCATAAACCACGGATTGCTGGAGCAAGGGTATCACTGGTTAGGATGACCGGTTGCTCTAGCATTTTCCAGGCATTGCACAGCTTATTGACAGTACTGTTAGATGACTCATAGGTCGGTGCGATCGCAATCGGGACTGGGACAAAACCGCCCAAAATACAAGCCCAGAAGGTTGGAATGAAGTCTTGATTTTGGTCAAATTGGAAGATTACTTTGTCTTGAGGCTTTAGATTTAGTTTTCTTAAGCCACCAAGAATCTGCTGTGCTTCTTCGAGGAGAGCTGGGTAAGATTGATAGTTTTGGTGAGTATTTCCCTGACTATCAGAGTCGAGATAGATAATCCCTTGCTCCGGCGCAACCCTTGCAGTTTTTAGTAGCGCTTGGGAGAGAGTTGAGATATCTGTTGGTAACTGTAGCGCTTCACCATGACTGATGGCGGGTTTTGATGGGGTGGAATTTGAGCGATGCTCCCCCTGAGTCGCTACGGGAACGCAATCGGAAGATGCCTTGGGGTAAGGGCTCGGTAGGGGCTTGGCTTGTGATAATTCTGTAGGTTGCTTTGGACTAGTTTCGGTGGAGGGTGGAAGTAGGTCTAATAGATGTAGGGGTGTGTCGGGCTGGGTGTAGTCTTGTAGAACTACGGCGACTTGCTTGATTTCTGCCCCTCCATAACTATATGACTGTAGCTGCTCTTCCCATTGCTGCACTAAGTCGGTATCAATTATTTCTACAGAAGCTAGTGCTTGTTGATCTATCTCACCTGTGGGAGTTAGGGGCAAGGTAGTTACCGGAACAATAATTATGTTAGGGGAGAAATTAGGGGGGACTTTTGGTTCACCAAATTTTGGTTCACCACTAGATAGCAGAGTGTCTGAGATGGTGTCTGACACGACCCCTTGCAGGAGCGATCGCAGTTGTTCTGATGAAGATGATCCAGCTGAGACTACATAGGCAATAATAGGCAAAAAACTACAATTGTCTCTGAGGGCTATTTTTTTCTTTTCTTCTGTAATTTTACTCTCCAGGACAACACAGTCGTCAACTAACGAATTTGCTAACAAAGCCGATTCGATTTTGGTCAATAGTTGTGGCAGATAGTCTTGGATTGGCTTTTCTATAATGTTATCGTTATCTTGTCCTATATACTTGGTAATATCTGGCTGCATTTCTCGATACTTTTGTTGAGTATTTTTTTGACGAGGGGTTTAATTGCTGATTAATAATGTATTTAAATATATTGATTTAAACTTAAATTTAATATAAAAATAAATATAAACGTAAGCATTCAGCCATCAGCCGTCAGCCGTCAGCCGTCAGCATTCAGGATTCAGCCGTGAGCTTTTAGCTCAAGCTACTTGAGGTGCTGACGTAACAAAGATTAAACGAATGCTTACTTGTTTTATTTAAAAGCTCCTTGCTCAAAGCTGAGAGCTGATAGCTGATAGCTGATAGCTAAATAATTACATATAAAATTTTATTTATATGAATACAAAGGGTGAGTAACTTGGTAATTAAGTTAAACAAATAATTACAGTTTAAAAAAACCTGAATATCTCTGATTTTTGTAAACAGTAATTTCATCAAAAAATGAACATATAGCGTTTATAAAATATATGAGGGACAGTCTTTATTGGCGCTGATTGGCTTTAAGACATTCTTGCCTTGGTGCAAACCGCCGTATCCGAAGGGTAACCACAGGTCTAAGTACAGGACAAAAAATGGAGAGAGTTAAGAAAAGCTGGGAACTGGTGGTCAAGATTGGTGAAAATTGAGCGCAGATAATCAAATCCCAAACGAAATAGGCTCTTGGCTCGTCGTTGATGGGAT
>NZ_JAAHHW010000015.1:59958-99592 GCF_010692325.1 Moorena sp. SIO3I8 | reverse complement strand
CAATTTAGTCATTAAAATCTGACAAATTAGTTGGGAGGAAGCAACTCCAATGACTAACAATTCGTGATTCGGCCTTCGAGGAGGGTTAGATAAATTTGGCCAAAATCACGACTATTCGTCCAAAATTCTCCCCATCTCCCCATCTCCCCATCTCCCCATCTATTTTTGGCGAGAATGAAACAGCCCTGCCCTTACTAAGGGGGGTTAGGGGGGATTCCTCTTGCCTGCTCCCTGCTCCCTGCTCCCTGCTCCCTGCTCCCTGCTCCCTGCTCCCTGCTCCCTGCTCCCTGCTCCCTGCTCCCTGCTCCCTGCTCCCTAAAACCCATAAATTTGTACCTCACTTATTTTGAAAATGCTATAGTTTAATTTTGACTGAATAACGTTTGCTTGAGAATGAAAATACCCGAATTTGGGACATTATTAGAATGCTATAGAGCAGTATCTATAGGAATTCCCTTGATTGAAAGACACAATGTACTTAGGTGGATTTGTCAGAGTCTTACTCACCATGGAGTATTCTTGGTTTACCTCTGGAATTTAGCTAGTCGTGGATTTCAGAAAATTGAGTGGGATGGAAATTCTCAAACCTTAGAAAGTTCAATGGTTAATGTCCTAGAAGAGCGTGAGGCATTTTCACAGGTTGTTGAAGTGTTGAATTTTTGCCAAGCCTATTCTGGTAAAGCCTTATTTATCTTAGAAGATTTACCGTCTTTACTCGATAGTGCTGACAGTGGGCAAACCATAACCATCAGAACCTCATTGTCTAATGTTCTCTACAACTTTGGTCTATCAAGCGATAAGTTTCTAATTCTTTTGGATACGGGGGAGAATGAGTTACCTCGAATTTTAAACTCAATTATTCCTGCTGCCGAATTTCCTTTTCCAGAACCCAAGGAAGTCACGGCATTATTAAAAACTCATTTAGTAGAATATGGTTTGGCTGACCAAGAAACACCTCTAGACGATAGACTAGCTCGGTCTATCGGGGGATTGACCCCGGAAGAAATTCGGATGGCTGTCAAACTGGCGGCGAAAAAAAATAAATGCGCTCCCATCGTGTCTCGCCTGTTAAGCGATCGCTCTGAAGAGCGCGCCAAAGGCGATGGGCTAAGCCCCGCTTTCAGCGATCGCTCTGAAGAGCGCGCCAAAGGCGAACGCAAGCAATTTCATATAGCAGTCAATAAAGCCCAATCTCAATCAGAGCTAGCCAAGCAATTAATCAATTACAAAATTCACAGACTCAAAGGATTTGGTTTAGAATTCCTCAAACCTGATGTTGGGGAATTTGGGGGATTAGATAAACTGAAACAAGCCTTGGAATGGGTGAAACAAGATTTTTCTGATCAAGCCAGAGCTTATGGGATTCCATTGCCCAAGGGATGGCTATTGATTGGTCCTCCAGGAACAGGAAAAACCTTTGCTGCCAAAGTCTGCGCTCAAACCTTAGGATTTCCTTTAATTAGCATGGGAGTGGATTTAGTAATTGGTAGTAGTCCAACCCATTTAAAACGACTTTTGCGTCGAGTTGAGGCCGCGAGTCCTTGTGTTTTGTTTCTCGATGAACTGGATAAGTTTTTTGATTCCCAAACAAATAACACCAAACAAATTCTAGGAATTCTCTTAACCTGGTTGCAGGAGAAGACAACTCCTACATTTGTGATTGGAACTCTCAACCGATTAGATGCTTTGCCTCCAGAATTAACTCGTGCTGGCAGATTTGACAAACTGTTTTATGTGGGTTTTCCCAAAGAGATTGAGCGGTTTGAGATTTTTAAACTCCATGCTAGCCGATTTGATCCTCGTTATCGGGAGGGAAATGGACCATTAACAGAAAAACAATGGCGTCGATTATTGAGTGCAACACGAAAATGTACTGGAGCAGAAATTCGTGCCATTGTAGAATCAGCAGTGCAGCGAGTGTTCCATCAAGGTCAGAGAACTCCTTTTAAAATTGAATTGGAAAATCTATTAGAGCAGCGAGAAGCAATGACTCCCTTGTATTCTCAGGATACAGAGAGAGTTTTAGCAATGGAAAATCGAGCAGAAGGGGTTTGTAAGCCTTCCTCTTCACCAGATAAATCAATTTTTGCTAGGGAAATAACTACCTTGTGGGGAGAAAGATTAAATGTTGGGTCTTAAGTGATATCATGTCCCGATAATTATCCTTAATACCAATTTTTACAGCACACTATCTCCCCATCAATCTTCTTTATTATGGGTATTCAACCGGACTTAATCTGATATCTAATCCGATTTAATGAGTAATGGGTAATGGGTAATGGGTAATGGGTAATTGTGATTACTCTCGTACCATTACCCATTACCACTTAAGCCTTACCGATTACCAACCAGTTTAATCAAGGAATTTTATACCTTGATTAGGTTTAAATATAGCAGTCGAAGTAAAGGTTAAGACATATTTATGTTCCCTGTTCCCTTCCCCCCTTACTAAGGGGGGTTAGGGGGGATCCCTGTTACCTTGAAAACAAAATACTATGTCCTAAACTATACTTTCCTTGCTATAACTGCTGATTAAGACTTAAATTCCAGCAGAGAATTTATCCCCAGTTTGCTGCAAGACGATAGGAGATAGACAGCTTTAGTATTGCCTTTCAGGGCAAAGTATTCCCAAATATGAAGACAATCTCCTAAACTCATAGTTTTCATTATCCCTTCAGTTTCTGTATAACAGAATAGTATCTTACCAGAAAAACCTTTTGCTTTCAATTTTTTTAGTTTTCTCCTTGAGTTAATAATTCCCACCAGTAAAGCAACCGATGAGCCTATGGCATCCATGGCAGCGGATAAACTAACCCGAAACTCCTGATCATCCTCTGTTTTTAATATTTCTAATTGGGATTGACCAATTGTAATCCTAGTCGGGGTTGCTTGTAGCCAATCTGAATCTTGGTTAATTAAGTTCACCCTTGGTTTGATTAATTGATTTGGGTCTTGCTCTAATTGTTCAATGAGTTGCTTTAAGGAAACTGTTTGATTTTTATCCAGGTAGGCGGGGATGAGATTGTCTGACACTAAATATTTCCAATAAGCCAGTAAGCTCTTGAGAGGATAAACAGTCAAGTTTCTCTGGGAAGGAGTAGTAACCCATAATTTTTGATAGCCATTTTCTTCAAGAAATTGTTGAGCTTGTCTTGGAGACTGTCTAATCGGTATAGACATTTGCCGTAAGCTAAAAATAATTTGGTTATCAAGGCTATAAGCTCCTAGGGTGACTTCGTTTAATTGAAGACAGATATGATCTACGTGGGGATAATCCAAAAAATCATCATCAATTATCTGAGGATCAGTGTGATAAGTTTCAGCACTTAGGTGGGTCATAGCCATAAATTCCTTCTTCTAAATCCCTTGATTTAAGTAAGCATTAAGCTATTAGCAGTCAGCCTGCGCTTAGCGCGTTAGCTAACTGCTGAATGCTTACTGATTTAACCTGTTCAAGTTTTTGACTGTTTCTCTTTCTTGGTAGTACTCTCTAAGCAGAGCAACGGATTGATTATGTACATATAACCCCTTATAGTAACGTTCCTTTTTTCAGAGAATTTTTCTCGTTTCAGGATTTTAACGTCTCTATGTAACAAATATTTACAAATCTTGTTATTCTCGAATTTTATGGCTATTTATAAAGAAGTAAGCAAACAAGGAATTAGGGAAATGGTAGGAAGTAATCTTTCTCAAGAAAACCTCTCCCACATCAAGCAACCTGAAAGTCTGTCAGATTTAATTGACGAGAGGGATAAGACGGATTACTCTCTATTGGAAAAGCTGTTAGAAGGACGTTCGGATAGCTTTAAGGCAAAAATTTTAGATTTAGTTGTTGCGACAGAATTGGACGCTAATGACCCGCTATTCCTATTTTTGGTAGCAACGTCCAGTTTGGAAACAATGTTAGCAGATACTCCTAAATCCTTAGAGCAGTTATTCCGAAGTTGGGAAAAGGATATCCAGCAGATGATTGATGTCGTCGGGCAATCCACCATGGATATTCAGCGCCAAGAAATTTCTAAAGCGAACGCTCTTCAGAGCGCGCCAAAGGCGAACGCTCTTCAGAGCGCGCCAAAGGCGAACGCGTCTGCCATAGAGCAATCAAAGGTAACCATAGAATCCAAGTCAGAAAGACAGCCCTGTTCCTATCCACCCAAAGGCTCAAGGGATTTTCTGGTTGCTAAGACATCTCCTTTTATAAACATTACAGCCATCTGTGGAGCTGTGGTTTTGTCATTGGTTTGTGGACTAGGAGCGGGTTGGGGACTATCTCAGTTAAGTCAGCCAAAATTAGACCCCAATGGTTCTAGACAACTAACCCTAGACGAAGCAGATACCTTAAATTGGGCAATCAGTAAAGAGGGCAAATTAGCCAGAAATATAACCAAGTGGAATGCGGGCTATTTGGATAACTTAGAATGTCAAAAGGATGCCATAGAGGCAGGAATCCGGTTAAACTTTGGGGGCAAAAAAGCGACTAGCGGCTATTGTCTACTTTGGGTCGCCCCTCCGAGCCAGCGCAAGTATATAGAGGACAATAAGTAAGTGAACCCTATTTCGGTATTTTGATAGAGATTAGTGTCGGTTTTGTGGGAATGGCTAATGGCTACGAGCCTTATCCCCACCAGAACTACCATTCCGATTAGGGATTAGTCAGTGCTAAATTTTTCTGATGGTACTCCATAGCTTTGGTGTAGTTTCCTTGAGAGTAATAAGCAGCTTTCAGACTAGCTATGGCTTTTTTTGCTGCCTTCCGGTCACCGATGGCTTGGGCAATACTCAAGCGTTGTTCATAGTATTCAACCGCTTGGCCATAATTGTCTAAGGCATCATAAGCCTTTCCCAAGCGACCTAAGGCTTGTTGTTCTAGACGGCGATTACCCATTTGTTGAGCTTTGAGCAATTGCTGCTGAATATAGTAAATCCCTTGAATATAATCTCCTAGTGCCAAGCAAGCATTACCCAGCTTGCCCAGAATCTGTCCTTCTAGGGGACGATCACCCATCTGCTGTGCGATCGCAAAACGCTGCTCGTAATAGTCAATAGCTTGAGCATAATCACCGATGGAGTAGCAGGAGTTACTGAGATTTCTCAGAATTCGCTCCTCCAGCTCAGGTAACCCAAGAGTCTGGGCAACATAGAGGCTCTGTTGCTGGCAAGCCATTGCTCGGGGCAAATCTCCTAGTGCCTTATGGGCCAATCCTAGATTGTTCAAGGCAGTCACCTCTCCCAGTCGGTCTTGGAGTTGCCGCATAATAGTTAGGCTTTTTTGACCATAGTCAATGGCCTTGAGGTGATTTCCTTGGTGACGGTAGGCATTTCCCAAAATTCCCAAAACCTGGCCCTCAAGACGCTGGTCTTTGATGTCTTTTGCGATCGCAAGACTTTTGTTACTATATTTTATCGCTTGTGGAAAGTTGTCTAAGGAATAAGCAGTTAGTGCCATACCACTCAGAGCTTTTCCTTGACCCCGTCTATTTCCCAATTGCGCATATATTGCTAGTGCCTCTTGGAACGACTGTCTTGCTGCGAAGAATTGACATCGCTGGTGCTGCTCAATCCCTTTCTCTAAAAGTTGAGCAGCTTCACCGGCGCGAGGGAACCGCGCAAGGTCATCAACATTATCTGGAATGTTGTTTGGTAATGTAGGAACGAAAGTTTGGCGTGCTGCCTCTGCTAGACGCTCCCTATATTGGCTGTCATCACACGGCAACCGGCTCTCCATTCCTATTGCCTCTTACGGATCATCAAGAGTTTTGTAGTTTTCTAAGTTTGCGCAATCGAGTAAAATCCTTTGCCATATATTCCCTTGTTTTGAATTGCTCAAGGTCGTATCTCATCCTTTGAGTGAGATACCACGGGGCAAAATACGAGGATATGAAGGCTTTCGGATTTAGCGCAGCTGGACCTAACAGTACGAGTGCGGATACTTGACTACTATGATAACCGCATCAATCCTGATTCCGGCCACTTTACCCTTATCATAACAAATGATATACTAACTCTAACTTATGGATGATTTAATCTCAGCAAATAAAAATCCCTAGCTAAGCATTCAGCCTAGGGCTAATGCGCTTAGCCCATGCTACGCTTGCCAGGTATTGAAAGCAGCCCACCGCGCATCAAAGATTTTAGGTGGGGACTGGGCTAAACTTTATTATTCAACTCAATCAAGGTCAGCAGAGTTTCTCTAGATGATGTTGCTGCTGACTTGGTAGTGTCTGGTGTGCAGTAGACTTCGCAGGAGTTATTAGGACTTTCAATCAATTTCACCTTATGAAGTTGGACATCCAATTCTTGAATTGGTTGTTGCAACAACTGACAAATATAGATAGCAATATTTTCGGCAGTAGGAACAACCCGGGCAAAGTATGGAATGTCTTTATTGAGGAAAGTATGGTCAAAAGCTTCCACGACATATTCATCCATGACTTGCTGCAAGGAGCCTAGATCAACAATCATGCCAGTGCGCGGATCCATTTCACCCTTAACAGTCACTTCTATGTGATAGTTATGTCCATGTCCGTTGGGACGAGCACACTTACCGTAAATCTGGTAGTTTTCCTCGTCACTGAGGTCAGGATGAGCTAGTCGGTGAGCAGCGCTAAAGTGGTTACTGATAGTCAGATATACTTCCATACCGTTTCCTTGATAGTCAGCCCAGAGTTTTGGATGTTCAAATAGCTGAATCTTCAGTAGTGGTAGGTAAGTAACCAAGTGCTGCCAAATTACTCGTGCTATGTTTTCGGTAGTAGGTAAGGTTTGCTGAAATTCTGACCAAACCTCATTGAGATAAGCGTAGTCAAGTTGGCTGGTGACCTCTCGTTGGATCACCCTTTTGACTTTAGAAAAGTTTTCCACCATGCCATACTTATCCAACTGAGCGGTCAGGAAAACGAACAGAACGTAGTTGTGTCCGTGTCCAGGAAATCGGCTACCCAAACCAAACCGCTGAATGTTCTGAGCTTCACTCAGTTCTGGTAACCAGTATCGGTGGCTGGCTGAAAACTCAGCACGGCGCTTAATGACGCATTCCATGTCAAGTTAGGTAAACTAGACTTATGTTCAGCATAAACTAATTTGGATTAGTGGTCGTTAGTCATTAGTTATTAATGATTATTCATTAATCAAGTCCCTTTTGCATGTAAGTCAAGATTGATCATTCTTGGGTTTGCTACAAAAATCCTATTGGTTACCCATTACCAAAAATCTTTAACTGTGTCTTTAGCTTCCCAGAGCAGATGGGAGGCAATTCTGAACAGTTCTTGACCTGTGTGTAGGTGGTAGTCGTCGTAGTTAAGGGTAAACAGCTTTAATTCTTCTATGCCATCTCCTAACTGATTAAGACAGTAGTAGAGGTTAGCAGCAGCACTGGCAACGGTGGCAGGATTAGGTTGAGAATGAAACAGCCTCTGAGCTTGATGGAGATGATCACCACACTCTTCCAGATAAGCTTCAAACTCTGCCATGAGTTCATCATCAAACGGGTCAGCCGAGAGTTCATCGAGTTGAGCCTCTAGAGGCTCAAGGATATGACTAATCCAGTAGTTTACAGGTTGATAAATTTGCTGCAACCAGTACCCTAGCTGGGCATCAGTCTTTTTTCCCTTTTGCCGATGATGCTGGTAATGTCTTTGGGCATCAGCTGTTCGCTGTTGTCGATTCTGATGCTCTAATGAATGCTGAAAGTAATGCCTCTTTTGGTCATAGGAACGCCGTCGCTCAGGGTTACTGAGGACCTCATAGGCAGCATTAACTTGGATAATTTTTTCCGGATCAGCGGTGGGGCTGTTGCTATCTGGATGAAAGCGCTTGGCTAGCCGTCGGTAGGCTTGTTTAATTTCTAGGGTCGTAGCGTGGGGATGAACATCCAGAGTCTGGTAGTGATTCGAGTCTGACATGGGCGACACTAAACCTACTTAAACCGGCAGCGATAGTATAATTAAGGTACCAAGTAAGCTCAATCCAATATTTCCATAGATTTCCAGAGGTTTTAGGATAACTAGTGAATGGAAGTGCCTTGCCCCATAACACTAATCCGTGGTGGCCGTCGGCTCTTGGAACAGGGGGGTGCTTAGGTAGCGTTCCCCAAAACTTGGTTGAATCATCACAATCAGGCATCCTTCATTTTCTGGACGTTTGGCAACTTGAATCGCCGCTGATAGTATGGCTCCAGTGGAAATGCCGGAAAGAATTCCTTCTTCACGGGCTAAACGACGACCGTATGCGATCGCATCATCATCCGTAACTGTAATCACCTCGTCCAGAAGTTCCACCTTGAGTACTTCTGGAATAAAACCCGCACCGATACCCTGAATTTTGTGAGGTCCTGGAGAGCCTCCAGAAAGTACAGAACTACTAGCTGGTTCAACTGCGATCGCTTTAAAACTGGGCTTACGTTTTTTAATCGCTTCAGCAACACCAGTAATTGTACCACCCGTACCGACTCCAGCCACCAGGAAATCCACCTGTCCTTCCGTATCGTCCCAAATTTCTTCAGCTGTGGTATAATAGTGAATTTTTGGGTTAGCTGGATTACGAAACTGTTGCAGCATATAGGCATTGGATGTGGTTTCTACAATTTCCTGAGCTCGCCTAATACAGCCACCCATGCCTTCACTACCTGGTGTCAGTTCCAAGTGAGCACCATAAGCTCGCAACATAGCCCGTCGCTCGATGCTCATTGTCTCTGGCATGGTTAGGATAAGTTGGTAACCCTTGGCTGCCGCTGCCATTGCTAGAGCAATACCTGTGTTTCCCGAGGTCGGTTCCACCAAAATAGTTTTGCCGGGGGTAATCCACTCATTCTGCTCCGCTGTGTTGATCATGCTAACACCAATCCGGTCTTTAACAGACGAAGATGGATTCATGCCCTCTAGTTTGGCTACAATTCTAGCCACACAGCCTTCTGCTTGAGGAATACGATTCAATTGCACTAGAGGCGTCCGACCAACCAGTTCGGTAATATTTGGAGCAATTCGCATAACTGTTGGAAATTCTGAGTTATTAGTTGTTCTCCATCATCCTAGTATTTTTTGACACTTTCACCCCTTCAAACAAAAATCCCCGCCTAGGGGCAGGGAAACCTAACTAATGCTCGATAGTCCTTGGGTAATTAGCCAGGGTCTCTAGAACGTGAATGTGGTTCTGATGGTACCAATCACAGCATCATCATTATCATCACTCTGCTCTGGATTAATCACCCAGATCACACCAGGAGTGATAGAGATATTATCGGATAGCTGATACTTGTAGAAGCCTTCGATGTGAATGGGGGTATCAATCTCATTCAAATCCGAATAGGGCACTGCACCACCAAAGAAACCTAACACACTACCTTCTTTCCCAAAATCGGGGAAGGCTAAACCACCGCCGTAACTCCAAATTTCACCATCTCCTTCACCAATCACAATCACATCGGTGTAGTTGAAAAATCCACTAAAGGAAATCTTGTCGGTGAGGCGAAACGCTAATTCTGCTCCGTAGGAGTTGGTTACCTTGTCAGCTGAATCAGCTATACGACTAGCAAGAAGTGCGTCTTGATTTAAGTTGGCAGCACGGGTACCTACGATACCATCTGTTCCCGCGCCTTTGCTGAATATGGCACTGTCCTCTTTATGGAAACCATGGACGTAAGTAAAGCCGACACCAATCCGGTCATTGACGTTGAAGTTCAACTGACCCAAGGCAGAATAATCACCATTGAACAGACCTGACCCTTCATCAGGATCTGACGCATTCCCAGCTAGGTAACCCAGTGTGACAGTACTTGGTCCAATCACGCTCTCTAGTAAACCAAGTTGGAAGCTAACCCCTAAACCAGCACCACCACCAATCCGATAGATGGGGTTTTGTTGAGAAAATGTGGATAGAGAGCCACTACCACCATCGAAGTCTTGGAAATAGGGATTGAGTGTAGGAACGTAATCATCATGCCGACCACCAAAGGCAGCAATGTAAGTTGATACTCGACCAAACGGACCAATAGGAATGTCACCGTAATAGGCTAACCAGTCAACCCCTATATCGTTCCCGTCACCAGTACCATCAATCTCAGTGTTAAAGGTCTGGGTGAGTTCTGGGGCAATGTCACCCCCCTCTGTAAAGGCATTCAGGTTACCAGCACTCAGACGAGTTACCAAACTGTCTTCACCAGTGAAGCTGGTGTCGAGAACTAAACGAACCCTGTCACCAAATACAACTTGGTTATTGTCATCTTCCCCAAAATCACCAAAGTTATTGGTCAGGGCGAATATGACTTCCCCTTCCAGTTTGGTAGTAGTAGAGAATTGGTGATCCTCGAGGAATGCGACTCGACCTTCCAGGTTATCGACCCGTGCTCCGAGGGTAGCCAGTTCTGCCTCAAACTCTTGAATCAGCCGTTGCAGCGTTTCTAAGTCTTCACGGGTAATAAAGTCAGCGGTACTAGCAGCAATTAAACGCTCAATCTGGTTTAAACAAGCGTTCAAGCCAGCCGCAAATTCGTAACGGGTAGTAGCACGGTTACCACGGAAGGTGCGGTTTGGGTAACCAGCGATACAACCGTAGCGCTCTACCAGACTACGCAGAGCTTCATAAGCCCAGTCTCCAGGGGAAACATCCCGCAGTTGGGAAACACTAGTTACCTGATCTTGGCTGTTACTACCTTCTTTACCGTAGCGTTGAATTTGATTTAACAGCTGGCTGTTATCTGAGGCTGAGGGTACGGCTTGGGCTATTTTTGTTTCTGCCTCCGGTACGTCTACCTTAGGAACTAGGGTATCGGCCTTTAAAGTTAATGATGTTCCCTCACCCAAGCTGGAGCCCATCTCCGTGGAAAAAACTGGCGTATCCTTTACTTCTGGGGCAGTGGGGGCCGCCGCGTTCGCCTTTGGCGCGCTCTGAAGAGCGATCGCAATTGTCTTTACTGGGACAGCTTGAAGTGGGGCAGCTTCCGTAGTAACTTGACTCTCAACTGTTAACGAGTTGGCCTTGTTGGCTGCCTGTACCTCATTGGTACCAAGGGCGAGAGCAGCACCCACTACAGCAGGACTTATCAGTAGGGACTTCAACAGTAGTTTAGACATCTTCTCTTAATCCTCACACCTTTAAAATTATTGAACTCTCCTCCGGATTAATCACGGAGGATACTAAGCTGATGTTACAACCGAGGGCATTAGCCACATCTCGTAATGCTTACGGTATGATATCTTCACGGTTATTGAATACATCATCCCGTTTGGGAAGGTTCAAAACTTCCCGACCGACCTTGACTATACAAATTCCTAGCTGGATCGTTACTTTTTTCTTGTTGGCGTTGTTAATTTCCAGCTAGCCGATTTTCCACAGCCTAAACCGGTATTTGGTTTTATCTAAGAATCAGCGCTATTGCGATAAAACCTATTAACCTATTACAGGAACAATTTATTAGAGGAACAATTCTTATACTATAGCCTTTATCGACAAAGTGCTATACAAACTTTTTTTCTTTTGCCAGTGGATGAACTTCTTCTGGCTTGGGGTCTATTGCTAAGGCGATTGTCACTTATTTAGAGTTATTTAAAGCATATTAACCCAGCTCTGAAATAACTTGCGCTAGGTCAAAATCTTTCGAGGTTAAGCCACCACTATCATGAGTGGTTAAAGTAATCGTTACCTTATTGTAGGAAATCTCTAGGTCAGGATGGTGTTCTGCAGCTTCAGATGGGTCAACAAGTTTATTCACAAACGCGATCGCTTCTACAAAACCCTTGAATGTCTTATTACTACGCAGGGTTTTCCCTTCCACACTCCAGTCTTCTAGCTGACTCGCCTTGGCTTTAATTTCTGCATCACTGAGTAGTTGAGCCATGATTCTTAGATGCACTCCTTAAACAATCCCATACAAAAAACTATCCGCTCTCACGGCTAGTGTTTTGGTTAATCCATAACACCTGGTGTGAGAGCGGTCTAGCGGGTCTTCTGATTGAAACCAGGCTGCCGAGAGGAACTCTTAGGTAGCCCTGCCTAAGCAGTCATATAGATTCTCCGTAGAGAATCCAGCTAACTCCTAGAGAACAGCCCCGGCGCACAGCCGGCTAACTCCAACCAGATGACCCATGATTTTACTACTATCTTCCATGGGCATCACCTCCTTTAATCCCTAAGCGGTTTTTTTTACCTTTCCAGGATTATCACCTTTCCTTAAGTTAACAGACTATCGATCAAATTGCAACCTCTGCAAACTAGGATCATGATAAATTCGCCTAATATTGCTCAGAGCGTTCCAGTTTTCTTTTTCTAGAACTGCTCAAAGCCCCACCTCCTGGTGGGGCTTTGAGAAAATCCAACAGCTAACCTTAATTCTGGTTCCGCCTTGGAGTGTTACAGAGCGTTACCGCGAGGCAGTACTTCCTCAGGGAACTCAAAGTTTTGGTGAGGTTGGTCTGCCGGAGCCATCCAAGCCCGTAGACCCTCGTTCAGCAAAATGTTCTTGGTGTAGAAGGTTTCAAACTCTGGGTCTTCTGCTGCCCGGATTTCCTGGGACACGAAGTCATAGGCTCGCAGGTTTAATGCTAAACCTACAATTCCCACTGCACTCATCCACAAGCCAGTTACTGGCACAAACAACATGAAGAAGTGTAACCAGCGCTTGTTGGAGAAGGCAATCCCGAAGATTTGAGACCAGAAGCGGTTAGCGGTGACCATTGAGTAGGTCTCTTCCGCTTGGGTCGGGTTGAACGCCCGGAAGGTGTTTGCTTTGTCCCCATCCTGGAACAGGGTATTTTCCACCGTTGCCCCATGAATGGCACACAGCAGAGCACCACCTAGTACCCCGGCTACGCCCATCATATGGAAGGGATTCAGTGTCCAGTTGTGGAAGCCTTGCAGGAACAGGATGAAACGGAAGATACCTGCTACTCCGAAGCTAGGAGCAAAGAACCAGCTCGACTGTCCCAATGGGTACATCAGGAACACGCTGACAAATACTGCAATCGGCGCACTGAATGCGATCGCGTTGTAGGGTCTGATGCCTACTAGACGCGCAATTTCAAATTGCCGCAGCATGAACCCAATTAGACCAAACGCTCCGTGGAATGCCACAAAGCTCCACAACCCTCCTAGTTGGAACCAGCGGGTCAAGTCTCCTTGAGCTTCTGGTCCCCACAATAGCAGCAGGGAGTGTCCCAGACTGTTGGGAGGAGATGATACTGCTACGGTCAGGAAGTTGCAGCCTTCTAGGTAGGAAGATGCTAAACCATGGGTGTACCAAGAAGTCACAAAGGTGGTACCAGTCAACCAGCCCCCCAAAGCCATGTAGGCACAGGGGAACAATAGAATGCCGGACCAGCCGACGAATACAAAGCGATCGCGCTTGAGCCAGTCATCGAGGATGTCAAACCATCCTCTGGTGCTGGGGGCGCGTCCTACTGCTACTGTCATAGCAAGGATCTCCAGATATATATAAGTACGGTAAGGCGATTTACTTTCTTTATTAAAGGCAGTCTAAGTAAAGAAAAGTAAACTTCGTCTAATATAACTATCATAATATGTCATAATTCTTAATTTTGCTACCCCCTAAAAAAAAATTAGGTAATAACTGTACCCAAGATACCGCTCTTACGCCGGTTTGGGCTGGGGTCTAAGATAAGAAGAAGTACATTAATAGAACGCGCTACAGCTTGATACTCCATGTTCACCATTGACTTGATTCTAAGGAATACACCCATGCCACTGTCTGTGCAACGTAAGTCAGAAGAAGAGGCGCAAGCGACCTACCAGGAAATTTTGACAGCCATGCGCTCTGGGCATCCTCAGTTGTTAGAACTCAGCTGCGATCACCAGCCAGAGAAGAAAATTGGCGTTCTCAGCGATCAGATTAGTGTAGCAATTATTTCTCAAAAATCTGGAGCCACAGGCTCAGGACGTACTCCCGGCTTCTTTGCCATGGCTGAATAAATTCATGGAGCAAGATATATTAATGAATCAACCAGCAATTCAAGTAACAGAGGTTGGCTTCAACTGGCCTAAAGGGGGGACAGTTTTGCAATCTTGCTCCCTGGAAGTCCCTAAGGGGGAATTTTGGATGCTCTTGGGAACCAATGGCAGTGGTAAATCAACCTTACTTAGATTACTGGCTGGTTTATTGTCCCCCCAATCCGGTGACATTTACCTAGCCGGTTCACCAGGTTTTGTTTTCCAGAATCCTGATCATCAGCTAGTCATGCCTACCGTAGGTGCCGATGTAGCCTTTGGACTGGTAGCCGAAAAGCTCGACCTAGCTCAAGTTCAAGCCCGGGTAAAAGAAGCTCTAGCTGCGGTGAATTTACTAGAGCTAGAGCGACGCCCGATCTATGCCCTCAGCGGTGGTCAGAAGCAGCGAATTGCGATCGCTGGTGCGATCGCAAGACAGTGCCAGATTTTATTGTTAGATGAACCCACTGCCCTACTCGATCCAGATACCCAAATGGATTTAGTGTCACAAGTGCGAAATTTAGTCAAAAGTCGAGGATTGACAGCTATTTGGGTTACCCACCGTTTGGATGAGCTGGATTATTGTGATGGAGCATTTTTGTTAGACCAGGGTCGAGTCATTGACCAAGGTGAACCGGAACGCCTGAAACAAAGACTGGTAGGTCATAATCACTGATTCTCGGGAAGTTTCCCGAAAGTCCTAGGGTTTGTAATCGGCTAACTGTTAACTGCTAAGCGTTAATTATAATACTTAAAGTTGTGACTATAATATTTTATATGTTAATAGTTAAATGTTGAGTGTCATTTTTGCTCAATCCTTTTGCCTTTTGCTCAAGTGCAATTTATACTAATATAAAGAAATGTTAAAATTAGCGCTAATATTTAGTCCATACGGACGGTAAACAGTATAATACCATGAAAAATGTCCTGTTCTTCACCGCTGGCTATTTTACTAGTTGATGGCTATAACGTCATTGGCTCTTGGTCTTTCCTGAAAAATACCCGTGATCGTGATGGTCTCATGAGTTCTCGCCAAGAGTTAATTGAGACCCTAGCCAATTACAGTGCCTTTGTCGGCTATGACACTGAGATTGTCTTTGATGCTCACTCACTCAATACCCCTAACAGTCGTGAGGTGATAACTAATCACTTATCGGTTTACTACACCGATTTCGGGGAGACAGCAGACACTTACATCGAAAAATTTTGCGCCTCCTATAGAACCAATCTTGTTAAACCCACTAAACGTCTGATCGTCGCTACCTCAGATCGGGCAGAGCAATTGACGGTTGTGGGGTATGGTGCTCAATGCATGTCTTCCCAGCAGTTGCTCAGCGATGTTGAATTCACAGCTCGTCGAACCCGCCGCAAATACCGACCACAGAAATCCTCTAGTGGTCGTTTTTTAGTCAATTCCTTGGATGCCAAGGCTCAGCAGCGCCTAGAACAGTTACGAAATAGTATCAAGTAACGGGAGTGGAAAAAATTTTCCTGATCAAACACTTGACACAAACCAAAATATCCGCTACACTTATAAAAGTGAAATCAATAAGCCCCCATCGTCTAGAGGCCTAGGACACCTCCCTTTCACGGAGGCGACAGGGATTCGAATTCCCTTGGGGGTATCTAAACAAGAAAAAAATACAACAGAAAAAATTCGACAGCTTAAGGTAGGCGATTTTAGATAAGATTGCCTACCTTTTAGCTAATCTATCCAGTCTTTCTCTAATTGCTAAGTTAATCAGAGAACGTAGCAAAATCAAAAACCAGAATCCGGAAAAGGCAAAGGCGGCTATCGCCCATCCACTATGAGGACCTGAGAGGAAAATAGTACCAGCTACCAGGGTAAATCCAGTTAAACAAGCATAAATTAGGCTTTTTAGAGCAAGGGTGATCTGCTTGAGAGTGCGATCGCTTTCTACAGAACGCACGTGTAATTGTAACTCTCCCAGCTCGAGCCGCTCTTCTAAGCGTCGAATGGCTAGTTCGGTAGGGCTAGCCTTACGTAAGTTATATTTCACAAAATCCCTAGCTTGTTTAGCTAGTTCCCCCACTATATTCCCCCGCCCTTGGAAAACAGCCAGGCTTTTAACAAAAGGCTCAGTAGCAGCTAACAAATTATACTGGGGATCTAGGCCACGAGCGATCCCATCAAGAGTTGTTAGTGACTTTAAAATAAATGTCAGTTGTGCTGGTAGGCGAAAAGGTTGCTGCTCAAACATTATGTAAAGTTCGCTACTGATTTCCTCAAAAGCTTGTAATTCTATGGGCTTTTCGGTAAATTTTTCCAGTAGAAAAGCAACTAATCGCTTGACTGGCTTGAGATCTGACATGGGTTCAATTAACCCCATGTAAGTTAAACTATTAACTACCTGATCAGTGTCCTTACGCAGTACAGCAAAAAAAGTCTGGAGCATTTGGTCTTTAGTCATGGACTTGACCTCCAGCATTGTGCCAAAGTCATAGAAAATCAGACTGCCCTCTGTAGAGACTGCCATATTTCCAGGATGGGGGTCAGACTGAAAAAAGCCATCTTGTAATAACTGCTTGAGGTAGCAACAAATTCCCAGCTGAATAATTTCTTTAGGATTTATGCCGAGGGATTCCAGGGTCTGACGGTCATCAATTTTAATCCCCGGCATATACTCGATAGTCAAAACTTTTTTAGTTGTATATCGCCAGTAGACTTTCGGGACACTAATGCGAGGAGAATTGCTGAAATTGTGACGAAAACTCTCAGCATTCTTCCCTTCATGGATGTAGTCAATTTCTTGATAGAGCAGGTTAAAAAACTCATGGATTATGGAATCCAAATCATATTTTTTGGTTCCCGGAACAAATCGATTGACAAAACGAATCAATCGATGGATAATCTCAAAATCTAAGTTAAATAGCTTTTCTAAGCCAGGACGCTGAACCTTAACGACTACATCTTCCCCGGTGTGCAATCGGGCTTTATGAACTTGTCCCAAACTGGCAGCGGCTAGAGGAAAATGCTCAAAATCCCGATACAAACTATGAATGTCGTGACCAAGTTCTGATTCAATTAGACTTATAGCATCGGTTACACTAAATTCTGGGATCCGATCTTGTAATTGCGCCAAGGCATTCACATATTCTAAGCTAAGTAAATCAGGGCGTGTGGATAGTGCCTGCCCAATCTTGATGAATGTTGGACCTAAGTCTAAGAGCTTTCTAACTAACCACTGGGCTCGACGATTTCTTTGCTTGGGGGAATTATTAGCCGATACCTTGTCCCACCATAAATAAACCATAAACTGCGCTGCCGCAGTAAAAATATCGATCTGGCGAGCCAGGGGGGAATAGTTAGGTTGTTGCCAACGTGGTGGCTTGGGCGCATCAGTTGTGAGCATACTCAGCTATTCATAGTTACTCCTATCCAATCCGGGAGTATCAATCAGATCATATCCGCTTTAATACCTATTCTTCCCAGTTAGTCTTCCAAGCTATTAGTCATTAGTCATTAGTTTTGCCTTCTTACTTACTAATGACTAAGTTTTACCAAAAATCTTGGGTTTAAAGCCTCGTCCTTCTAGGACGACTTTTCTGGAATAATCGTCAAAGCCGATGTATAATTAAGATAGGTACAGGCTGAAAAACCGTTGGCTCAGCCGGGAGAGAGACCCGTAACTGATTGACCGTAGGTCACGCTACGCGAACGACCACAAAGAAGTAATGCCTAGAGGGTAGGGAAAGTCCTCTTTAAAAACCCAACCGTCAATTAACCGTTGGCGTGTGAACCTAGAAGAATCACTTTTGAGATTAAACAAGGTACGGTGGGGCACACCGGAACCTGAGGAAAAGGAAGGCAAACGGACTTTTAAGGCACTTCCAGCAAGTACTCGAACGCCTAAGGAGAACTGCCCTCTAGGTCTGTCGTGAATTAACTGGGAATTTGGTGTTTTCACGGATTTTTGGTTGAGTATTGTCCTGTTTTTGGCGGCGTCAAAGATTGGAACTCGGCGGTTTACGGCGGCTCGTTGATCTAGGAATCCTCGTGCCTTTCGGCAAAGCCGACGCTACGCGAACAGGCCGGGGAGTGTCAAATAAAAGATTGAACCTGGGGCAGAGTAATTGTGAAAGATACCCGGGACGTGCGAGGAGTGTCAGACGGGCCAGTGGAGACATCTACCGTCCCATTGAGATGCTGCACTAAGCATTTTACTAGCGCTAGACCCAAACCAGTACCCTGAACTGCCCTTTGGGTCATCCCCTGACCGCGATGGAATTTATCAAAAATATGTCTGAGGTCTTCTGGAGATATCCCCTGACCAATATTGCTCAAACTCATTACAATTTGCTTCACCGATTGCTGGATTTGCTCAGTTACCTCAATCACCACTGTAGTATTTGGGTGAGAATACTTGCCAGCATTGGTTAAAAGTTCCAGCAAGATACGGTTAAGGCTCTCAGCGTCGGTGTTGATAAACAGCGATGGTAGTGAACTATTGATTGTTAAGGTTAAGCCTTTCTCCGCCCATTTGTACTCAAAGGATTTAGCCAAGTGCTTAATCATCGGCATCAGGTCAATTCTTTGCAAGTGCAGTTGGGACTGGTCAGATTCCAGCTGCTGTAGACTCAACAGGTCGTTAATTAGCTCAATTTCTTGATTACACTGTTGCTCAAGGATTTCTAGATATTTGGCACGACGCTCAAGATCAAGTTTGGGTTGACGCAACATCCGAATCGCTAGACTCATTGCAGTCAAAGGTGTCCGCAACTCATGATTCATGCTACTGAGAAATTCATCTTTGAGGCGATTTAATTCTTTTAGCTGACCCATTTGCTGGCGAGTTCTTTCGTATAACTCTGCCTGAACTTTCAGACTATGTTGTAACTGAGCCGTGCGTTCTTCAACAAGGGATTGTACTTGCTGGAGAGTCTGATTTTGGATAATAGTGCTACTAACTTGTGTACTGACCCACTTGACCAAGTTAATTTCATTCTCTAGCCAAGGGCGAGGTTGAGTATTTTGCAAGACCAAGAACCCCAAAACCTTAACGGATAGCAAACCATGATTATCTGCCCCAACCAGAGGACAGATTAGTAACCCTGGCTTTAGGTTCTGATCTAGGAGTGAGATGCTCTGGTGCTCAGCTTTACCAATCGGGTGATCTGGTCTATCGGTAATGACTATCGGTTCAGGGGCTTGCTTGAGAGCCTGTTGGTACCAAGAACACTCAGAAACTGGGAAGGATTTATTTAACAGTGCGTCCCCTGTTGAAAATAGATCAGTAGTAGAGGTTTCCTTTAACCATTCACAAACCACTGTCAGATCATGTTTTGGTGAATGCTTTGCTGGTAGACTGCAACACAGAGGATTCGTTTCATCTAACAGTAGCAGTAATGCCCGTGACACCTGAAGTGCTTCAGCAACAGCCGTGGTAGCTATCTGGAAAATCTCCAGGAGATTGAGAGAGCTATGCATCACTTGACTCAATTGGTTGAGCAGAGTTTGGTCTCGAGTAGCCGCCTTCACTTGGTGGGTTAGCTGAACTTGAGAAATTGCTACTGATACCCATTGGGATACAAAAATTAACTGTTCTTGCTCTGTCTTTGTCCATTGGTAAGGCTGGGCTTTTCCTAAAACAATTACCCCGTTGACTACAGACTGAAACTTTGTGGAGGTCTTCAGTATTGCCCTGGCAGATAGCACTTCTTCACCCAAATCTAAGTTAGACCAAGCATCGGATTTTTGCCAATCTGAAATTGCCAGTACTGAGTCACTGCCTAAGTCATCCTCTGTGGTTAAGAGTTCCAGCAGTTGCACTGGATTTTTGTAGTATCGGTGTTCTGGGTCAAGGTGTTGATCAGCACGCCACCAGGCTAGTTGGGGCGTAGTGCTAGGGTTAGCCAGCGCCCCAATTAAACAGCTATCCACCTGAAAACTCTCTCCTATAGCCTGGGCGAGCATCGCCAACAGAGTTTGCGTTTCTGAGGTATTTAGTATCGTCTTAGCAATTTGTTGCCCGATCTGAGCTAACTCTGTCGGGTAAGCCATGAGTGAACCTTGATGCTCCTGGCTAAAGGTTGGTTCAAATGTACCTGAGAGACGGGAGTTGATGGAATTTACTCTTGGGGCAAAAATCGCGCTTTCTGCATCCATTATGCTTGTTGCACAACTTGTGAATACTGGTCTTGACTAGAGCAACTGTTAAAACAAGAACAACTGTTAAAACAGTAATCTCGCTAGGATTAGTGTTCCCGGCATCAGAGTGCTTTTGATCAAGAGATTGGAGTTTTTTACGACAACCGACCGACACACCCGTTCAATTCCGAACTCTGGTTAGAGGAGAAGCTGTGGGTCGGTGGCACAACTAAATCATGTAATCGTCACAGTTGAGTTAAACTCGCTCCCGGTGCGCTTATAGTCGTCGAATTAAATTCGCCACGGGTCGCACCGCGATCTCAAAATGGTTACTGCTCGAGATTCGTTGACCCAATTAATTCTGATCGGTAGACTGGGTGAGGGCTTGTTGGAGTTTCGAGCTAAGGCACAGAGCGTAAAAATCCCAAAAGGCGCGCGCCTCCTAGGCCGGGTTCCCCGGCCTAGGGTCGCGCCTCTGAGTTGGGTAAACTACTAGTACCTGGAAACCCAGGAGAGAATTGAGAAACTCCAGATATCTCTCCAAGGTGCGCTTTCCAAGGCCGCGAGCAATCCCTCGCGGCCTTGGGTCGCACCTCTGGGATTGAAATCGATTAACTTTGAACACCTTAAACACCTTGAGCACCTTTTTATAGCGTTTTTTTAACAAAACTGATTGAAAACTTGGATTCAACACCACTAGGAGCGCTTCTTTCTAGCTTGTTTTTGAGCTTCCTCACTGTTTTTTCGATAAAGTATAACCCGATAACGAGCTATTTGGTAGCGTTGGTCATCAGGTTTTACCGTCTCCATTAGATTTGATGCCCGTTCCCACTTAGCTGCCACATCTAACCATTGAGCTGAGGTTTCGACACTTTGACCTGCTGCGGCTGCTTCTTGAGCTAGGCGCATTGCTTCAGTAAAGGGGTCCGGTGGTTGACTAGAAGATCCCGATGAATAAGAATTGGCTGGGTCTGTTGCCGAATGGTCGGCTTGAGTTGGGTAATGGGATTTGATTTCCCTCCCAAACCAATCATTCAGTAACCAACCTACTAGGATCAGGAGTAAACCCAAACCTAACCCAATCACAACACCCTGCCGCAATCGACCTTTTTTACGTAGTTGACCGTAAGAAGCTGGCGGTAAGACCAGTTGCTGAATCGGTAGTTTTTTTTGGCCGATTTGACGGGAAAATCCTGGTGTTAGAGCCAGTTGCTGGCTTGGTAGGTTTTGGCGATTGTTGAGGGTTTGAGCCAGTTGCTTGAAGAAATTTGGCCTAGTAAGGGTTATGTCTTCGTACCACAACAGCTGATTGTCTGGGTCACGGCTAATTTCTTCTAACCAGAGTAATTGTTCCTCTCGCACGATGCGGCTGTTGATCCTGACACGACGAATGTTACGCGGTGAAATTTCTTCCAGAATTTCCTGGATTTGACTGACTAGAATCGATTGTTCCAGCTGTTCTGGTTTTGCTGCTTCACACAAAACTTGCAATACACCATCAGCCAGAATGGCTCTAGTTCTCACCCCAAAATCGGCTAATCGTTCATTGAGTGTTTGAATAATTGCCACCACGCTACCCTGGTGGGCTTGTCTAGCAATATCTTCCATGGTACCAGACATTTTTTTAAGCTATGACATTGGATTAGTGTGTTTGACTTTACTTAATATAGTTTTTCCCTTTAGAGTATCAGGATCTGCTATTAGTAGACATCTCCAAAAATTAACCTCAAACCCTTGTAATGCCTGGGTCAAAACCGATTTTATGCAGATGTCTAGTGCATGTATTGTTCATTTTTCTTCCCCCGTGGAGACCGCCGCTAAAACCCAGGTTGCTCTATTAATTATCAGAATCATGAGGTACACAGTTTTTTTTATTCCCCCAGTCCCGGAAAACCATAATCCATAAACTATTATTAAACCGACTCCCAGGGCTTGCGCTTACAGTCGTCGAATTTAATTCGCCACGGGTCGCACCGCTCCCGACTCCCAGGGCTTGCGCTTATAGTCGTCGAATTTAATTCGCCACGGGTCGCACCGCTCCCGACTCCCCAGTAATTTGTACCTCACCAAATTGATAAATGATATATATCGATCACATCCAGTAGCGCCAATGGCCCGCACGGCGGGAACAGGTCAAGGGGACTGCTGTCTAAGGTTGTAGGGAAACCTACTATGAGAGTAAGTAACTTTTTGGTAATGTCTGTCAAATCTCATGGACGTGCTTGTCAGACCATTATCTCCTTACTGGCGAAATCACAAACACTACATATAGCGTATAGGTCAAGAGGTCAGTAATTGGGATTTGACTAGCTAAATAGTTGGTTTGCTCCTACGATACCTTGAATGCGTCGAATCTATATCTGGGGTATGTGCTCTAGTTCTGTACTTGTACAGGACTAGAGGCAAAAGCGGCTCAAACTCGAAGCCCTCAACCCCAAATCTTTGATTGGTTTGTGGGTAATTCAAATGGTCAGCATTGACTAGTGCCTGAAAAGATGAAAAAATAAAGGCTGTGAGCAGGAGGTTTCTAGATGCTGTTAAAGTCCACCACTCGTCACGTCCGAATCTATACAGCAGAGGTAAAAAATAACGAACTAGTCGGGAGCGATAATGTCTTAACCTTAGACATTGACCCCGATAACGAATTCAATTGGAATGAAGACGCTCTACAGCAGGTTTACCGGAAGTTCGATGAGTTGGTTGAATCCTACAGCGGATTTGATTTGACCGAATACAACCTCCGTCGTATCGGTTCTGACCTAGAACACCTTGTGCGATCGCTTTTGCAAAATGGACAAATTAGCTACAATACGGAAAGCCGAGTGATTAATTACAGTATGGGATTGCCCCAAGTAGAACCTGAGAATTAGGCAGTAGGAGATGGGCTGACAAGCTACTTTCAAACCAAGTCACGACGGGAGCGAATAACTCAAGCGCCTGTCTGCCTTCATCCCCCGCCACACTGTAGCTGGTTTACTTGAGGTTCTCATGCTTTTAATCAATCCCTTGCTTAGTGCAAAGAAGTAAGTCGTGGTAGCTTAAAAGACTAATCTTGTCTACAGAAAAAAAATTCAATCCTTGGAGTTATAAGCCTTGGTGGTGCCAACCCTGGTCAATCCTATTGACCGGAGGGGGCATCATCTTAAGTATCTGGGTAGTTTTCAAAACCCTCTGGATCACGCTACTCGCTGCTATGCCAATTATGCTTTGGTGGACGTACTTTTTGCTGATCTGGCCTGAGTTAATCAAGAGTAGTGTGATGAGTGAGGGGACGGCATCAATATTGCGCAATGATTAATACATAAAATTAATACATAAAACGTAATCCTGACCTTCCCCATAGACCCTAGGGTAACCATTGCTGCGAACGAATGTTTCAGCGCAACTCATTCATGATAGAAGTAAATCATTAACCAGCCCGTAAGTCAAGCGCTACAATCTTTAATCAATGGGCTGATTTTGGCACTTCCTTTGTGGGCACATAATTCCTTCAAAGAAAGCTGTGCTAATGTTAACCCGGTTCCATCAGGCTATCTTTAGCAGCAAAGAGTTTCATGGACAATCCGGCGGCAACGCTCCACTGCCCAAACCATCAATGTCAGGCTCCCAATCCCCAGACCAACAAGTTCTGCCAAAAATGTCGCACGCCGCTGCTCAGACGATACTTGTGGGCTATTGGGTCAGGCATAAAAGCCGCTCAACCGGGAGAAGTTATTGCTAAGCGCTACCTCCTGATTCATTCTCGTGTTCTTTTAGATACTCAACCAGCGGTACCGCCAGAGACCCCACTAGAGATTCCTCAAACCATAACCCCATACTTGAGACTGGTTTCCTATGGATTACACCTGCCTCAAGTGTATGGTCTGCTAACACCTCAGCCAAGGCATAACAAAGAGATTTGGTTACTCGAAGGAGTACCAATTCAGGCAACAGGGAACATTAATACTCTTGGACAACTGTCACCAGAACTCACTAGCGTCTGGAAAGATGCCTCACCAGTACGCCAACTCAACTGGCTGCAGCAATGGGCTTCACTGTGGCAACCTTTGAGCCGAGAAGGGGTAGCGTCTAGCTTACTGAAATCAAACCTGGTGCGGGTGGAAGGAGCCTTGCTAAGGTTGTTGGAATTGCAGCCTGATCAAACGCCAGCACCAACCTTAAAACAGCTGGGTCAGCTGTGGTCACAACTGCTTGAGGGGGCTTCCCCTGTTATTAGTGAGTTTTGCCAACAACTCTGTTCCCAGCTTACAAAAGGACAGATACAGACATCAGAGCAGCTGTTAGCATTACTGGCGAAAGGGTTGTTTGAATGCCGGTCATGGCAATCGAGAACCTATAAGACTCTCACTCGTACCGATACCGGTCCGGGTCGTAGCCACAATGAAGACGCTTGCTACCCTCCTAGTGGTAAGCTAATTAGCTCTTCAAGAGGTAAGGAAGCTTTGGCAATGGTTTGCGATGGCATTGGTGGACAAGCAGGTGGTGAAATTGCCTCCCAACTGGCGATTGACACTCTCCGACAACAGCTCAAACAACTTCCAGCTAAACTGAAGGTGTGGAACCCAACCACTCTAACCCTGGAATTGGAAAAAGCTGTCTGTGCTGCCAATGACTCCATTAGCCAACGCAATGATCATGAGAACCGATTTGATCGGCAGCGTATGGGAACAACCTTGGTCATGGCTAGAACCCATGCCCATGAAATATACATTACCCATGTCGGGGATAGCAGAATCTATTGGGTGAGTCGCCATGGTTGTCACCAAGTTACTCTAGATGATGATTTAGCGTCTCGAGAGGTGCGGCTTGGATATACCCTTTACCGACATGCTCTACAACAACCAACATCTGGTGCCCTAGTGCAGGCTTTAGGCATGGGTTCATCAACCACACTGCACCCGACTGTACAGCGCTTGGTGTTGGATGAAGATTGTGTTTTTCTGCTGTGTTCTGATGGTCTTAGTGACAATGACCGAGTCGAGCAGTACTGGCAAACAGAAATCCTGCCCATTCTCGACGGTCAAATTGATTTGAAGAAAGCAGCAGAACGCATCATTGAGCTTGCTAATACCAAAAACGGACACGACAATGTTACGGTGGCGTTGATTTACTGTCAAGTCACACCAAGCCAGCCTTCCTTGCCAATCCAACTATCACCGCCACAGCTAGAATCCCTTCCCACTCTCGAGACCAACAATACTGTAATGTTCGTTAAGAGTGATCAGCAACCCGCTTCTACTGATGAACAAAAAACAGCGTTGCTCACACTTAACCTCATGGAAGATGGGGATGCCTCTGGTGACCAAAATCCTACTTATTCAGCTTCAACCTCTCCTGAGAAGACTGGGAGACTGTTGTTGGGCATATTCGTGCTTTTGGTGTTAGGGGGGGTAGTCGTTTATCTGTTGAGTCCAGTGTTGAGTCCAAAGGCGAGTGGACAGATAAATCGCTTCCTGAGTGGGGTTTTGAGTCTCGGTAAGGAGCAAGAAATAACCCGTTCTAAAACCCCTACACAGAGTCCAGAAACTAAACCTCTCCCACCACAAACCCCTGACTCCGGGACCCCTCCTAAGCCAGCTGCCTTAATTAAAAACCAAGATATTATTAGAACAGTGGGTCAAACTGTACAACTTTTGGTTAATCCTGAACAGCAATCAATCCTTGGCAGAGTTCCTGCTGGTAGCGTTTTGCAGGTTATTGCCAGAAAAAGGTATCCTCAGGAAGAGACTTGGTGGATTAAATTAAGAGTTTGCTCACCCGGAACCAACAAAACTGATATTCCATCGGATATTCCATCGGATCAAACGGCTAGCTCCCCCAAAGTTGGCTCATCCTCAGTACCATTAAACTCTAAGCAGACTAAACCCTCTGCTACCTTGGTGTCACAGGGACAGGAAGGGTGGATAAGAGAAAAGGAGATTTTACCTATGATGGAGATGAAAATCCGTTCTAGAGGTACCAATGTCAGTGGTTCCGTTTGATGAGGAGCCGGATGATGTGAAAATGTCACGTCCGGTTCTGAAGACGAGTCGGTGAGGCGACTCACCGGCTTAGTTTAATAATGGATGGAATATTTTGGCACTAAGTTTGGCAAGGTAACTGTTGCGGTTAACCCTGCCTATACTAGTCAAAATTGTTCTAATTGTGGTGAAGTAGTTAAAAAATCTCTATCAACTAGAACCCATGTTTGTCAGTGTGGTTGTTCTCTCGACAGAGACCACAACGCTGCAATCAACATCCTAGAAAGAGCCTTAAGTACGGCAGGGCATGTCGGAACTTTGGTCTTAAACGACCCAAACGCTTGGGGAGATTTGGCCTCTACTGTGGCTGGTGCAAACTTGTCACAGCAAGCCGAGTCGTTGAACCAAGAATCCCCGCGTCTTTAGACCGGGGAGTGTCAAGAGTTGCTAGAGCAAGCTTTGCCAATTGTTGGTGTTCAAGGGATTGCTCAGCAGCTGGAGCGAGCACACAAGTGTTGGGAAAAACACAAGGTATTAGGATTAACCCCTAATATCAAGTCCGCTTGAATACCGATCATATTCCCTACTCCCAGATCCGCTGTTCCCTATTCCCTATTCCCGTCTTGATGCAAAGCGCGAGTGGGGGAAACCCCCTGTTCCCTTGCTGCATCGCTGTCAGCCATGCTTTGCGCGAGTGGGGGAAACCCCCAAGACCACGCTGCATCGCTTCTATTTTCCCCACCCCCCACACCCCACACCCGATACCCTGTCTAGTTTTTAGCCTTGTTGTCACCCCCTCAGGGCACGACCCCGTAATTTAATTCGCCATAGGAAAGCGCGCCTCCATTGATTAAGGCTCAACTGTCTTACGGTAAATTCAAACCATGAGCGACTGCATCAAGACAACGAAAGTATTATCAACGAGGCCTAAGAGCTAGATCGCTTATAGAGTCAACGTTTTAGCTTATTTCGTCACCCCCTCAGCTTTTGTTGTATAGCTTTCAAAAAAAAATCCCCAGTCAAAATAAAATTGCTACACTCAAAAAAACAATCACCCCATCAATCATTTGTAGCAAATGTTTAAATATTTCATATTACTACTTTTTGAGGGAGCTAGGTTCGTAGAAAGTAGCTCCCTGGCTAAAAATTATTAACTTAAGAGCAGCTTGCTACTAGACCAACAAAACTTCATCCGATAAAGGTTCTATTGGTGTATAATTGCGAGAGGCTTGAAATTCAGGACGTGGATTTTCTACAGGAATTGGAAGATTTTTAACGCTGTTGTACTTGATCACCAATAATGTCCGATCAAAGGGAGACATATTCGAGTTTGAACCATGAACGCAATTAGGATGCATAAAGAGAACTGAACCGGCTTTTCCCTTTGGTGCTACAATACCATACTGATTTATCAATTTTTCAACTGTTTCGCGATCAACATGATAAGTCTGGTTCGTTTTAATATGTCGAAGCCATTCTTCTTCGCTCTCATCAGTCTCACTATCTGTTACAGGATTCAAAACGCTAACGATACCTTCCTTATGAGAACCGGGAATTAACATTAACGGCCCATTAAATTCGTTAACTTCATATAAGAAAACAAGCGCAATGACTAGCTGAGGTGTGGGAATACCATCTTCTGTCTTAAAAAATACATAATCTTGATGCCAGATCCAAACATCATTTTGCCAGGCTACTTTGGGATTAATTTGGCTTTGATGAATATAGACCTGGCTCCCCAGAATTTTCATTATGGGTTTAACAATACAAGCATGGTGGGAGCAACGTCGAAAAATTTCGTTTTCAGTATGTACACCTAGAACTGTGCGGATCTGGTTTTCATTTCCCTCAATAATTTTTCTAGGTGTTTCCTGGGCATATATTGTCCGCAGTTCAGTTCTCATGCGATCTATTTCTGCTTCGGAAAAACAGTTTTGCACTAAGAGATAGCCAAGGTCATGATAAGTTTGCAATTGTTCGTTGCTGAGTTGCATGGAAAATTTCTCCTTGAAACTAAATACTAACGAGCTTTCCTGTGCGTCATTTGACCCACGCTTATTTGTGGTTTAACTTACTGCTAATGGTTCTGGCTGTGCTGACGAATGCTGCGCTGAACTGGTCATAAACTCGTATGGGTTATACGGATCTTTCGGACAATATTCAAGTTGCAGACGTTGACCTAAGCCGTGAACCTGTACCAATTCCTGCATAATTGCCAATGCGACATGGTCTTCTATTGCCAATCCCGTAGAGTCAAATATTGTCTGCTGTTCTCGCCAATGATAAAACTTTTCTGGTCGCTCAATCACTTCCATTAAACTCGGCCCGATTTCCTCCGGTTGTAATTGCTGAGATTCCCCTTCAACCAAGGCTTGTTCGGGAAAGTCTGGGCAGACAAAACTTTGTTTGAGCAAAGATAGGGGCAACTCTGTTTTGCCGATGATATCTGCACCTACGGCATTAATATGAACGTGAGGTTTGAGGTTTTCACCGGTCATGACGGGATCTGCTCCTTCATCAACCGAAGTTGCTGTGCAAATAATATCAGCATTGCGTTCGAGTTCTTCTAGGGAACAACTCCGAACTGATAGCCCTAAAAATGCTACTCGTGAGGAGAATGAGCGAGCTACATCTGGGTCAACATCAAAAACTAAGACCTCTCGCAATGGAAACACTCGACTCAACCCGTGTAACTGAGTGACTGCCTGTGCTCCTGCTCCTACCAGTCCAACAGTAGCACTATCAGGATGGGCTAGAATCTTGCTAGCTATGGCTGAAGCAGCTCCTGTCCGAATAGCAGTTAGGGTCACAGCATCACACAGAGCCACTAAATGACCGTTGTTAAAGTCATACAGGCTCGTCGTTGCTAAAACCGTAGGGATGCCGATTGTCTCAATATTGTCTGGCTGATAGGCAACTACTTTGATTGTGACCGACTGGTCTGTTTTTCTCATGTAGGGCATCCATTCGACACAAGCACAGGATGGTTTTTTGACAAATCCCGCCCGCGATCGCAGTTCCCCTTGACCTCGATTCACTTCCTTGAACGCTTCGGTCAAACTAGCCATCATCCTGTCCATTAAGGAATCAAGCCCAACTTGCTTGACAACTTCAGCAATATCTTCAGGCCTAATTAAAAGAGTTTCCATGATTTTGTTATATGGGACGAACTCTGCCCGAGTAATCAACACTGAATCATTATACAGAACATTCTCTGTCTAGCCTAGAATTAGACCTCTCCAAAAACTTGAAAGTCTTTCAGTAACTGCTTTTCAGCCCTCAAATTGACCAAGTCAATTTTACGTTAAATTAACGCTATAGCAATTCTGCGACTTCTGAGGTACACAATGTCTGGATTTTAGGGAACAGGGAACAGCGGATCTGGGAACAGGGAAGACATAAGAAGGAATAGGGATGCCCTGCATTAAAACAGGGAATCAACGTCAAAGAATACTGTACCTCATGATTCCTAGAAACGCTATATAATAGGCTTTACGAAGCTATTGATGTTAATTTAGCGTGATTTGCGCGGTCTTGGGAAGGCAGCGCGGTCTTGGGGAGGCAGCGCGGTCTTGGGGGTTCCCCCCGGAGACGAAACCTTAGACAGTTGAGCCTTTATGGTTGGTCGGCTATGCAAAAAAGGGGTAAAACTTATTGATTAGCGTGATTTGCGCGGTCTTGGGGGTTTCCCCCACTCGCGCTTTGCATCAAGACAAGGCTCAACTGTCTTACGGTAACTTCTAACCATGAGCGACTGCCGTGGTCTCCCCCATGAGCGACTGCCGTGGTTTCCCCCACTCGCGCTTTGCATGGCTGACAGCACCAAAAGTATGAGCAGATACAACCTCAATTGTTTCAGGACTTTCAGACGCTTTTATTACTTGTAATACTAAGGCTCCTGAATCCAGCCATAGACATCCATCACCCACCTCATAAAACCTTCACCTCGATAACCGCCATCAACCCAAATTTTGATTAATCGGTGAAATCTGTCTCTAAGTCCATGGAGTTGGTCGAACAATAATTTAGCTCCCTCTCGTTCTGGTAAAGAAGCTGCACTGACGGCTACAACCAAAATACAAACCATGGGATACCACCACCAGATGACGCTTACGACCTTTAACCTGTTTGGCAGCATCATAGCCCACTTCCAGATGAATCATGGTTGCGGTTTCTACTGATTGGCTATCAAGAATCGCTGCACTCGGACGCTTGTTTCAGCTATCAGCTTTTGAATAACAGAGGTAACCATTGGTTTAATCTGAGTTACGTCAGCTGATGGCTATCAGCTTATGCTTAGATGGACTTTTCTGTTGACTTTCAATTCTCATTCATCTATCAATATTAAATTATCCCATTCCCGTAGCGTGGCCATAGGCCAAACAGGTTTATCTTAAGCTGTCAGCTGACGGCTGAACGCGCACGCGTGCGCGTAGCGCATATGCTTACAATAAATCAAAAAATAAATTTAGTTTTTAGCATTGGTACTACGATACTATTGTTGTTACTGTTGTGTTCTGGAGATATAATTACAAATAGACCGGGAGTGATGGATATATTGTCATTAATTTGGTAGCGATAAAAGGTCTCTAAATGGTAAGATACATCCGAATCTTGACGACTGTTAATATCATTTTCAGCTAGTCTAGGGGGCATTCCAAAAACGAAACCTAATTCATTGCCTTCTTTGCCTAAATCTGGAAATGCCATGGTTATCGCCCAAGTCCAGATATCAGCTTTAGCCCCCTTTGAGCCATCAAAACCAATTTGGCGGGGAGAGGATTCGGCGTTGGCATTGATATAACTAAGCCAACCCCCAAGGGCAAAACCAGGACTAAATCGATATCTCGCTTGTAAACCAAACCCATTAGCCGAGGTAGCGGTTTGATCACCAAAGGGTGCTTGGGAAAATTGACTGCCAGTACTGCCAGTTACATCAATCCCTGAGTTTGGTTCAGGAGAATAGTAATGGACATAATTTAATCCAATACCTAAACGCTGATTTGGTGTTAAGGTTAGCTGAGTGAAAGCACCAAATTGACCATTAAATAGCCCATTACCTTCGGTGGGATTAGAGATACTAGCGGCACTACCTAAATAAGCTACACTGATTCTAATTGAGTCATTAAATTGATAACGAATAGCAGCGCCACCACCTTCAGCTAGGCGATAAAGGGGGTTATGTACTCCAAAACGGGAGAGGGCTGAGACGGGATTGAGGGGGTCTGTAATCTCATCAGCTGACAGACCTGCTGCTGCAATATGAGCTTGAATGCGATCGCTAATCGGGAATCGATAATATAGTTCGGTTAAGACAAACTCGTTGTCAGTATCTGTCTCAAAGTCATAGAGAGTCATGTCTGTGCCATCAAGGGGGTTATTCAATTCGGGCACGTTGGTAGCGTCGATTCTAGTGCGTAACAGGTCTTTACCGGTGAAACTGGTATCAAAGGATAATAGGGCAAGACCTGTGAATGTAGTGGTAAGACTATCGTCTTGAGTTGGGTCACTGCAACAAGGGGCAGCTTTGTTATCGGTGAAGTAGTCAATTAGGATAAAGTCTACTTCGCCATTGAGCTTAGTCGTGGTGGAAAACTCAGTAATTTCGACTTCAGCAGTACGAGCGGTTACAGCATCGAGGTTACCACGCAGTCGAGCTAGTTCGAGGGTAAACTCTCCTTGCAAACCCTTGATTGCTTCTAGATCCTCTTTAGAGTAGGAAGATGACAAATCGGGAGCAGCAATGACCTTACTGAGCTGATCGAAACAGGCATTGAGAGCAGCAGCAAATTCATAACGGTTGAGGGGACGATTGCCACGATAGCTACCATCAGGATATCCTGCCATACAACCGTAGCGCTCTACGATAGATTGTAAGGCTTGGAATGCCCAATCTGTGGGCTGGACATCCGATAACTGGGATACTGATGTGACTTGAGCCATCGGATCATTTGTCTGTTCGATATTGGGTTCGATATGGGGAGTTAGTTCATGGTCAAACCCTTGTGTACTTGTTGGTAATTCCGTTATTGGTGATCCTGGTAACAACTGGTCAACAGGTGTCACCTGCTCCATGACTTCCACAGAGATGGGGGGAAGTAACTCTACTGCTATGGATAATTCCTGGGCGGTTGTTGACTTTGGTTGAGATTCATTGGCTAGACCATTGGGAGTTAGTAGAAAGGCTGCAGCGATCGCAGCTGGAGTTACATGGGGTAAGCTCCAAGTAAGTTTGAGCATTGGGAACGATAGTTGACTACTCACACCGAAAACATTGATATAATGGCGCAAATCTTAGCAATTTGCCCAGTAGGATGATGGTAATAGGGGTAGTTTTTTGATATTTGGGTTAAGCGGGAAGTCTCGGAAGTGTGGGGGGAGAGGAGTTAGATATCCAACCGCTGTTGTTACACTCAAACTTATTTGATCTGGCTTATACCGCTTGTCTATGCCACTGGGATATAGTTGAGACCAGCCTATCGGCGTTCCTCTTACTCATATAAGATTACAGAGGGTGAATTATAGTAATTTTTAGTCTAATCAGGTACATTAACAACTATGAGCAAACCAATGACGAATATCCTTAACGGAGATTTGATTAGACCCAAATTCAATAGCTTACTCGCCCATCGGATCCCACCTAAAAGCGATCGCATCAGTAGTTCTATTGTTGACAGGTAGAGAACTTACATGAAGGTTAAAAATATCCCCGATTATCTCCTTGATCAGATAGAGTCAGCTCTGTTTACTGCTTTCCCTGCTAGAAGAAAAAATGCTGGAAATACCCCTGGTTATCTTTTAAAACAGATAAAGTTAGCGCTGCTTAGTGCTTTCCCTGGTGAAACTGAATTAGAAATGATGCTAAAAAATCAATTCACTATAAATCTGGACGATATTGCTCTTGGGGAAGATTTGGATGAAATAGCTTACAAAGTAGTAAAGCATTTTAATACTAGAAATAGTTTAGAAGACTTAATTAATGGCGCACTTGAAGAAAATCCCGGTAATCCTAAGTTAAAAGAAATCAATGAAAATTTTAAAATTACAACTAGTTTGCTCGACCTATTGTATCCTTTAGAAAAAAAGATAAAAAAGAAGTCAAAAAAACAATTATATCAAGATTATTGGACTAATCAATTAGTGAAGGTAACAGAAGATAAAACTATAATAATTTTAAATAAAATTATAGATAAAGATAACTTAAAAGCTATACTTGATGAAAATTTTTACAGTGAAATACCTATCATCAATTTTACTAATTTTTTAGTTAAAAATAAATATATTGATATTTCAAGCAAAAATGCTTATAACCTCAAGAAATGGTGGTTAAAAAACAAGTCCAAGAGGAGGAAAGCAAGCTATATACTAAGCTATATAATAAGATTGGTAAGCAATAACCGCTTATTTAAATTTGATTATGTATTGCTAGGACTATTAATTAGTAGTATGGTGGCTTGGATAATGGAATTCTTTATTAATCAAGAATGGGTTAAGTATTCTAAATTTTGGAGCATGTTGTTGTGTATAATATGTACAATTATAGTTATTATATTAGCTATAATTGGTTTAGTTAAAAAACTAAATTTAACACTGAACCAAATAGGCTCAGTTAGCTTAGTAATCTTGGGAAGCTTAGTAATCTTGGGAAGCTTAGTAATCTTGGGAATAGTCATATTAGCAGAAGCATTTATATTTAGCATTCTTCCCACTAAAACAGTAAAGTTACATCAAAACTATGACAATTACCCAGAAATCGTAAAAGTTTTTGAACAACAGCATCTAACTAAACCTAATAAATTAAAGACAATATTTATACATAAAGCTGAAGTAATAGATAAATTTATAAAATCCCCGGGTCAAGATGATGAATCACATGAATTACACGTATTACTTAGTGAGGTGGAATGGAGCAAGCAGGAAAAACACTTAAAATTTCTCAAGAGAAACTATAAAGGATATATCAAATTCAAAATTATTTATAAGCCTAATCCGACTGGAAATTTTCAAATAAAAAATACTCAAATAATTGACTATTCATTTAGACCTGGTAGTGGGATATTATCCTTTGTAATAGGATTCGGAGAAACAGCATATTTGGTGCCTCGACAACGAAATGATGTTATCGAAGAAATAAATAAAATTATTAGAGATAACCAAGTTTTAGAAAAGCTCAAATAAATCTGACTAAGCTATTAAGCATTAATGCCTAACAGCTTAACTAATTATTCAAAGGTTATGGTCTTAGGTAAATCAATTACAAAGTTCAGCCCTTTTGGAGTAACATCGGCGTTAATAGAAACACCAGCCTTAACGAGTTTATCTAGGGTTAAGCCATAGGGTTTCAACTGTTTATCAACACCTGCATCTTTAAGATAGGAAATTAAATTGACACCATCAAAATTTGCCAAACCATTCTTGATCGCTTTAACTGTTTGATTACGAAATAGACGTTCAAGAAGAGTCAGAGCATCAGAATACCATCCCCGTCCACGCACATTATGCTTACGGTAAGCAACTTGTAAATCGTTATTACGTATAGCAATACCAAGACTGACATCACCACTAGGTGTTACAGAAAAGAGACGAGTACACTTCCTGCCAACACCTGGAATCTTGATGCATTCATACTTACGCAAATTGACGGTAAAGGAAAATGTTGCTCCACCATTGTCAATAGACTGAAGATTAATATCGTTGATCTTCCACTTGTTATAACGAGTATTCTTGATGTAATACCCATCATATTGATTGATAGAGTTAACTAAATCTTCCCGGAATTTTTCAATTGGCAACGTTCCTCGAATTTGTGCTTTGGTTAAGTCCAACTCAATTGGAAATCCAATCTGATTGGTCAATACGTCTAGAGACTGGGCAACGAAGGGAACATTAGGATCAGGAAATGTGCTCTCTGCATGAAGATCACCAGCCAGAGCAATGGTTAAACCTAAAGAGATGGAAAAAGCACTAAAAATAGTTGCTAGATTTTTATCCAACATAAATCCTATCCTTTGTCGGTATCAGCTAGTGTTTATCGATATTTTGAAACCTTCGTAGACTAAAATTAGCTGAATGCCTTTATATCACAAGCCAAGATTTTCCTGAGCTTTAATTTTTTTTTTAAATAGCAAAGGAAGAGTCAATCAATAGATGCCCATTTAATGCTCAGCCTTCGAGTTAATTTTGAGCCTAGTTATTTTAAAATACCACTATTTATTTCTCAGGCAAAGTTCAGGACATTATGCAGTGCTTAACAAAAGTTAATAGTATAGTGAAGTATAGTTAGGGAAAGGGTAATAGACAAGAGCGGCTCTGGTAACAAAACTATGTCTTAACCTTTACTTCGACTGCTATAACAGTAAACTTTCAACTATCAACCTCCAACCTTTAACTATCAACCTCCAACCTTCAACTATCAACCTCCAACCTTCAACATAGAACAACCTCCAACCTTAACCCTCAACCGAATAAACCCTTCCTTTCCAAGCACCACCCCTTCCTTGCCAATGTCGCCATGCTGAATCTATGGTCATTAGGGTATAGAGCAACCCGATCCCAGGTAAGCAAAATCCCAGCAGAGGAGAACATTGATAGAGACGCAGTGTCGGTAAGTAAGCTAAAGCCATCAGCAACCATGTCACAAAAGATGCGATCGGCGAAGCCGCGCCAAAGGCGATCGCATTCAGCCAATGTCCAGTCAATACACTAACGATCAAACCAATCGGAGGTACTAGATAAATTAAGGTCATTCCGATCACCGTACCTACTAATAGCCATGGGGAATACTCTAGTTGGGTAAAAGCCGTGCGAGCAATCATATTCCAGATACTGGCTAAAGAAGGATATGGTCGTAAGCTGCGGGTTGATTGACTTAGCCCTAACCAAATGCCACCAAAGGCAGAAGGGGAACCAGAGGAAGATTTGAGTTTATTACTAGATTTAACTGCTTGAGCTAGGGCGCAATCATCGATTAATGCTTGACGCACCACCTGAATTCCACCGATGCGGTTTAAGGCTTGATGGCGAATTAAAATACATCCTCCAGCCGCAGCGGCAGTAGATTTTGTGGGGTTATTGACCCAGGCAAAGGGATACAGTTTTTGAAAGAAGAACACAAAGGCAGGAATAAGTAATCGCTCCCAAAAGTCTTGGCATCTGAGCAACACCATTAGGGAAACTAGATCCAAGTGTTCTATCTCCGCTTTGGTAACCAGTTGACGGAGATTGGCTGGATCATGCTCAATATCAGCATCGGTAAATAAAAAATAATCTGGGGCTGGGGTTTGCTGCTGCCCATGACAAATCCCTTGTTCTAAGGCCCAAAGTTTACCTGTCCAGCCAGGGGGTAGCTCTTGACCGGATAATACTTCTAGTTGGAATCGTTCGGAAGATTGGTTGCTTTCCTGGGCAAGGGCTTGAGCAATGGTGCAGGTTTGATCAGTGCTTTGGTCATCGACTACAATCACCTTCAAGCAGCCAGGGTAGTCTTGAGCCAGAAGCGATCGCAATGTCGTGGGGAGCAACTCAGCTTCATTACGAGCTGGAATTACAGCACAAACTTTCGGTAAGGATTCCCCTTGACCTACAGACCTGGTAGAGAATTTCTCTATAACCAGCCGTTGATCTGCTCGCCAAAACTGACCCCGAAATGCTAGTAATCCGATCCAAATCCCTAAGGATAGAACAGTGATTGCTAATCCGATTGTATCCATTTGTATTGATACCTATTGCTAATTCTCCACTACAAGTAGCAAAATAACGTAACCAAAGGTGCGCGCACCTTTGAATCTGGTGTGTGAAGTAGAACGGTAAAACATGCAAACCCAAGACAGGATTGTAAACTCAGGGGTTACAGAAGCGATCGCAAATAGCCAAAGCTATCTACTCGCTCAGCAATATCCCGATGGTTACTGGTGGGCAGAACTAGAATCTAATGTCACCATAACGGCGGAAATTATCCTACTCCATAAAATTTGGGGAACTGACAAACAACGACCTTTACATAAAGCGGAAGCCTATCTGCGTTCTCAACAGCGGAAACACGGTGGCTGGGAACTTTTCTATGGTGATGGTGGGCATTTGAGTTGTTCGGTGGAAGCTTATATGGCACTTCGCCTTTTAGGGGTACCCGCCAGCGACTCAGCTTTGGTCCGAGCCAGGGATTTTATTCTCAGACGGGGTGGCATCAGCAAAACCCGGATTTTCACCAAATTTCATTTAGCCTTGATTGGCTGCTATAGCTGGCGCGGGATTCCCTCGATTCCCCCCTGGATAATGTTGTTTCCGGAATGGTTTCCCTTTACGATCTATGAGATGTCTAGCTGGGCAAGGGGAAGTACAGTTCCATTATTAATTGTCTTTGACCAGAAGCCAGTATTTGATATTCAGCCAAGCATCAATCTAGACGAGTTATATACCGAAGGAGCTGATCACGCCAAGTTTGAGCTACCTCGCAATTCCGATTGGACAGATTTATTTGTACTCCTTGATCATGGATTTAAGTTAGCAGAAGACTTGAATTTAGTTCCATTCCGGAAGCAGGGACTGGCAGCAGCAGAAAAATGGGTCTTGGAAAGGCAAGAAGCCACAGGAGACTGGGGGGGAATTATTCCAGCCATGTTGAATTCCCTGTTAGCGTTGCGTTGTCTCAACTATGATCTTGCGGATCCGGTCGTGCAACGGGGACTTGAAGCCATTGATCGCTTTGCCATTGAAACCCCTGACAGCTACCGAGTCCAAGCCTGTGTTTCCCCAGTTTGGGATACAGCTTGGGTATTGCGAGCGATGGTGGAATCTGGTTTAGAACCGGATCATCCAGCCTTAGTTCGGGGTGGCGAATGGTTGTTGCAGCAGCAAATACTAGACTATGGGGATTGGGTGGTCAAGAATCCCCAAGGGAAACCAGGAGGATGGGCCTTTGAGTTTCAAAACCGTTTCTATCCCGATTTAGATGATTCCCCAGTGGTGATTATGGCCTTGAATAGCTTGAAATTGCCTAATCAGAAACTAAAGCAGGCAGCCATAGCTCGTGGCTTGGCTTGGATAGCATCAATGCAGTGTAACCAAGGGGGTTGGGCGGCGTTTGATATTAATAATAATCAACACTGGCTCAATTCTCTGCCCTATGCTGACCTGAAAGCGATGATTGACCCTAACACAGCGGATGTGACCGCACGGGTCCTGGAAATGCTGGGTTCGTGTAATTTATCCATAGAATCCCAGCAGTTAGAGAAAGCGATCGCATTTTTGATTCAGGAACAGGAAGCCGATGGCAGCTGGTTTGGTCGTTGGGGGGTTAACTATATCTATGGCACCAGTAGTGCTCTTTCAGCATTATCTAAAATAGCGCCTCACACCCACCAACGTAGTATCGAACGGGGTGCGGCTTGGCTAGTGAAATGTCAAAACCTCAATGGTGGCTGGGGTGAGACCTGTCTTAGTTACGATGATCCCAGTCTTAAGGGACTAGGAATCAGTACCGCATCTCAAACCGCTTGGGCTTTAATTGGTTTAATGGCAGCAGGAGAAGCTACTGGCAACTGGGCAAGGGATGCCATTGAGAGGGGAGTCAACTACTTAGTGTCAACTCAACAGCCCGATGGCAGTTGGGATGAAACCGAGTTTACAGGCACAGGTTTTCCCAGTCATTTTTATTTGAAGTACCACTTCTATCAACAATATTTCCCGTTGTTGGCTTTGGGACGGTATCAAATGTCTGTTTCAAGTTGAAGGTTGTTTGTCAGAATGTAGAATTAAGAATGTAGAATTAAGAATGTAGAATTAAGAATTAAGAAGGCAGAAGGCAGAAGGCAGAAGGCAGAAGGCAGAAGGCAGAATGAAGAATGGAGAATTAAGAAGGCAGAATGAAGAATGGAGAAGGCATAATTCCCAATGCCAAATTCTCAATTCTTAATTCTTAATTTTTAATTTTCAATTCTCAATTCTTAATTCTCAATTCTTAATTCTCAATTCTTAATTCCCAATTCTTAATTCTTAATTCTTAATTTCCACGCATCCTGTTTATTGCTGATGCTCAGCTAACCAGACTGTCAAATCTGTGACTGTCTCAAAATCCAACAGCGCCTCGCTCAACTCCTCCAATTGAGCAATAGAAAGCTTTTGAATCCCCTGTTGTAGCTGGTCGTCAACACTCCCAAACCGACGGGTCAGTTGACGTATAATGATTGAGTAACCTTCCTCTTGCCTTCCTTCGCGTTTTCCTTCCAGTAAACCAAGTTTATGTCCTTTTTGAATGATCTTCTGATAAATTACAGACTCTTGCATCACGTCCTCCGGAAATAATTCTGTGATCAACCGTTGGTCAAACCGCAAACCAGCTAGTAACTGGGTACAAGCGGATATGTTAGTAAAAGCCAATGGTTCTTCAATCCTATCTACTGCTGCCGCCACTTGCTCTAATAATCTTGTCGGAGATTCACTGAATGCTAAAGTGGCGAAGGGCAATAAAGCAGGATTGGCCAATAATGGTAATGGGTCTTGCTCCCACAGCCTGATTACTCGATAGCAATGACTGGTATTAGTATCGACCAACTGATTAGTATAAACTTTTTCTGAGCGAGTGAATTTCAGAAATATCACCACCTGCTCTATGGGACAATCATACTTTTCTTTGAGT
>NZ_JAAHHW010000015.1:0-59858 GCF_010692325.1 Moorena sp. SIO3I8 | reverse complement strand
CCTGATTACTCGATAGCAATGACTGGTATTAGTATCGACCAACTGATTAGTATAAACTTTTTCTGAGCGAGTGAATTTCAGAAATATCACCACCTGCTCTATGGGACAATCATACTTTTCTTTGAGTCTGACCCAATACTTGAGCATCCGCAATGGTAGGGATGGCTTGGAAGCCGGTAGGGTTTGAAATTCCCACTGTAGGATTTGGTTAGCGGTTTGCAGCAGTGTCAAGGAATCCGCGTGAATCGGTTCGGTATTTAACTCAGTTTTCAGGACTGATATTTCAGTAACTTCAATATCATGAAGCCACCTGATCAAATCAGCTGGGTAGTTTTCGGCGAGATATTTACAGATATTATCGTAAGCCAAGGTAGTTATCTATGGTTAACAGTACCTGGCCGAGTTTACAGGATTTAGTCAAAAAAAGCGATCGCGTAGCGTGACCAAAGGTCAATCGCTTTTAGCGGAAGCGAAGCTTCATCGCGTAGCGTGACCATTCGCGTAGCGTGGCCTTTTGGCCAAGGTCAATCGCTTTTAGCCTGGCCATAGGCCAATCGCGTTCGCGTAGGGGCTCTTTGAGAGCATCGCTTTTTTTATTGCTGATGGGATGCCAACCACACAGCTATATCTGTCACTGTCTCAAAATCCAACAGCGCCTCGCTCAACTCCTCCAATTGAGCCACAGAAAGCTTTTGGATCCCCTCAAGTAGCTGGTCTGAAACACTACCAAACCGACGGGTGATCAGGCGTCTAACGATTGAGTAACCTTCCTCTTGCCTTCCTTCAAGTAAACCTTCGCGTTTTCCTTCCAGTAAACCAAGTTTATGTCCTTTTTGAATGATCTTCTGATAAATTACAGACTCTTGCATCACTTCCTCCGGAAATAATTCTGCTATCAACCCTTTGTCGAACCGCAAACCCGCTAGTAACTGGGTACAAGCGGATATGTTAGTAAAAGCTAGTGGTTCTTCAATCCTATCTACTGCTGCCGCCACTTGCTCTAATAATCTTGTCGGGGACTCACTGAATGCCAGAGGAGCAAAGGGCAATAAGGCGGGATTGGCCAAAAATTGCTCAGGGTCTTGCTCCCACATCCTGATTACTCGATAGCAATGACTGGTATTAGTATCGACCAACTGATTAGTATAAACTTTTTCTGAGCGAGTGAATTTCAGAAATATCACCACCTGCTCTATGGGACAATCATACTTTTCTTTGAGTCTGACCCAATACTTGAGCATGCGCAATGGTAGGGATGGCTTGGAAGCCGGTAGGGTTTGAAATTCCCACTGCAAGATTTGATTAGGGGTTTGCAGCAGCGTCAAGGAATCGGCGTGAATCGGTTCAGTATTTAACTCAGTTTTCAGGACTGATATTTCAGTAACTTCAATATCATGAAGCCACTTGACCAAATCAGCTGGGTAGTTTTCGGCGAGATATTTACAGATATTATCGTAAGCCAAAGTAGTTATCTATGGTTAACAGTACCTGGGCCAGTTTACCGGATTTGGTTAAAAAAAGCGATCGCGTAGCGTGACCAAAGGTCAATCGCGTAGCGTGACCAAAGGTCAATCGCGTAGCGTGACCAAAGGTCAATCGCGTAGCGTGACCAAAGGTCAATCGCGTAGCGTGACCAAAGGTCAATCGCGTAGCGTGACCAAAGGTCAATCGCGTAGCGATGAAGCGTTCGCAAAGCGTGGCCTACGGCCTCAGCTTCCGCGCTTGTGCGAACGCAACTAGGCTAGGTAGAAATATAGTCATCGAAAATTGGTTTTCTTGTAGCCCACCAATATTGGATAGTATTACCAGGCCACAAAGCGAATACTCTCCCATCTTTATTTTGATACCAACTCATACAGTTTTCTTTTGTCCACACCCTCTTTTCCATAGTTTTCCATAAATCCTGATAATAAAGTCTCATGGCTTCCTCCTTCACTTCCAGAGATTTCCAGTCTTCTCTGAGCATTTTATTCAAGCAGCCGATAATATAATTAACTTGGCACTCTACCATTAAGATGACCGAGCTATGACCCAAACCAGTATTCGGTCCTAAAAGACTAAAAAAGTTAGGGAAATGGGGAACAGAAATACCAAGATACGCTTCTGGTTCGTTGCCCCATATCTCCGCTAGACTCTCTCCGTTGCTACCACGTATATCGATTTTTTGATAGGACAAAGAGTTAAATCCTGTAGCATAGATAATAGCATCAACTTTATAGTCTTTTCCTTGTTCTGTTACCAGACTATCAGTAGTTATGCTTTCTATCTTATCTGTAATCAATTCTACATTATTTCGGTTCAGGGTTTGATAAAAGTCGTTATTAATTAAAATTCGTTTACAACCGGGTTGATAGCTGGGCATCACCGCATCCCGTACTCGGGAGTCATCAATTTCCTGGTGTATGCGTTTTTCCAATTGTTTTCGCAGGTACTTACCGATAAAACTTCCAGTAGTGAATAGAGAAAAATTGATTAAGTCATTACGCAAGTATAGTAATCCACGGTGCAGTTGCATCAGAATAGGTAAATTATTAAAATACCATTGCATCTGGGCTGAATAAGTCCCATCGTCTCGGTTAGTAATCCAGTTAGGAGTTCTTTGAAAAATGAATAGTTTTTTTACTTTTTTGGCAACTTCTGGTAGAAATTGAACTGCACTCGCTGCAGTTCCTACAACTGCCACAGTTTTATCAGTTAAATCAAAGGTGTGATTCCATCTAGCTGAGTGAAACGAGACTCCTTTGAAGGTTTCCAAGCTAGGCAAATTCGGTAATTTTGGTAAATTTAAACCTCCCCAGGCACTGATCAGTATCTTAGCTGTTATCGTTTCATTCTCAGCTGTGTTAACATACCAGAGGCAATTTTGGGCATTGAAATGGGCACTAATAACCTCTTGATTAAAACGGATATGGGGATAAATATTGTATTTACGTGTGCATTGTTCTAAGTATTTCAATATCTCTGCCTGAGAGGGATAAACTTGACCCCAATCATGTTTCATTTCAAAAGAGTAGCAATATAAATGAGCGGGAATGTCACAGGCACATCCTGGGTAGTTATTATCCCGCCAAGTCCCTCCAAGTCGAGAGGATTTTTCTAAAATAATGAAAGGTATTTTTGCTTTTTTAAGTTTAATACCCATGCAGATACCAGACATTCCTGCACCAATAATAACTACTTGCATTTTGATTATTTTTATGGTATAATTGTAGGGGATTATTCGTTTTATTGTTTAGTTCGAGAGTTACGTTTACCGATCATCGACGTTTAGATAAAAATCTCAACCATAAAATGTCAAAAAAATGTTAACATGAATTAATATCAATATCAAAAAAAGCAATTATGGAAAGCCTTAAAGGCAAAGTCACCTTGGTCACGGGTGCCAGCCGTGGTATTGGTAAAGGAATTGCGATTGGCCTTGGCGAGGCAGGTGCTACGGTATATATTACTGGTCGTAGTCTCGACAGTTCCAATGTCACAGAGGGAGTTTCCGGTAGTCTTAGGGAAACCCAATCAGCTGTGCAAGATGCTGGTGGGATTTGTATTCCGGTAATGGTAGATCATAGCGACGACCAACAAGTGCGCTTACTTTTTGAACGGATTCAAGACGAGCAGAAGGGACAACTGGATCTGCTGGTCAATAATGCGTTTTCAGGAGTGCAGGCATTGAAGGATGGATACGAAAAACCATTTTGGGAATGCCCTGAGAATCTTTGGGATGCTGTCAATCATGTCGGTCTCCGCAGCCATTATATTGCCAGTGTTTTTGCAGCTCGACTGATGATTCAGCGTCAGCAGGGGTTGATTTGCACCATCTCATCTTGGGGCGGCATGTCTTACATCTTTGGTGCCGCCTATGGAGCGGGTAAAGCCGCTTGCGATCGACTGGCTGCAGATATGGCTGTTGAACTCAAGCAATATAATGTGGCATCCCTTTCGATTTGGCCAGGCATAGTTGGTACCGAGCATATGTCCAGTTTGGCTTTGCAAATGGCAGAAGATAAACCAGGTAATCAGCAAAGCCGAGTGATCTCTCAAGGCTTTAATTGGGAAACTCCTTTACTAACAGGGCGCGTTATTGCTGCCCTTGCTGCAGACCCAACTGTAATGCACTTTACAGGCCGCGTTCGAGTTGTTGCAGAACTGGCTGATCACTATGGAATTATCGATAAAGACGGGTTACGTCCGGTATCACTACGCTCTCTACGTTTTATAGCTCCAATGTTTTGGCCACCATTAATAAAATATGCGTCGCTGATACCTAACATTAATTTACCCTGGTTTTTATTACTATGGGGAATACTCCAATCTCCTAAAATTTAACCCAGAGCAAAAATTGAGAACAATTAGATGAGCAATCTCCATGGAGCTGTTGTACTGATAACCGGTGCTGCCGGTGGATTCGGTCAGGAATTGACTCGACAATTATTAGAATCTGGTAGCCGTTTGATCCTCACAGATCTTGATGAAACTCTTCTTAAAGAGCGTGCCGAAGCTATTCAACGGGAGGTTAAAACTGGGGATATACTTGCTCTTTTGGAAATTAATATTTCTGAACGTGACGGATGCGAAACCCTTTATCAGCAGGTTAAAAACCTGGGAATAGAAATCGATATTTTGATCAACAATGCTGGCATTGGGCTTTTTGGTCGCATGGACGAAGTGCCTGCGGAAAAATGGGAAAGGCTGATGCAGGTAAATCTGCTGGCACCAATGCGATTAAGTTCTCTATTTGCCGCCGATATGATTAGGCGTCGCCAAGGTCACATCGTTAACATTTCCTCTGCTGCTGGCTGGGTGGCACCCGCTGGCATGGCTCATTATGCTGCTAGTAAATTCGGGTTGCGAGGATTCAGCGAAGGGCTTTTAAATGAAGTTAAAATTTACAACGTGAAGGTTACAGCTGTTTATCCCTTTTACAGCCGTACTCCCATTCTCCAGTCGGAACAGTATGGAACCCTTGCCAAAGAAAATCAGGGGTTGCCGGAATTTTTAGTAACTGATCCGGCTAAGGTCATGGGCGAAACGATTCAAGGAATCATTGATAATAAACCTCAGGTTTTTCCTGATGGAATGGCAAAAATTATCTCAGTTATTAAACGTTTTTTTCCCCAATTATTAAACTGGATTTTTAATCGGTTCAATCGGAAGCAAATAGCTAATTTATAGCATTTATATAGCAAAGGGAACAGGGCACAGGGAACAGGAAACAGGCAGTAGGGAATAGGCACAAGCAAGGACTGGTTTTGGCGAGAAGCCCACACTTACAAGAGGTGCGACCCGTGGCGAATTTAATTATTAATGGTAAGAGCGCACCTAGGTAGGAAGTGTGGGAGCATGCCAGTGAGCTTGGATGTGTAGGCATCCGATTTATTGCTGATGGGATGCCAACCATACCGTCAAATCTGTGACTGTCTCAAAATCCAACAGCGCCTCGCTCAACTCCTCCAATTGAGCAACAGAAAGCTTTTGAATCCCCTGTTGTAGCTGGTCGTCAACACTCCCAAACCGACGGGTCAGTTGACGTATAACGATTGAGTATCCTTCCTCTTGTTTTCCTTCACGTTTCCCTTCGAGTAAACCTTCCCGTTTTCCTTCGAGTAAACCCAGTTGATGTCCTTTTTGAATTATCTTCTGATAAATTACAGACTCTTGCATCACTTCCTCCGGAAATAATTCTGTGATCAACCTTTGGTCGAACCGCAAACCAGCTAGTAACTGGGTACAAGCGGATATGTTACTAAAAGCTAGTGGTTCTTCAATCCTATCTACTGCTGCCGCCACTTGCTCTAATAATCTTGTAGGAGACTCACTGAATGCCAGAGGAGCAAAGGGCAATAAGGCAGGATTGGCCAAAAATAGCTCAGGGTCTTGCTCCCACATCCTAATTACTCGATAGCGATGGCTAGTGTTACTCTCCAGCAACTGGTTAGTATAAACTTTAGATGAGGTGGTGAACTTCAGAAATATCACGACCTGTTCAACAGGACAGTTATACTTTTCTCTGAGTCTGACCCAATACTTGAGCATCCGCAATGGTAGGGATGGCTTGGAAGCCGGTAGGGTTTGAAATTCCCACTGTAGGATTTGATTAGGGGTTTGCAGCAGCGTCAAGGAATCGGCGTGAATCGGTTCGGTATTTAACTCAGTTTTGAGCACCGAGATTTCAGTAACTTCAATACCATGAAGCCACCTAACCAAATCAGCTGGGTAGTTTTCTGCGAGATATTTACAGATATTATCGTAAGCCAAGGTAGTTATTTGTTATCTATGGTTAACAGTACCTGGGCCAGTTTACAGGATTTGGTTAAAAAAAGCGTAGGCATTTTTTATTGCTGATGGGATGCCAACCATACCGTCAAATCTGTGACGGTCTCAAAATCCAACAGCGCCTCGCTCAACTCCTCCAATTGAACAACAGAAAGCTTTTTAATCCCCTGTTGTAGCTGATCGTCAACACTCCCAAACCGACGGGTCAGTTGACGTATAACGATTGAGTACCCTTCCTCTTGTTTTCCTTCGAGTAAACCTTCCCGTTTCCCTTCGAGTAAACCTTCACGTTTCCCTTCGAGTAAACCTTCCCGTTTTCCTTCGAGTAAACCCAGTTGATGTCCTTTTTGAATTATCTTCTGATAAATTACAGACTCTTGCATCACTTCCTCCGGAAATAATTCTGTGATCAACCTTTGGTCGAACCGCAAACCAGCTAGTAACTGGGTACAAGCGGATATGTTACTAAAAGCTAGTGGTTCTTCAATCCTATCTACTGCTGCCGCCACTTGCTCTAATAATCTTGTAGGAGACTCACTGAATGCCAGAGGAGCAAAGGGCAATAAGGCAGGATTGGCCAAAAATAGCTCAGGGTCTTGCTCCCACATCCTAATTACTCGATAGCGATGGCTAGTGTTACTCTCCAGCAACTGGTTAGTATAAACTTTAGATGAGGTGGTGAACTTCAGAAATATCACGACCTGTTCAACAGGACAGTTATACTTTTCTCTGAGTCTGACCCAATACTTGAGCATCCGCAATGGTAGGGATGGCTTGGAAGCTGGTAGGGTTTGAAATTCCCATTGCAAGATTTGGTTAGCCGTTTGCAACAGTGTCAAGGAATCGGCGTAAATCGGTTCGGTATTTAACTCAGTTTTGAGCACCGAGATTTCAGTAACTTCAATACCATGAAGCCACCTGACCAAATCAGCTGGGTAGTTTTCGGCGAGATATTTACAGATATTATCGTAAGCCAAGGTAGTTATCTGTGATTAACAGTACCTGGCCAAGTTTACCGGATTTGGTTAAAAAAAGCGTACGCGATTATGCTTTTGGCTTCCCCCTATGATCAAAATCTGCTCCAATTACCAATCACCTTTTTCACCATCACCAACACTATCGACGGCGCTGTTGCAATTTGCGATAAACATCCTGTACATCAACCTGATGGTAAGCCATAGCAACTAGGCTGTGGTAGAGCAAGTCCGCTACTTCAGATGCGATCGCATCCGGGTCATCATCCTTACACGCCATTACCACTTCTGCCGCTTCTTCCCCAATTTTTTTAAGAATCTTATTATCCCCACCCTTAAACAACTTACAGGTATAGGACCCTTCTACGGGATGGTCACGGCGATCGCAAATTATCTCAAACAACTGAGACAAGGTATCTGCTGGAGGGTCTACTTTCTTAGCCCCCACTCGATGGAAACAGCTACGCTCACCGGTATGGCAGGCAATATCACCAATTTGTTCCGCCGTCACCAGTAAAGCATCACTGTCACAGTCGTAGCGGATAGATTTTATCTTTTGTAAATGCCCAGATGTAGCACCCTTGTGCCACAATTCCTGACGAGAGCGACTCCAAAACCAGGTTTCTCCTGTATCGAGGGTTTTTTGCAATGACTCCCGATTCATCCAAGCCATCATTAGTACCGTACCATCTAGGTAATCTTGGACAATGGCTGGCACTAGTCCTTGATCGTTGTAGCGAATTTGGTCAACTGGTATAGCTTGGCTAATGGAAGTCGGTTCAGATGCTGACATAGTTTTAGGGCAACAGATTGAAACACCCAGCCGGTCAAACAGCTTTAATGAGATACACCCTACAAGATACCACACCTGACATCCAATTGATCACTAAATATTGATCAGTAAATCTGGATTCTTTCTTTACAAATTCAAAACGGATCAGCCTCCATAGGATAATAGTCTCTTGTCCAGTATTGCCCCTAAGCCGAAGTTACCTGATCCGAAGTTCCCTGTTGTCCTGTTTAAGGGGGGTAATGGGGTGATCGCCTTTTCCCTTATTTTCAACTCACTCGTACACTATTAATATTAGGAGACTATTTTGGTTAGCACTACGTCGTTTAAAACCACTAAATCACAAGAAATTTTCAGCGCCGCCAAGAACCTAATGCCAGGAGGGGTAAGCTCCCCAGTCAGAGCCTTTAAATCAGTAGGGGGAGAACCGATTGTATTTGACCGAGTTGAAGGAGCATACATCTGGGATGTAGATGGCAACCAGTACATTGACTATGTAGGTACCTGGGGACCAGCCATTTGCGGTCATGCTCATCCGGACGTTATTGGGGCATTGCACCAGGCTCTAGACAAGGGTACCAGTTTTGGCGCTCCCTCTGCCCTAGAGAACGTGCTAGCACAAATGGTGATTGACGCCGTTCCTAGTATTGAAATGGTGCGGTTTGTTAATTCTGGCACCGAAGCCTGTATGGCAGTGCTGCGACTGATGCGTGCCTTCACAGGACGGGACAAAATTATCAAATTTTCTGGCTGCTACCATGGTCACGCCGATATGCTGCTGGTACAAGCTGGTTCTGGAGTCGCTACTCTAGGTTTACCGGATTCCCCTGGTGTTCCTAAGTCGGCCACTGCTAATACGTTAACCGCTACCTATAATGACCTGGACGCCGTTAAAGCTTTATTTGAGCAATATCCCAATGAGATTGGTGGGGTCATCCTAGAACCGGTGGTAGGAAATTCTGGTTTCATCACTCCTGTGCCTGGTTTTCTTGAAGGCTTGCGGGAACTGACTCAAAACCATGGCGCTCTACTGGTGTTTGATGAAGTGATGACTGGCTTCCGGATTGCCTACGGTGGTGCTCAGGAGAAATTTGGCATCACTCCTGACCTGACTACCCTAGGTAAAATTATCGGTGGTGGTTTGCCCGTGGGAGCCTATGGCGGACGAAAGGATATCATGTCGATGGTGGCACCAGCAGGGCCAATGTATCAAGCCGGAACCCTTTCTGGGAATCCTCTAGCCATGACAGCAGGCATTAAAACCCTGGAGTTACTGAAGAAACCGGGTACCTATGAACAGCTAGATAGTATTACTAAAAAGCTCTCCGAGGGATTACTGCAAATTGCTAAAGATGCTGGTCATGCAACTACTGGTGGTTACATCAGCGCTATGTTTGGCATGTTCTTTACTGGTGTTCCTGTTCACAACTTCGATGATGCCAAAACCTCTGATTCATCCAAATTCACTGCTTTCCATCGGGGCATGTTAGAGCGTGGGATTTACCTAGCCCCCTCACAATTTGAAGCAGGATTTACTTCCCTAGCTCACACCGAGGAGGATATTGACCGCACATTAGCAGCAGCTAAGGAAGTCATCTCTGGGATCAAGCCATAGTAGTCTAGAGTGTAAGCATTTAGCTATCAGCTATCAGTTATCAGCTATCAGTTATCAGCTATCAGCTATCAGCTATCAGCTATCAGCTATCAGCTATCAGCTATCAGCTATCAGCTATCAGCTATCAGCTATCAGCTATCAGCTATCAGCTATCAGCTATCAGCTATCAGCTTATGTGTCACAGGCTAGAAGCCTGTGCCACCTTGATGTGCTTTTGAATAAAATAAGCTGACGGCACCTCAAGTAGCGTGAGCTTTTAGCTCACGGCTGACGGCTGACGACTGACGGCTGATAGCTGAAGGCTGAATGCTTACTTAGCGATAGTTAGTAAATTGCAAAGCAATCGGCAAATCTTCTTGCTTCAACCGCTGGATGATATCTTGTAAGTCATCCTTAGATTTGCTAGATACTCTAACTGAATCACCTTGAATCGAGGCTTGTACTTTTTTAAATTCATCTCGAATCAATTTGGTGATTTTTTTACTATATTCTTGGCTAATGCCTTTTTTTAGCGTGATTTCTTGGCGGACACGATTACCACTAGCTGATTCTACTTTACCATAGTCGAAGATTTTTTGCGAAAGTTCCCGTTTCGCGGCTTTGGTACGAATAACAGTATGCACAGCATCTAGGGTGAATTCACTATCAGTATTGATGGTGATAGATTCTTCTCCTAATTCAACAGTGGTTTTAGTATCTTTGAGGTCGTAACGACTTTTGATTTCACGAATAGTTTGATCCACAGCATTGACCAACTCTTGTCGATCAAAGTCACTAACAATATCAAAAGAATAGGTACTAGCCATAATTAATAACGGTCAGCGGTAGGCCGTGAGCAATAGTGACTCACTATCTAACAGCTTAAAACCAAAATGGAAATTTGTTGCACCCTATACAAAATTTTTAAACCTATTGATATCAAGCCCGGTAGCATCAGTCTTGAATAAGCCCATAAGTCTTGGGGAGGTGGCTCAACCTGGTGGCTCTCAAGACAAATGACCAACAACCAAAACTATCAAGGCCCGAAGCAAGTGGACTTGATCTGGTCTAGCCACTGACGCTGCTTATATCAAGTCAGGTTGAATACCCATAATTAGAGGGAGGGTGGGGAGATGGGGAGATGGGGAGATGGGGAGATGGGGAGATGGGGAGATGGGGAGATGGGGAGATGGGGAGATGGGGAGATGGGGAGATTTTTATTAAGGGTAATTATCCCGACATGATATTAGACTCAGAACAAACAGAGTACCAGTGGAAAGAGAGCCGATGCCAAACATCAGCGATCGCCCCAAGGGAATATCGAGAATGTAAAACACCGAGTAGAAGACTCGGGCAATTACAAATGCGATCGCACACCCGATGGCGAGGGTTGAATTCTGACCCGTTATATAGGCCATCAACGCTGCTGCGCTAAATACAATAAACGTTTCAAAGGAGTTCTGATGTGCCCAAGTCGCTCGTTGGGCATAGGGCGGTAGCTGATCAAACATGGCGCGAGGGGCACTTTGGTCATAGCCTAGTTTGAAACGGCTGTAGGCAACTACCAGATACGGTAGATATATTAAAACCGTTGCCCCCACAATACAGTAAAGTAAAATTCCCGAACCGGATAGATGCATAGTCTAGCTCACACTAATCAAAATTAATTACAATTAATCACAACTAATCAAAATAGAACAGAGTAACAACCTTACTTTGCTGTTCTGCCTCCTTACAGGTGTTCAGGAGGGTACGGCTATCATGGAATGCGAAACAAATTAACTGCTGACACCGGGCAATAATTTCGGCATTACACAAGGCACTAGCTTCAGCGAGAGACAAGGTATCATTTTGGGGGTTTTCCACCAAATGCATTACCTTCTCCAAGTAATTTCGGGATTCCAGTGGCTGTCGCTGAAGACTTTGGGGCAAAATTACCGTTAGCAAGGACGGATCGGCTCGCATAGCACCTCGAATGGCAGCTAAGTTGGTTCCAGTGGCACCAGAGGTAATCAGACGATTACCGGCTTGCACTAAGGCATAGCTCATCATCTCAATTAGATTCTGATGGGTGATCGGAACGTGACGTGAACCCAACAAGGCAATTCGCTTAGAACCAGTTTGCTGTATGGCTGCGAGTTCCTGGGCTAATGTATCGATACTGGCGGTCTCTATTGGTTGACTCAAAGATAAAGATGCTGGTAAAGGCTGAACGACCAGGATATTTTAGCAGAACTAATCTGTCATGTCCTCCTTCAAAAGAATTTGAAGGAAAGGGAATAGGGAATAGGGAATAGGGAATAGGCATGCTAGCAAGAGGCAAGAGGCAATAGGCATGCTAGCAATAGGCATGCTAGCAATAGGCATGCTAGCAATAGGCATGCTAGCAATAGGCATGCTAGCAATAGCAATTTCCCTCAAAGGTTGCTGAGAATTGCTATAGCAGTCGAAGCAAAGCTTAGGAAATCTTTTGCTCCCTGCTCCCTGCTCCCTGCTCCCTGCTCCCTGCTCCCTGCTCCCTGCTCCCTGCTCCCTGCTCCCTGCTCCCTGCTCCCTGCTCCCTGCTCCCTTTGCTATAGGGTTTAAAATTGCTATATTCTAAATATGTGCTATCATAATGAATGGTTTGGACGCATAGCTCAGTTGGTTAGAGCACCACGTTGACATCGTGGGGGTCACTGGTTCGAGTCCAGTTGTGTCCATATTTCTTTAACTCCCCACACTTCCCTATTTTTGCCTACTCCCTATCTCCCCATCTCCCCATCTCCCTATCTCCCCATCTCCCCACACTCCTTACTCTACCGATGCTCCCAGGCTCGCATTTTACCAGGATTCATCAATCCATAGGGATCAACTATTTCCTTAAACCGCAACTGTTCCATATCAACGGTTTTCATACCCCCATCTTCCAAGATGTAGGTGTGGGGATTAGCAATCATAGCGCCATACTCTTCGTGATAGCGAATAATCTCATTTAAACGGTCTTCGGAACTATACCGAACGATTTGTAGTCCCACTGGTATGAGTTGTCCTGCTACTCGCATGAATTCTAAATGCATGATCACTTCATCCCCAAAGTGCTGATAAAAATGCTCCACCTGTTCCAGATTCACAAATGAGGTTTGTAAATAGGTGAGGCTGGGATCAACACTACGGGCGTGTAAGGTGGTATGATTCCAGGTGAACTCTGCTAGGCTGACTCCCTTACTCGCTTCTAGGGCAGTCTTCTGGTAAGTGACCTCTCCACCATACTCCCGAACTAAATCCTGGAATGGCTCTAGGGAAGATTCCGCTATCATCAGCAAGGCACAGTGCTTAGCTTCCGGAAGGTAGTTGCTGAGAGCGGCAAAGTAGGATGGAATTGGCCAAGCGTGAATGCTAATCAGTTTCTTAATCAAGCCATCCGCATCACCTAAGGCTTGACCAAATCTAGCAGCAGTCATAAAGTCATTAAAGACTACGATTACTTCAGCCCAAGGATAGACTGGTCCTAGGGGTATTTCTAATTCAGTGATAATGCCATTGGTGCCATAGGCGTGATTCACCTTCTGCAACTGATCTGACCGTAATTCGATCACACGGGGCTGGTCTTCGAGGGTGACGACTTGGAGAGCATGAATATTTCCGCGATCGCGTAATACTCCATAAGTAATGGAACCAATGCCGCCACTCCCGCCACCAATAAACCCACCAATAGTAGCGGTGCGATAGGTAGAGGGAGCCATGCGCAATTCCCAGCCAATTTTATGAGCTTCTTTGTCAAAGGCTGCTAGCTTGACCCCTGGCTGAACAGAGGCTAAACCCGGTTTTATCCAGTTAATCTGATTGAGGCGAGTAGTATCGAGAATCAGACCACCGTTGAGGGGGATACACTGACCATAATTACCAGTCCCTGAGCCTCTTACGGTTAGGGGAGCTTTGTACTTAACGCAAACCCTAGCTATTTCCAGGACTTCCGCCACCGTAGTGGGACGAACTACGATGTTCCCCCGTTTATCTTTAAGCTGGGATTCCAGTACCGGACTGAAGTGGTAGTAGTCTAGGGATAATTTAGCGACTTGGGTTGGGTCATCAATAATTTCTATTCCGGTAAGTTCCGAGGCTAGGGAATTCCAGTCAATAGCTTGTGGGGTTGTCATCACGGGTGTGGCAAGTGTGGTAGAGAGAGTAAAGTGTGGTAAATATGGAAAGCGTGGTCAGTGTGGGAGGTTTGGGGCGCGGATTGAAATCCACTGTAGGATATTATGTTCTACTAGGGATTTTTAAGCCGAGGTGGTAATTTTTATAGTTTAAACTAATTGGTAATTTTTAACAATCACTAAAATCATGGAAAAAGTAGTTAATAAACTCAAAATAAAGCAACAAAAAAGCGATTTTAGCTACTGGCGAAAACAGTCCTACAAAAAACGCTTATAAGCCCTAGAAATAATCCGTCAGCAATACCACCACTATCAATACAACAATGCTCAACCAAGACTTCAAAGAGTTTATACAATTATTAAACGATAATCAAGTAAAGTATTTAGTAATTGGTGGTTATGCAGTAGCTGTACATGGTCATCCTCGCTATACCAAATAGCAAAGGGAACAGCGGATATGGGAACAGGGAACAGGGGGGTGAATCTCACTTTTACCCAAACTTTAAACTAACTAAAATCTCTCTATATTAAATTCTCCAGTTTGCACGATGCGCACGCTACACCAACGAGGTTTATTTTAAGCTGACCGCTGACCGCTGACCGCTGACCGCTGAGGATTTTGAAACCTGTTATCAGGCTAAAATCGAGGTAATCATTGACGATATATCGGTTAATTTTATTGATTTAGACAATCTTATAAAAAATAAACAAGCATCAGGAAGGTTACAAGATTTAGCTGATGTGGAAAATTTACAAGATTGAACATCCATCCTGTTAAAATTCAGTTTGACCCGGTGGTGCGTTACGGGGCGGACTATCTCAACCCTGGCTACGAAGCGAACAATAAGGGGAAGTCCGCCCCTAATACTAAGTTGCGGTCAAAGGTACAACTTTCTCTTCCGCCAATCTCCCAATCTCCCCATCTCCCCATCTCCCCATCTCCCAATCTCCCCATCTCCCCATCTCCCTATCCAACTAATCTACTCTCTTTGAATGCAACTCGGTATAACTCACCCTACCTATGCCCTTCTCCATATAAGTTAATTGAATTTCCGCTATAGCACCGATAAAACAGCAAACCAGTACTGGCATGTGAGAAAATAGGTGGTGCGTTACGGGGCGGACTATCTCAACCCTGGCTACGAAGCTAACAATAAGGGCAAGTCCGCCCCTAACTCACCCTACCTATGCCCTTCTCCATATAAGTTAATTGAATTTCCGCTATAGCACCGATAAAACAGCAAACCAGTACTGGCATGTGAGAAAATAGTACTCGTTTAGAACAAACAGGTTCCTGTTTTTGATACATTAGTACTAGTATGTTAGCAACAAGTACTAGTTACTGAGAAACGAGTACTGTTAAGTGATAAACTAGTACAGTTTAACGAAAAACTAGTACTAGTTTGTTATACACCAGTACTAGTTAACGAAAACGAGTACTAATATATAACAAACTAGTACCCATTTGTTATACACCAGTACCCATTTGTTATACACCAGTACTAGTTAACGAGAAACGAGTACTGGTATGTGATAAACTAGTACTAGTTAGCGAAAAACTAGTACTAGTTAGCGGTAAATGGGTACTCGTGTGTTAGACGTCATTACCTGGTCTGGTTTGTTGTTAACTGTTGACCGTTGACCGTTAACCAGAGACTTCAATGACTGAAGGGGAGTCGAACCCTTTAATTCCCACAGCAATTTTTCGTCCACTCCCTACTCCCTACTCCCTACTCCCTACTCCCTACTCCCTACTCCCTCACCCAATTTAAAATTTCCTTAGTAAAATTTGCATAAAAGTAGCACCACCTAAGGATATATAGTAAGAAACTACCAAGTGGCTGATTTGTCGATGGGTACTTACTCTACTATTCCTGTATTCTGTCTCAAGCTAGCTAGTGCTAGCTTACTCTGCCTGCTCTCACCGATCCTAGCCCCGGAAACTCTGGGAGTTGCTCCAGCAGTGGCACAAACGACTCTAGACCAAGCCACTCAAGCGGAGCAGTTATTGGATCGGGCAAGGTTAGAGTTTGTTAAAGGTCAGTTGCCTCAAGCCAAGGAGAGTTATCAACAAGTATTGACGATTTATCGGGAATTGGAAAACTCTTCCGGTAAAGCTAAAGCTCTCAATGGCCTTGGACAGGTTTACAATCTATTATCTCAACACACCAAAGCCCTGGAAGCATTGCACCAAGCTCTGAAAATCCGTCAAAGTCTAGGGGAGCGAAAGGAAGAAGGGGAAACCCTGACCCAGATCGGAACAGTTTATTCAAGTCTCGAAGAGTATCCTAAAGCTCTGGAGTTGTTGGAGCAAGCCCTAACTATTAACCAAGAGGTAGGTAATCAGCTTGGGATTGGTTATGCACTGGTTAATCTTGGCTCAGTTTACTCCTCCCAAGGAGAGTATGACAAAGCCTTTGATAGGTTAGAGCAAGGTCTGAGTATTATCAAAGAAGTAGGTGAGACTCCGAAAAGCGATGCTCTGAAAGAGCCGCTACGCGATTGGCCTTTGGCCACGCTTCGCGATCGCATTCTAGCAGGCTACTATCAAGCCTACGCTCTGAATTGGATCGGCTCAGCTTACATCAGGTCAGGGAAATTGAACCAAGCTTCGGAGTTTCTGGAGCAAGCTCATGCCCTGAGTCGAGAAGAGGGTTATCAATTACGAGAAGGTGTAGCCCTGACCTTGAAGGGAATACTGTATAACAATCAAGGAGAATTGGATAAAGGGCTGGAAACCCTGGAGTTGGCATTAGCCATTACTAAACCAACTGGTTTTCGGGGATTAGAACAGAATATTCTATTTTGGATTGGAGGGATTTACAACCAGAAAGGGGAGTATCTCAAAGCCCTAGAGGTTTACCAGGAATGCTTAGCGATTCGGCGAGAATTGGGTAAGCGTAAGCTGGAAGGAGTTGTGCTCAATAATATTGGCTTAGTTTACTATAACCAGAAACAGTATGACCAAGCCCTCAACTATTATCAGCAAGCTTTAGCTATTCACCGGGAAGTTAACAATCAGGTTGCGGAAAGCACTACCCTTGGTAATATTGCTTACCTTTACCGGAACCAAGAACAGTATGACCAAGCCCTTGACTATTATCAGAAAGTTTTAGCTATTCATCGCCAACTCGGTAAGGGTAAGCTGGAAGGAATTGCGCTCAATAATATTGGCTTAGTTTACGATAAACAGCAACAGTATGACCAAGCCATTGACTATTATCAGCAAGCTTTAGCTATTCACCGCGAACTCGAAAATCAAGTTCAGGAATGGATTACCCTTACTAATCTTGGAGATGTTTCCGTTAAACAGGGAAAGTATCAGCAAACCATAGACTATTATCAACAAGCCTTAGCCATTTCCAAAAAAATTAAAAATCCCACAGGAGAAGGTGCAAATCTTTGGGGGATTGGGAACGCTTATTATGCATTGGGCAACCATGACCAAGCCATAGACTACTACCAACAAGCCTTAGAGATTTTCCGCAAACTTGACAATACCTCGGTTGAAGCAACTATCCTAGGAAGGCTTGGACTAGCTCAAATCAGGCAAGGGAACTACGAGCAAGCCCTAGACTCTTATCAGCAACTCCTAGCCCTTGCCCGAAAAATCCAAGACCGCTCTCAAAAAATAATCGCTCTGATTTTTATTGGGCAAGTTTACGAATCTCAGGGTAAATATGACCAAGCCCTAGATTCCTACCAGCAAGGTTTGGTTATTTCTCAAGACATTGATGACCAGAAAAATACTGGAACCCTCCTCAATAATATTGGGCAAGTTTACAGCAATTGGGGAAAGTACAACCAAGCCCTAGATTACTTCCAGCAATCCTTAACCATTAGCAAAAGGTTAAACGACTCCATCGGAATTGCGGCTCAACTCAACAACATTGGATTGATATATGACAACCAAGGGAAGTATAGCCAAGCTCTAGACTACTATCAGCAAGCTTTAGCGATTAACCAAGAGTTGGGCGATCACAGTCGTCATAAGGTTGCTACTAACCTCAATAATATTGGGTCAGTTTACAAGAGTCAGGGTGAGTATGACCGAGCCAATGAATACTTCCAGCAAGCTTTAGTGATTTTAAAAGACCTAGGTGATCGCTCAGGGGAAGCCAATACCCTTAATAATATTGGCTCAGTTTACGATAGTCAGGGTGAGTATGACCGAGCCAATGAATACTACCAGCAATCTCTAGCTATTTCTCAAGAAATTGGCGAGCGCTCAAGGGAAGGTATTACCCTCAATAATATTGGGGTGATTTACTATGCTCGGGGTGAGTATGACCGAGCCAAAGAATACTACCAGCAATCTCTAGCTATTTCTCAAGACCTAGGCGATCGTTCCAATGAAGCCAATACCCTTAATAATATTGGAGAAGTTTACAGCAGTCAGGGTGAGTATGACCGAGCCAAAGAATACTTCCAGCAAGCTTTAGTAATTCTAAAAGACCTAGGCGAGCGCTCAAGGGAAAGTACTACCCTCAATAATATTGGGGGAGTTTACAATGCTCGGGGTGAGTATGAGCAAGCCAAAGAATACTTCCAACAAGCTTTAGCTATTTTTCAAGATTTAGGCGAGCGTTCCCAGGAAGCTGTTACCCTCAATAATATTGGGTTTATTTACTATGCTTGGGGTAAGTATGCTCAAGCAAAAGAATACTACGAGCAATCTCTAGCTATTTCTCAAGACCTAGGCGTACCCTCCCAGGAAGCTAGTACCCTCAGTAATATTGGGTCAGTTTACAGCAGTCAGGGTGAGTATGACCGAGCATTAGAATACCACCAGCAATCTCTAGCTATTTCTCAAGAAATAGGCGATCGCTTAGGGGAAGCTACTACCCTCAATAATATTGGTTCAGTTTACAATAGTCAGGGTGAGCATGCTCAAGCATTAGAATACTTCCAGCAATCTCTAACTATTGTTCAAGACATTGGACACCGTTCAGGGGAAGCTATTACTTTGGTCAGCATCGGAAGCGTTTACAGTAGCTGGGGAGACTATGCCAAATCCTTAAACTATCATCAGCAATCTCTAAAAATTAGTCAAGACATTGGTAACAAGGGAGGAGTTGGTGAGACTCTCCACAATATCGGAACAATTTATAGTAACCAAGGGGAGTATGACCGAGGTTTAGAATACTTACAGCAATCTCTAGCTATTTTTCAAGACATTGGCTACCGTTTAGGGGAAGCTGCTACCCTGAGCAACATCGGAATAGTTTACAGTCACTGGGGAAAGTATCCCAAAGCCCTAGAATATAATCAAAAAGCCCTAGCCATTCGTCAAGAGATTGGTGACCAGGCTGGTATTGGCACCACCTATAACTCTATAGGGGGAAATTATCTGGATTTGGGAGATTATCCCCAAGCCTTGGACTACTTCAACCAAGCTAATCCAATTTTTACCAAAATTGGGGCGAAGGAAGGGATTGTGCAAACCCTAACTAACATCGGAGAAGTTTACCAAAAACAAAAACAATATCCGAAGTCTCTCCAATTATATCAGCAATCCTTGGCTATTTCTCAACAGATTGGTCATCGCCTATATGAAGCTATAGCCCTGAATCGGATCGGAAGAGTTTATGAAAAACTCGGAGAGTATACTAAAGCTCTAGACTATCATCAACAAGCCTTAGAAATTAATCAAACAATTGGGTTCAAAGCTGGGATTAGCTCTACCTTGTACCATATGGGAATAGTTTACACTAACCTAGAAAAGTATCCCCAGGCTTTAGCAGCTTATCAACAAGCCTTAGCCCTTTCCAGAACTCTTGGCACTCGCTTAAGGGAAGGGCAAATTCTGGCTGGTATCGGTAAGTTGTATGATACCCAAAACCAATCGGAATTAGCGATTACTTTCTTCAAACAATCCGTTAATGTCCGAGAAGGAATCCGCAAAGACTTAAAAGTTCTGCCCATTGAACAACAACAATCCTTTACCAATACTGTTGCCCAAGACTATCGCCGCTTGGCTGATTTATTGACCCAACAAAATCGCAACTTAGAAGCCCTACGGGTGCTCGATTTACTGAAAGTCCAGGAGTTGCAGGATTACCTCAGTAATGTGCGAGGGGATGATAACACCGTTGATGGCATTACAGAACTGACTGAAGAACAGGAAATCATCAAAGGTACCCAACCGATTATCGACCAAGCCATTGCCCTGGGTCAAGAACTCAGTGAACTAGAAACTATTGTTAGGGATAAGCGCACCCAAAGCCAGCAACAGCGAATCATTCAACTTAGGAAAAATCAAGCCCAGCTCACCAAAGACTTTCAAAATTTCCTGAAGAGTCCAGAAGTAGAAGCTCGCTTGGCAAAATTGAGGGAAACTACAGAAGCAGAAAACTTAGACTTAAAGAAGTATGCTAAACGATTGCAAGAGCAACTCCAGCAATTGGAACAAGATGCGGTTATTCTCTATCCCCTAGTATTAGAAGACCGTTTGGAATTAGTCCTAGTCACTCCTTATGCTCCCCCGATTCGGCGCACGGTTAAGGTAAAACAAAAAGACCTGGAAAGAGCGATTCAAAACTTCCGCAGACTCCTGGCAAATCCGGCTCGTAATGCCAGAACTCCCGCCGAGCAATTGTACGAGTGGCTAATTAAACCGATTGAAGCTGACTTAGCCAAGGCTAATGCCAAAACTATAATATATGCACCCGATGGCAAATTGCGCTATATTCCCCTAGGGGCGTTGTATGATGGCGAGCAATGGCTAATTGAGCGGTTGAGAGTTAATCAGATTACTGCTCTGAGCCTAACATCCCTAGACAATCAACCGACACCACAGTTAGACGTGTTTGCGGCAGCGGTCACCAAAGCTCATACTATTCCGATCGGGGATAAACGACATAACTTTGATCCCTTACAGTATGCCCAACCGGAAGTAGAGCGTCTGGCAGAAACCTTTCCCAACACTAAGACATTGATCGATAAAGAGTTTCACGGGGATACCATTTATCAGATGAATGACTATTCCGTAGTGCATCTAGCAACCCACGCTCTGTTCGACAAAACTAAACAAGATTCCTTTATTCTGTTTGGTGATGGCAGTCACGTTACCCTCAGCCAGGTAGAAGAAAAATGGAATTTGTCTAATGTAGATTTAGTAGTGCTCAGTGCCTGTCAAACCGGCTTAGGGGGAGAATTGGGGGATGGCAAAGAAATCCTGGGTTTTGGTTATCTGATGCAAAATGCTGGTGCCGATGCTGCGATCGCATCCCTGTGGTCAGTGAATGACGAAGGTACCCAAGCCTTGATGACTAAATTTTATCAGGTCTTGAAACAGGGGAAGGTTACTAAAGCGGAAGCCCTCCGACAAGCTCAAATTGCTTTAATTACCAGTAAGTTTGAACATCCCTTTTATTGGGCACCGTTTATTTTAATTGGGAATGGATTATAGGGAATAGTAACAACAAGGCTTTTAAGACCCGGTGGGTGGAACGGGCATCTTGCCCGTTACAATCGGACAGATTGTCCCACCCTACGCCATATTTACTATGCAGATTTTTTAACAGACAACAATAAACCGTGTCCTGAAGCTTCTCCTACATACCACAGTAATTTAAGGGTGCTCAAATCGAAGTATTTAGCTAAATGGGATGTCACTTCCAGATACAAAGGAAACTGGTCATTGAAAACGCGATAGAAGAAAACAAATTATCCTGATGGTGCTAATACTTTGCCCACGTCACTAATAGCTCTGAATACGATATCGTCATTCCTTAAAATTCCCATTTCGTAAGATTCAGGATCGATGGGGCGCTCGATTGAACGACTGGGAAAACACATAAAGACAGTATCGTAAGTTTCCTCGGCTTCTCCTGCACATAAATCCTGCACCTTCACCTGATCTTGACTTCGCATCAGTGGATGATTGTTAATTTCCCCGATGTTGGGATGAAGATCGGAAAATAAGACCTTTTGACTTTGTTTCAAAATACAGCAAAAGCCAATTAATCCCGCACCGCATCCAAGATCTAGCACCCCCTTTCCTTGGACATCAAGAATACCACTCAAAACACCACTCATAAACGCTTGAGCAGCAATTCCACCGTAGGGATTAAACACCCCTTTCGGAACGACAACATCAAAAACGGGTTCATTTTGGTACAGGATCCTAATTTCTCGGTCTTTTGAGGAAAGTTCCTGATGGAAATTCAGATAATCTTTGGGATTATACTGTAAACTTTTCCCGTCTTTGATAATAATAACAACGTCTTCTTGCTTAATCATTTTGAAAATCTTTAGCTCAATGAAATGGAATAAATGATCACTTTTGGTTAGGTTGTGGGTGCGATCGCTTAAAGCCCCTAGCTGACTTGTGTTAATCGCCTCACAACATCTTGCGGGTCAAAATTTCTTCTAGCTCGCTTTCATAGAAAAATTTCGATTCACCAAAAGCAGGCTTCAAATCTCCTAACCAGGTTGCTTCAGCATCAAAACTGGCAAAGAAAGGTCGATTGCACCACTCAGGGTTACGAGCTTGTAAAAAAGACAAAACAAACACTTTCTGCCCTTGAATTTCGCTAATACCTTCAATTTTGACTTTTCCGGGTAAGGCAGACATTACCGGACCACGAGCAGTTCGCCCTAGTCCGGACACTTGTTGTATAGCTTGACGATAAATTTCCCACACCTTAACTAAAGGAATTTCAAAATAGTCTTTAGCTCCTGTTTGTCGTTCGACAAACATATAGTAGGGAATACAGCCTAAGCGTACCTGCATTTGCCACATTTTTACCCAAGCATGGGCTCTATCATTGATGTGGCGAACAACAGGAGCTTGGGTTCGAATTTCCCCTCCCGTTGTTCGAATGCGTTGGATTGCTTTTTGAGCGATTTGTGTATCTAGTTCTCGCCAGTGTTCGTAGTGAGCCATGATTGCTAGATGCTTACCCTGTTGCACTACTTTTTCAAATAAACGCAACAAATCATCAGCATCTTCATCAGTGACATATCGGTAGGGCCAATAAGAAAGTGATTTGGTTCCAATGCGAATAGTTTGAATGTGGTCAAATTCCCCTTCTAATAAAGGTTCGATATATAAAGCCAGCTGTCGTGCTTTCATGGTCATCGGATCACCACCAGTAAGCAATACATCAGTGACTTCTTTGTGTTCTCGTAGATAATCTTGAAAATGACCCGATTCGCGAGTCGCAAATTTAAGATCATTTAATCCGACAAATTGTGGCCAACGGAAACAGAATGTACAATAGGCATGGCAGTGTTGACCTGCTGTGGGAAAAATCAAAACTGTTTGTTGATATTTGTGTTGTACTCCCTGTAAAGGTTCACCTTCAAACGACGGGACGTTGTATTGCTTTTGTCCTGCGGGATGGGGATTAAGTCGAAGACGAATTTCATTGGCAGTTTGTCGCATAATTTTTTCTGGAACATTGTCTTTTAGGAGTTGAACCATGGTATTCAAATCCCTTGAGTATAACATGTCTGGCTGGGGAAACGTTAAGCGAAAAATTGGATCATCAGGTATGTTTTTCCAATCAATAAGTTCTTCAACAATGTAGTTATTTGCTCGAAAAGGTAGCACTTTAGCAACAGCTTGCATTGCTAAGCGGGTTTCAGATGATATACAGGCTAACTGGGACAGTGACTTAAGATCGTTTACTGAGTAGAATTTGAGTTTTTGAGATTTAGTTTTCATCGCTTTCATCGCCGAATAGGAATGGATATTATTGATTTTTAGTCACCTCAGGCCGGTCAGGATAAAGAGGTTAAACTCCATACATGTCCCAATCATTTTTACTTGTGTAGTGCGGTAATTATTTCCGAAAAACACCAACCAGGGGGAAAGGTAGGACATTCACAAAAAACTCACAAAGGGTTTTCAAGGATCAATCTTATTGAAATCTTGCCCCCTTAACCCTGGATATTCTGTGGTTACAGAGAATGAGTCAGTGAGGCAGTGCAAGTGGAAAGCTAGCAGATAGCTATCCTAGTAGACAGACCAAGAATAATACTAGAATAGTATTGTTACCACTGTCAATGTGGAATTGCTGAATCCTATCCTTTAATGGGATCTGTGGCCAGAAAATTCAGCATAATTTCAAGTAGGTAAAAACCATAGCTATAGCGGTTTTTGCCCTAATGAGGTACACAAGTTTTTTACCTCTTTCCTCTTCTGAATTCAGTGCTCCGAAGCTCTGTTGGCGTTTGCGCAGCGTGGGCTTGGCCCAAAGCGTGGCCTACGGCCTTAGTCCCTGCTCCCTAAAACCCAAAAACTTGGATCTTACTAGCTTAAAAAGCGAACAACCTGCTAACCTGCTAACTTGCTATCCTGCTAACCTGCTATCCTAGAAGACAGAGCTGATGGGAGGTTAAGGGATGCCGTCAATCTTTCCCGGTATGGATCCGTATTTAGAGCATCCGGATTTATGGCCAGAAGTACATCATTGGTTGATTAGTTTAATTGCTGAGTGTTTAATTCCTCAGGTACGTCCGAAGTATAAAGTAGCTATTGAAAAGCGCATTTATCAGGTTAATAAAACTAACGAAGATAACGTCTTATTAGTTAGGATTCCTGATGTTACTGTTAAACGTCAACCAAATACTGAAGATTCTTCCAGCTCTAACGTTGCTGTTGCGCCACCAACCACAAAACCAGTCACAGTAATGGTTCCTATGCCTGAAGAAATCAAACAAGGGTATTTGGAAGTAAGAGATATGAATACTGGTGCTGTGGTAACCGCTATCGAAGTTTTATCTCCAGTTAATAAGCGCTCTGGTGAAGGGAGAGAAACTTACCTGAAAAAACGCCAACGGGTGTTAGGAAGCTTGACCAATTTAGTAGAGATCGATTTGCTCAGAGGCTGGAAACCAATGCCACTATTATATAACACTATCGAGAGCGATTATCGGGTTTTGGTTAGTCGAGAAGAGCGTCGCCCACGAGCCGAGTTATATACCTGTAATCTTCCAGAGCAACTACCAACTTTTTCCCTACCGTTACGTCCAGAAGATTCTGAACCGATAGTAGATTTACAAGCTATAATTAATAGTGTTTATGAACGAGGGGGTTATGATTACCAACTCGATTATGACCAAGAGCCAGTACCAGCTTTTTCAGATAAAAATCGGATATGGGCTCAGGAATTGTTGAAAACTGGTATCTAGCAATTCTCATAGTCATCAGCATTCTACTTGGTGGTGCGTTACGGGGCGGGCTATTCTAATACTGGCGCTCGAAGTGGAAAATTAGGGCGAGCCCGCCCCTAACGCACCCTACTGGCGTGGCAAGCTTAATTTGATGCATTAGAATTGTCGGATTCAACATCTTCAAAAACAGCGATATTGATGCTTCAATTTAATTCGTGCATCTTGGGTTGTGAAATGCCAAATTACCTTACTAGCTGNATCTGAACCTGTTGAGAGGGGGCTTTCTGGGGAATTTTCCTTGCAGGATTCAAAAACTAACACCAAGCTTGCTCCAAAATATCTCCCTGTTACTTTGCCAAGTCGGTCTGGTGTGTTTAGCATACCTATTCCCTACTCCTTAAAGGTTGGTAAGTGGTATCGCTGGTATCTGATCGTTGATTGTAATTCCCCAGACTCGTTTTACGATGACTCGGTTTTGTTTATTAGAGGACTGTTGAAACGGGTTGAATTGCCAGAGTTTAAGCATCCATTAGATACAACAAACTCACAGCAGAAGCTAATGACAGTTTATGCTGAAAATGGCATTTGGTATGATGCCTTGAATCAAGCAGCTAAACTTCGTTGTAGTAATCTACAAAATGCTACGTTTGCTGAGGCTTGGTCCCGATTGTTGAAAGCGGTTGAATTGGAAGAAATTACCCAGGCAAGCTTGATCTGTCGGGAGTAGTTTGGTTTAACTACAAGGGAGCAGGGAGTAGGGAGTAGGGAACAGGGGGATAGGGTTTGATGGTTTTTCAGCTATCAGCGTGTCGCGTATCAGCTATCAGCTATCATTAATGCTTACTTTTTTATAACTGAGTCTAAGTCAAATGCACAACAGCTTAGGCGATCACCTTAAAGTCAGAAATTGTCTCAATCCATACCCGTGCTCCACAATGTAGAGGCTCATCTGGGCGATACATCACCCGACAGGGGCCATTGACTTCGACAGTATGACCGTAAGTGTTTTTAGAGCCTCGTTTTACGGTAATCACCGGATTGCGTTCGCCAGTGTTGTGATTTTGGCGAATGACTTTTTGATTCACGTGGATGACGGCCTTAGTGTAATTTGTGCGCTTTGACCAATTCCGCTTTGGTCCGCGAGTACCAGGGGTGACCACTGGCATGCCATCAAATAAGGGAATTACCCAAGTTCTACCGACCTTATAAGCACCTTTGACTCTGCCCTTGCTCAACAGGAAACGGACGCGAGTGGCAGAGATACCTAGTAATTCAGCGGCTTGTGCGGTAGAAATCATCATGGCGGTAAAACCATTGTGTTGACGATATTGTTACTTTAACACGATTTTTTAAAAGATGCAAGGGGTGGGTGAGAAGTATCGAAAGCATCATGAGTGTTATAAGGGTTATGAGGGTGGTCAGCCAGAAAAACTATTGCATTAACGTCAGGGGTTGTAAGGGCAATGAGGGTTATGAGGGTGGTCGGATAGAAAAACTATTGCATTAACACCAGGGGTGATATGAGTGGTTAACGTGGAGAGTTAGAAAAACTATTGCATTACCACTATGGGTGCTGTGGGTGATGTGAGTGCATGTCATTAAAGCTGCTTGACCCAGTGGTGCGTTACTGCCCGATTCCCGATTCCCGATTCCCGATTCCCGATTCCCGATTCCCGATTCCCGATTCCCGATTCCCGATTCCCTACTCCCTACTCCCTGTTCCCTGTTCCCTGTTCCCTCATCACAATAAAAAAATTCGGTCAAGTTCTGGTTAATTCCAATCCTTGACCGAATTATTTTTTGTAATAGTCAAGAGCCCTAGGGTTCTTGACTATGTGTTCACCAATTTATTAGAAAATTATCCCAATCAACAACATACAAACTTATGTTTTAGACTTCAGAATTCGTACTTTATCCTAAGTTTTGACCTGTCGCCAGCGATGCAGCGCGGTCTTGGGGGTTTCCCCCATGAGCGACTGCATCAAGACAGGGATTGGCATCCCTGGCAAGTTGCTATCTTAATCTACCAACAGATGTCGAATCAATATACTGATGACCTCACCAGAATTTCCGATAGGTTGAGGAGTGCTCCACTCATGAACTTGGGCGTAGCCACGGCTATAAAGATTATAGATTGTTACCCGGACGGTTTTGGGAGAACCGATCAATATATGTTTGATTTGCTCCCGTCCTGGCTGGGGTTGGCCAAATAATTCAGGGAGATTAGGATTGTTGGGGTTATACTCAAAATTTGGGAGAAAGTTTTCGATGTCCATAAGTTGTTTTGCTGTTGTTTTTGGTGACATTTATATGTTAAACTAAATTAAACTTTTTGTCAATACTTTATTATTTTTTGTTTGTTTTTTGCTTAATTTTGGATTAGCGATCGCATTTATATTTAAAAGGTTAATCCTGGGATAGCATTTAATTTCGAGCATGATCGGATAGTATTTACAGTCGTTTTCAGATGAATTGACCTCACTAGCGAGAATTGCAAGCCCCCTAAATACCCCAATTCTGGGGGACTTTAACTCAATGCATTTTTTTAGGGATTATGAATTAGGAATTAGAACGTTTATCATAATAGTAGTGAGCTACCTAGGATTTTTTCCCGATTCCCTGCTCCCTGCTCCCTGCTCCCTGCTCCCTGCTCCCTGCTCCCTGCTCCCTGCTCCCTGCTCCCTAATCAGAGCATCGCATTTTTTCAGGGATTCTAAATTAGAAATTCTATCGTTTATCATAATAGTAGTGAGCTGCACAGGATTTTTTCCCGATTCCCGATTCCCGATTCCCGATTCCCGATTCCCTACTCCCTACTCCCTACTCCCTGCTCCCTGCTCCCTACTCCCTAAATTGCTATAATTAAGCTAATCGAACATAATTACCTATAAATTATGGAACCATTCTCCTTTTTAGCTGGTTTGGAACTATCGAAAATAGCGTCACCTTTGTTAGGTACTGTTGCGGGAGAAGCAGGGAAGCGTATAGTTAAAGCTCTGACTAAAAGTGATGTAGAGAAGGCAATCAAAGCGGGAGAAGACGCAGTTAAGGAATGGGAAAAACAACTGGAACCGAGCCAGCTATTATTTTTTCACGCTCCCCCGGATGGATTGAATGGAGTTAAAAATTTTTTGGGGGGCTATTTTACTAATGCAGCAGTTTTAGCAGAATTACAGAAACCATTAATTAATCAAGGGCAGCCTGATCGGGAGATTTTAATCAGGGTATTTCTACAAGACGCAGAAACGAATAACATTAAACTAAATCAAGATAGCCTCAAGCATTGGATAGAGACATTTGTTAATGCTTATTTTCAGCATACAGTTACTTATATAAAATTTCAGGTAGCTAAACAGGATTATTGTGAGCAGTTAGCTAACTGGTTTGATGATGTTAAATTTGCTGGCATTGCTGTGCCTGGGCAAGAAGTAGAGAAATCGGAGAAGTTAGCTCAAATTTTTGTAATGCCCGATGTGGTGGAAGAGGTATCAACTGCTCGCCCTTGGGAGCGGGAGTTGTTAGCAGGAGAAAGTCAGGAAAAACTGGAAAGGGCGCTGTCAAGAAAGACGACTGGTAGGAAATTCTTAGCTCAGCAGCTATTGAGCCAAAGTCAGTCGAGACGAGTGGTGATATTGGGTGCGCCTGGTTCAGGAAAAACCACCTTGATGAGTTATTTTGCAGTAATCTTGGCTGAGAGCAAGCCTGAGCTTTTAGGATTAGATCGTGATACGGACTGGTTACCGATTTTAATTAGGATGCGAGATTTTGGGATAAATCTCGATAAAAACCTGATCGACTATGCTCGTGGGTTTGCGGAAAACACCATGTCAGTGCAACGGTTACCAGTGGGATTTTTTGAGCATTGGTTGTCTGATGGTAGGGCGTTGATATTGCTGGATGGTTTGGATGAAGTAGCAGAAGAGGCTAAACGCAATAATGTAGTCAGGCGCATCGAGAATTTTTTGGGACAGTTTGACAGAAATCGCGCTATTATTACCTCTAGACCGGCTGGTTATCGCCGGGATTTTTTCCGCACTGAGGAATTTCCCCACTATCAAATTGAACCCTTTGATGATAGCAAGATTTCCGCGTTTATTGATAACTGGTATAACAGTCGCTTTCAAGACCAAGCAGAAGCTCAAAGGCGCAAGGAGAGTTTACGAAAGGCTCTGGATGATAATGACCGGATTAAGCTATTGGCACGGAATCCGTTATTGTTGACAATTATTGCATTAATTCATCGGTATCAAGCGGTATTGCCCAAGGAACGGTATAAGCTTTATGACAAAGCAGTGGAAACCTTGTTAACCTCTTGGGATGCTAATAAAGAATTAAGTAGTGATAAGTGGTTGAGCTATTTGAGTTTGGATGATTTGCGCCGATTGATGGAATGGTTGGCGTATTGGATTCATACTCAGGGAGATGCTGAAGATAACGACAGTGGCACGTTAATTGACAAAGATGAGTTGATTAAGCAATTGGCTGAGCAGATTAAAACCTTGAAGCAGGTGGATTTGTATAAAGCTAAGCAAGAGGCAAAACGGTTTGTAGAGTTGATCCAGAAGCGCACTGGTTTATTGAATGAACAAGGGCAAGATTGTTATGGTTTTGTCCATAAGACATTTCAGGAATATTTGTGTGCTCAGGAAATTAACTATAAAGCCGAGAATGAGTATGATTTCGAGATTGTATTGAATCAGATTCGGGAGCATTTACATGACTCCCACTGGCGCGAAGTGTTATTATTGCTGATAGCGCAACAAAAACCGAAAAATGCGGCGAAGGCAATTCGGGCAGTTTTGAATAATAAGAGTAACTATGAGCAGTGGTTACATCGGGATTTGTTGTTTGCTGGTAATTGTTTGGCAGAAGACCCGAAAAATTTACGGAGTACTGATAGTGAGTTGGTGCAAGAAATTTTAGAGGGGTTGGTTGAGTTGGAGGTGAGTAGTGAGGAGCGGGTTGGCGAGAGGGTTTACGAACAGGTTGATCAGATAATTTGTAGTTTGTATGAAACGGATTTTGAGACACAAGCTCTAGAGATGTTGAAGGAGCGAACAAATTTAATTCATGAGACACGATTGCTGAAGTATCGACACGAGTTAGGGGAAAAAGATCAGGTAATTACAATATTGTTGACACCCCTAAAGGATGATGATTCTGTTGTGCGTGAGAAGGCAGTGGAAGCCTTGGGCAAATTGGGCAACAGCTCAGAAATTGTAGTTAATGCGCTCCTAGCAAGGCTCATGGATGATAAGTCTGTTGTGCGTTGGACGGCAGCGGAAGCCTTGGGCAAATTGGGCAACAGCTCAGAAACTTTAATCAACGCCCTCCTAGCAAGGCTCATGGATGATAATTCTGCTGCGCGTGGGAGTGCAGCCTATGCCTTGGGCTATTTGGAAAACAACTCAGAAACTGTAATCAACGCCCTCCTAGCACGACTCATGGATGATAATTCTGATGTACGTGGAGAGGCAGCCGATGCCTTGGTCAAATTGGGTAACAGCTCAGAAACTTTAATCAACGCCCTCCTAGCACTGCTTCAGGATGATGATTCTGTGCGTGGGAGTGCAGCTAATGCCTTGGGCCAATTGGGTAACAGCTCAGAAACTGTAATCAACACCCTAATAGCAGGGCTCAAGGATGAGAATTCTGATGTGCGTTGGATGGTAGCCGAAGCCTTGGTCAATTTGGGCAACAACTCAGAAACTGTAGTCAACCCCCTCCTAGCACTGCTTCAGGATGATGATTCTGTTGTGCGTGGGAGTGCAGCCCAAGTGTTGGGCAATTTGGGCAACAACTCAGAAACTGTAGTCAACGCCCTCCTAGCACGGCTCATGGATGATCATTATTTCGTGCGTGGGAGTGCAGCCAGTTCCTTGGACAAATTGGGCAACAGCTCAGAAACTGTAATCAACGCCCTCATAGCAGGACTTCAGGATGAGAATTCTGATGTGCGTATGATGGCAGCCAAAGCCTTGGGCAGCTTGGGCAACAGCTCAGAAACCGTAGTCAGCACCCTAATAGCACAGCTTATGGATGATGAGTCTTTTGTGCGTAGGAACGCAGCCTATGCCTTGGGCAAATTGGGCAAAACATCTAATCATGTTCTCCCTACTGTGATTGAATGGATTGAACAACACCAGGATTCAGAGTATGTGGGTAGAGGTATTGATGCGTTGTGGGATTTGGTGGTAGGTAGGGAGTAGGGAATCGGGAATCGGGAATCGGGAGTGTAATGGATCAAGAGGATAGTTTTTGTTGAATGCGATCGCGTAGCGTGACCAAAGGTCAATCCCATCAGCTAGATCCAACACAAGACCTAGGGTCTAGCAACTTCTGTTCCGAATACCTCGCTGTTTTGATACCATAGGGGGCTAAGGGGTCAGCAGTCAGCGGTCAGTGGTCAGCCCTCAGCCCTCAGCCTTTAGCCCTCAGCTCTCAGCCTTTAGCAGATAACTGATAACTAATACCTGATTGCTGTTCGCGTAGCGTGCGCGTAGCGCATAAGCTGATTGCTGATTGCTGATTGCTGATTGCTGATTGCTGATCACTGATAGCTAATGGCTAATAGCTGATCACTGATAGCTGATAGCTAGTTTTATTAGTACTCAAAAGGTCCTAACGGCTCATCATCTTCTTCAGACAGGTCGATGGGTTTGTAATCCACATAATCACTTTGGTCTGAGTAGTTAGAGGATGTTTCTTCCCTTGGGGTGGTACGACGCTTTCTTTCCCTTGAGGCTATCTGTGAGTCATAGTTTTCTGAGTCATAGTTTCCTGAGTCATAGTTTTCTGTAGATTCACGACGAGAACGGTTACGGCGAACGGGTCTGTCTTCCCTATCCCTGTCTAGATCTCTGTCTAGATCTCTGTCTAGATCCCGATCTAACTTAGCCTCCCAAGTGTCTACAGATCGTTCTACAGGTCGTTCCACAGATTGTTCCGAAGGACGAGAACGTCTACTACGAGATGGTCTGTCTTCCCAATCACTATCTAACTGAGCCTGCCAGGTCTCTCTAGGTCGTTCTGAAAACTGACCATTAGAACGAGGGCGGCGTTTACGCGATCGCTCTTCTAGCCTCGATTCCTCTAAACTCCCTCGACTCCTTGAACGACGGGTTTCTACTTCATAACGGTCTGTGCGCCTTTCCCTGGAATCTGCTGTGGGCCGCAAGCGAGGGTTGGAGTATCGCTGCTCTACCGGCTCTAGTTCATCGTATTCATCATAAACATTAGCCTCTTGTGGTTCTTCCCGGTAATAGTTACGGCTAACTGGTCGCTGACGGTCTTCAAACCCAGCATCTTCCCGGGCTTTTTTAGTGGCAACGCCCCGTAACCGCAGACTTTCCACAGCAAAAAATATTGCTGTACCGCTCAACAACAGCTGACTCAACTGCAAAATCGGATCGAGTCGCCATCCCTGAGTCACCAGAATAAAGCCACAAACTACCCCGACCACAGTGAAAAAGATATCATGGTCTCTGGCTAGTTCTGGACGAACCGAGCGCAGGAAATAGAGTCCTGCTCCGGCAAGCATTAATAATATGCCCAAAAGGCTAGCTGAATTAAACCCAAAATTTACCATTGCTACTCTCCTATGGCCAGTCTTATGGTAGCGAGTTCTTGGTCTTACACTCTACTGTAACTGGAGAACAACCATTTTACTCCTGGATCAGGAGAGATTCTGAATACAAAAATTGAGCGGGTTGTGAACCCACTCAATTTCCTGCTATCAAAGCTCCGCCTTAGTTCGTTTAAGGCATAGATAGTAGAGATTTTGTTATGATCTTTTGATCTTATCGCTCTGGCTAAAGACGATTAGTGCCACAGTGGCAGGAATAACCACAATGGCAGTACCCCAAAGTAAACTCCACAAAAAGTTGGCTAATGAAGGTGTCATAAAAACTCCTAGTTAATTTGTAAACCTTGTTTTTGATTAAGCATTCAGCATTCAGCTATCAGCTTATGCGCTACGCCCACGCTACTTGAGGTGCTAGCAGGAGCCATAACTGCACGGGGTCGGATGAGTAAAACCAGCAGGGATTTTAAACCAGCCGTACCAGCACCCCCCAGCTGGTTTACTACCCGTTGATTAGCTGACGGCACCTCAAGTAGCGTGAGCCAAAGGCTCACGGCTGATAGCTGAATGCTTACAAGAACATGATACTATTATTGAGAAACTTTAAATTAAATTAACTACAATCACAAGGACACTGGTAAGCCACCTAGCCACCTAAGGCGGCAGGTAAGCATTCAGCTATCAGTTATCAGCGTGTCGCGTATCAGTTATCAGCTAATCCGCTAGGGCTCACAGGCTAGAAGCCTGTGCCACTGTACTTGAGGTGCTTTTAAATAAAATAAGCTGACCGCTGACCACTGACCACTGACCGCTGACCGCTGACGGTGGCACCGGCAATACATTTGTGATCATTAGAATAAATAAGCCATGACTGCTGCTACGATTGCTATCTGGACTCTTGGTCCGTTACTAGGACTAATGATCTTCTTGTTTATCTTTCGCATTGTTCTGACCTGGTATCCTCAGGTAGACCTAAATCGCTTGCCATTTAATCTAGTAGCCTGGCCAACGGAACCGTTTTTAGTGCCAATGCGCAAAATTGTGCCTCCCATTGGTGGGGTTGATATTAGCCCAATTATTTGGGTAGGGATTTTCAGCCTGCTGCGGGAAATTCTTTTAGGTCAGCAGGGAATCCTGAGGATGATGATTTAGAAGGTTGAAGGTTGTTTGGTTGAAGGTTGAAGGTTGAAGGTTACATTCCAATTATTCATAGGAGCCGTAAAGCCAGTTACCAGGTGCATTAGGGTCATCACTTGTATGAAATTCCTTACTTCTTTCTAAGTATTCATCACTAGATATCACTCCATCTCCATTTTGATCTAACTTGGCAAAAGCTACTTCAGCAATATCTTCGTCGAGCTGTACTGCTTTACAAAATTGTTTGTATTCCGCCAGACTAATTGTACCATTACCATTGCTATCCAAGATACTGAAGATAATGTTTGCTTTAGCACTATGAGCTTCTTGAAGTTCTGCTGAATTAGGAAAATTAGCAATCGATTTGTCGGCCACCTTCAGATACTCTTCCAATTCTACTTTTCCGTCACCATTGATATCGGCAGGCTGGAATAATTTCTGCCAAATTGCCGCATATTTGGCACTAATATCTTCAAATTCTGGCATTCCAGCTTTCCAACCTCGTAGCAAAGCCAGATTACGAGCGCATTGCTCTAAGTCGGCTTTTTCCACATATCCATTCTTATCTGCATCGTATACCCAAAAATTCTTGGTGTGTTTTTTGTTCAATACTTCACTCAACATTTTTATACTTCCCTAGTAAAATCAAAATTTTGACAAGGGATATTTTATAAGATAATTAATTTATTTGAATTTAATTTAAACTTTATTTAACAAAAATTTTAATAATTTTATGCTGCTTGACTAGTTGACTAAGCTGTTGTGGAATTTAAATGCACAACAGCTTAATTCTGCTCTCTGCCTTCAGCATAGCTGCGGTTCAGTTCATCATCTCCTTCTCGACAAAATTGGTATAGACTTGACCCTCAAGAAAGGCTTGTGTCTCTAGGATTTTTTGATGGAAAGTCAGGGTGGTGGTGACTCCGGTAATGGCACACTCCCTTAAGGCTCGTTTCATGCGCTGAATGGCAGCATCACGGGTGGGACCCCAAACGATTAATTTGCCAATCAGAGAGTCGTAATAGGGGGGGATTTCGTAATCGGGGTAAACATGGGAATCCATGCGCACCCATGGTCCTCCTGGTGGTAGGTAAGCACTAATTCGTCCTGGTTGGGGACGGAAAGCGTGGTCTGGGTCTTCGGCATTAATCCGACATTCGATGGCGTGACCTTTGAGAGTAATTTGGTCTTGGGTAAGGCTTAGTTTCTCCCCTTGAGCAATTTTAATTTGTTCGGCGATCAAGTCTAGACCGGTGATCATCTCGGTGACTGGGTGTTCTACCTGAATTCGGGTGTTCATTTCCATAAAGTAGAACTCACCAGAGGCATCTAAGAGAAACTCTACTGTGCCAACTCCAACGTAATTGATGGACTTAGCGGCCATTACCGCAGCATTACCCATCTTTTCCCGCAATTCTGGGTCAAGCACTGGGCTAGGGGCTTCTTCCAGTAGCTTTTGGTGACGGCGTTGGATCGAGCAGTCTCGCTCACCCAAGTGGATTACATTGCCGTGACTATCAGCTAAAATTTGAATCTCGATATGGCGAGGGCGTTGAATAAATTTTTCAATATATACCCCGCCATTACCAAAGGCAGCTTGGGCTTCTCCTTGAGCAGCTTGGAAGAGTTTAATCAATTGGCTGTCATCCTGTACCAGGCGCATACCCCTTCCTCCACCACCAGCAGTGGCTTTAATCATCACAGGATACCCAATTTGACATGCGATCGCATGAGCTTCAAGCTCAGAGCTGACTAATCCATCACTTCCGGGCACTGTGGGCACACCAGCTCGTTGCATGGTTTCTTTGGCCGTAGATTTATCCCCCATGGCTCGGATCGCTTCTGGGGTAGGGCCGATGAAAGAAATCTGATGATCAGCACAGATTTCAGCAAAACGGGCATTTTCTGATAGGAAACCATAGCCTGGATGAATGGCAGTGGCGTTGCGAGTGAGGGCTGCAGCAATAATATTAGGTATATTTAAATAACTTTTGTTGCTGGGGGGGTCCCCGATACAAACCGCTTCATCTGCGAGTTGGACATTAAGAGCGTGTTGGTCAATGGTGGAGTGAACTGCAACGGTGGGAATCCCCATCTCCTCACAGGTTCGGATAATCCGTAAGGCAATTTCCCCACGATTGGCAATTAAGATCTTTGAAAATTTCATAGAATAGCTTGGCTATATAGGGTTTTTATTTGAGATTTAAAACTAAGATTGATGGGGAGGTGTGGGGAGGGTGGGAAGTGTGGGAAGTGTGGGAAGTGTGGGGAGGAACATAGTTTATAAACTATCGCAATTGTCATCACGAGTGAGGTAGACAGGATTTTTCCCCATTCCCCCCCTACCCACCTCCGAGACCCAGACTAAACAAACTCTTACCCTACTCCCTACTCCCTACTCCCTACTCCCTTCAATTTTGACAGCATTTTTTGAGCTAGGCTTTGCAGCTTCGTCCTGTTGTATGTTATCCTACGAAATGAGTTATTAGCGGATGTGGTGGAATGGTAGACACGCACGCTTGAGGGGCGTGTGGCGAAAGCCATGCGAGTTCGAGTCTCGCCATCCGCATTGATCAGCCTGAAGTTGTGGGCAACTTCGCAACGGAGAGCTTCGGCTCAGGGCATAAAAATTGACGAAAACAGTATCATAAAAGCGATGCAGCACTATGGGACAAGGGCGCACCATTGCCTCTTGCCTCTTGCCTATTCCCACACCTCCCACACCTCCCCCTCTCCCCACACTCCCCGATTCCCGATTCCCGATTCCCGACTCCCGATTCCCGATTCCCGCCAGCCATCACCTCTTCGTTACATCAGGCTGCTGAAACCGATAGATATCCCGAATCACGTTTACCCAACCATCACAAAGAGAGGCTAATAAGCGATCGCCTTTTTCCTCAGTTGCTGCTGTGGCATCCCCGAGTACTCCACTCTGAGTCAACCCCTTGGTCAGCCAAGCAAAGGACAATTGTCCTTCCATACTCAATAGACTATCCTCGGGCAATCCCTGGGGATATTCCTTTACTGCCCGATCCATTTTCACTTGACCGGGGAGTAGACAGAGCATGAGACTAGTTTCTAAATCCCCCCCATGAATCCCTAATTCTAATTCTTTCTGGGTGGCTAATTCCTTGGCCATGTTAGGCACGCCCCAGGTAAACAAGGGGAAGACCATAAAGTCTTCATGCTTCTGGTGAATATCCCGTGCTGCAATTTCCATCACTTGGGGTTGTCCGCCATGGGAATTCATCAGTACTAACTTCCGAAACCCACACCGATAGATACTATCAGCCATTTCCATCAGCACCGCTAGCAAGGTTTGAGCACTAAGGGTAATGGTGCCAGGAAAATGCCAATGCTCATTGGATTTACCGTAATAAAGGGGAGGCAAAGCATAAGCCGGGATTTCTCGGTCTAAGCAGCCTAAGGCTTTGCCCAAGACTCCCACCCCAATCGCCGCATCTACAATCAGGGGTAAATGGGGGCCATGCTGCTCAATGGAAGCGACCGGCTGAATAATCACAACATTTTCTTTGTCTGGCATCTGTTCGATATCAGTCCAGGTCAGATAAGGGAAAAAGCGTTCTGGAGGAATGAAATTGTGCATAAGACTGGGGAGAGGGAACAGGGAGCAGGGAGCAGGGAGTAGGGAGTAGGCAGCAGGTAACAGGGAATAGGAGTAAGAAAATTAAATATACCTGATCAGGATGAGAAAGGCTATAGATTACTTTACACAAGTGGCTGATTAGGTTCAGAGACTCGTTCACGAGATTCAGAGACTCGTTCACGAGATTCAGAGGCTCAATCACCAGGTTCAGAGGCTGATGCGATCGCACTTGCCTAAATTAGCCTACCCTTAGTGCTATAGTTTTTTATTTATCAAGCATCAAAGCTCGATAACCAGCTTGGACAAAGTGCTTATCTGTAGTTAAAGCATCTGTTAAACCTTGTTCTTTCATAACAGCAAAGGAAATACAGTCAGTTAGACCCCAAGTTTTATCGGAACGAGCATAATATAGTTGCAAGGCACGTTGTAAAAGTGGTGTATCTACACTAACAACATACATATTTTCTGTCTGGTAACACTGTTGAATAAACTGAACTGCTATCACGCGATTAACCGCACTCAAAGCATTACCAACTTCTGTTAGCACGGCTTCAGTAACCCATACCTCCTTAGCATTTTTTACTCTAGGCAGTAGTTCCAGTGCTTTGTGATGGTATTGGTCGCGTTTATTTAACAAAGCTTGGATAAAAGCCGTGTCCAAGAACAACCGCTCCCCAGTCATAGCTCATCCTCAAGATTAGACTTAGGCGTACCATACAAATAATGGTCATGTTCAATAGCCCAGTCTGATGGTGCTTCAACTGTTCCAGCAAATTCTTCTAACACATCCCAGGCATTTTGGCTAGTAACTGTTTTCACTTCTGTCTCAATAGCAATTGCATAGCGCTTGCCCGGTTCGAGATTAACAGTTCTGTCTAAGCGTAAAACCTCACCATCGAAGATAGCTGTTAATACAGGTATCTTTCGAGCTTCTGTGCTGTCAGCCGGTTGAGTTTTAACATCTTGGCGGAGGTGAATTTCCTGTATTAGGTCTGCCCAGCTAAAATCTTCTGGTAATTTATCAATTAATCTACGTGCTTCTTCTTTGAGATTAAGGCTTGCCATAAATTTTATCCTCCAAGTCATTAAGCTAGTGGGATCACTTTGGCTGATCAGGCTCAGAGGCTCAATCACCAGGTTCAGAGGCTGATGCGATCGCACTTGCTTAAATTAGCCTACCCTTAGTGCAATGGATTACTATAGACAAAAATTACCTATTAGTGTACCCAAAAACGAATTAGAAATCGCAGCATTACTTATGATACATATACAGTCTTGAACCCTTGATGATCTGACACCCCACACCCCACACCCCACACCCCACACCCTACACCGGATGACTCTAAATTTCACCCAGTTTTACAAAGCCACTAACCCAAGCAAAACCCTCGATCTCACCCAGGCAGAAGACCAGAAGCTCTATATCGATTTTTCTTCCGTCCGAGGGGGAGCACTGATTCAGCAACTGAAAGCGCAAATTACTCTATTCTCGGAAGACCAGCCCACCTGTCAATTATTTACCGGACATATTGGTTGTGGGAAGTCTACGGAATTATCTCGACTCAAGGCTGAGTTGCTAGCAGAAAACTTTCATGTGGTTTACTTCGAGTCGGATCAAGACTTGGAGATGAATGATGTGGATGTGGGGGATATTTTATTGGTTATTGCTCGCCAGGTCAGTGAAAGTTTGGAAGCTAGCCAGGTTAACTTACAACTAAAAGGCTTTAAAGCTTTCCTACAGGAAATTACCACATTGTTGGGTTCCGATGTAACTGGGGTTGAGGTTAAGATTCCCAAGGTTGGTGAGTTTGGGGTCAAGGAAAAACAGGGAGAGTATTCCTTATCGGCAGGGATTGCCAAGATTACCACGAGAGCTAAAAATAGCCCAACCTTGCGTAATCGGTTGCGGGATTATATCGAACCTCGTACCAAAACCATTATTGATGTAATTAATACCGAGTTGATTGAGCCTGCGATCGCTCAACTCCAACACCAGGGAAAACGGGGACTAGTGGTGATTGTGGATAACCTTGACCGGGTGGAAATTGTGCCGAAGTCTTGGGGGAGACCACAACCGGAATATTTATTTGTGGACCGGGGAGAACAGTTGCGCCAACTCAACTGTCATGTGATTTATACCATGCCCCTAGGGCTACGATTCTGTAATGATATCGTTCGGCTTACCAATCGTTTCGGGGTTGAGCCGAAGGTGTTGCCCATGGTGCCAGTGACGCAACGGAATGGTAAGGAGTGTCAGGAAGGAATGGCGCAGCTCAGAGCCATGGTAATGGCTAGAGCTTTCCCTAAGCTAGCACCAGCGCAACGGTTGCAGGGGATTGCGGAAGTGTTTGATGCACCGGAAACCCTTGACAAACTCTGTTCTAGCAGTGGTGGTCATGTGCGGGAGTTACTGGCAATGGTTCGGGATTGGATTATGCTGGAGGGCAAGTTACCCCTATCCCGGGCAGGGTTAGACCAGGTTATTGGTAGTCGCTGCAATAAAATCCGATTAGCGATTGATGAAGAGGAGTGGAAATTATTGCGTCAGGTGCATCAGAACCAAGAAGTAAGTGGTGACGACCATTATCGAGTACTGGTGCGTAGTCTATTTGTGTATGAATACTATGACACTCAAGGGTCTTGGTTTACAGTCAATCCGATTTTGGTAGAAACGGGCAAGTTGTAGGAGAGGGAATCGGGAATCGGGAATCGGGAATCGGGAATCGGGAATTGGCAATTGGGTTAGCAAGAATGCGCTTTGAGATTGATATTGGTAATTATTGGTCTGTTGAATTTGGAAACACCATGACACCGATTGCCATAACTCAATGACTAATAGTAAGCCAGAGGATCATCACCAACAAGCTAATCATCAACAGCTATTGAAGCAGCTGGCTTGGGCAATGGAAATGGGAGCCAGTGAACAGGAATTTTCCTTAATCTTTGCCCATTGTAATTATACCCAGTGGCGAGACCAGTTGATTCAACAGCTGGCAGAGGTTTGTTCGGTAGAGATTTTACCGATTGGGTTAACTCCCGAGGTGACCCAGCTCTACAGGACTATATACAGCAAGATTCAATCCCAACTGGGACAACAACCGCCCCAAGGGATTATGGTGTATGGCTTTGAGGTGGTCAGAGACCTTGAGCAACTGCTGAGATTAGCCAATCGAGTCCGGGAAGAGTTTCGCAAACAGTTCCATGTCCCGGTTTTATTTTGGGTAGATGACCGAGTATATTCCCAATTCCTGCGCTCCGCCAGGGATTTGGCCAGTTGGGGAACCGGTTCAACCCTGGACTTTCAAATCTCTACCGCTAACGTAATCGAATTTATCCAACAGGTTACTGATCTTGGGTTTGCTCAAGTCTTAGCTGCTGGAGCCGCTGGGGGTCTTCACCATGGACAGAATATCAGTAACCAGCAGGTGGCGGACTTAGGCCAAGCTTGGCAAGACTTGCAACATCGGCAGGTAGCATTAACGCCAGACTTAGAAGCCAGTGTGGAATTTATCCTAGGTCGAGGAATTCCCCATAATCTCAAGCAGTCTAAGAAGCATTATCAACGAAGTTTAAAGCTATGGGAAGATCTCCTGGGAGTTTACCCTTCTTCCGACCCCGAACATCTAATCCGATACGGATGTGTTCTCTTCTATATGGGGCAATGGTGGCGTACCTATGCTGATCAAGACCGGAATCAGGGTAAGGAACATTGCCTAAGGGCTAGAGACTATTTTTTGCGATCGCATAAAGCCTTTGATCAAGCCAAGCGTTTCGACTTAGTAGCTAAGTTTATCAATCCCTTGGGGGAAATTCTACAAAGACTAGGGCTATGGCATGAGTTATATCAGTTAGCTAAAAAAGCCTTAACCCTCCATCAAAAATATCCCAACCCGGTCTGGCTTGCCCATGATTACGGCTTTCTAGCGGCACAAGTCGCCATTGCTCGCTCCCAATGGCCTCGGGTCAAGAAATTGGCCACTAAAGCACTGGACATCCTTACCGATGCCCAGCATTCTGTGCAACGCCCTGGTGACCTGACTCTCGAGCAGTTGGACTGGGCGTGGGGACTTCATCAAGGTTGGTATCGCTTATCCTTAGCCAGAGCCTACAAGCATCTCGGTCAACCCCAAAATGGAATTGCCCATCTTGAGCTTGCCAAAGACCACACCAATCCTAACTTGAATCCCTATCAATATATTAAAATTCTCAGAGAATTGCGACAGCTCTACTTTGACCAAGGGGAGTATCAAAAAGCCTTCTCAGTTAAAGCATATCAGCAATCAATCGAGTATCAGTTCCGGTTTCGGGCATTTGTGGGCGCTAGTCGATTGTCCCTCAAGGAACGAATCAGGGATACTCAGGCAACGGTAAACGAAAAGCCGATGATTGTAGCTGATCAAATTGCTGCCTCTGGTCGAGAGCAAGCGATTAATGACTTAGTTGAGCGTATTGGTCGCAAAGACCACAAACTAACGGTAATTTATGGCTCCTCCGGCGTGGGTAAAAGTTTTCTACTTCAGTTTGGTTTAATTCCTAGATTACAGCAAGACAGTATTGCCGCTCGGGATGTCGAGCCAGTGTTGCTGACCGTTTATAACCGGTGGGAGCATAGGTTGGCTGAAACGATAATTAGAACAGACCAGGGGGGAGAGGGGAAGGAAATTCTGGACAAAATTCTCCACCAGCTGGGAGACAAGGCTGACACTAATCGACTGACGGTTCTAATTTTCGACCAGTTTGAAGAATTTTTCTTTCAGTATCCTCAGCCACAGCAACGGCGAGTTTTTTATCAATTCTTAAAGGACTGTCTAAACCTTGAGGCAGTGAAGGTGATTCTGGCCTTGCGGGAAGATTATATCTATTATTTATTAGAGTGTAATGACCGCCTGATTAGTTTAGATGTCGTCAATAATGATATTCTCAGCAAGGATGTCCTCTATTACTTAGGTAATTTTGATCAGCGCCAGGCGACAGCGGTGATTAAACAGTTAACGGATCAGGCTAAATTTTCCTTAGAACCAGAGTTAATTGAGCAATTGGTGGAAGATTTAGCAGCAGAAAATGAAGGAGTGCGTCCGATTGAATTGCAGGTGGTGGGAGCGCAATTAGAAACCGAGGCAATTGTGACCTTGAAGCAGTATCAGCAAGGGAGCGATAAGGCCAAATTAGTTGATCGTTATCTGGAGGCTGTGGTTACGGATTGTGGACCGAAATACCGAGAAACTACCTGGAAATTGTTGTTTCTCTTGACCGATGACAAGCAGCTTCGACCCATAAGAACTGAAACTGAATTAGCTAGTGTATTAACTTTACCCCCAGAGGAGCTCAGCCTGATTTTGGAGATTCTAGTAGGCTCTGGTTTAGTGTTTCAGATTCAACCAGGAACGGAAGATGGCTATCAGTTGGTTCATGATTATTTAGTAAGTCCGATTCGGAAGAAAGTTGAGGAAGAAAAGCGGATTTTAGATCAAGGGAAGCAAGAAGGACTAAAACTAGAACGAGCAGGAGTTGAACATCTTAGCCAATTTCAGTATAGCCCGTTTGATGCCTTACTAGCAGCTATGGAGACCGGGAAAGCATTGAAAGCAATGGTCACGAAAAATACTCCCTTGAAAGACTATCCTGCTGCTAATCCTTTACTGGCTTTACAACGAATTCTTGACCAGATTCAGGAACCTAGACTTGGGAATTATCAGGGTAGGGTTAGGCAGTTGCAATTCAGCCGGGATGGTCAGCGGCTGCTTACTGCTGAAGTTGAGGGAATGGTGAGGTTGTGGTATCTCAACACTGGGCAAGTCCAACAATTTCAACAATTTAAGGGGTATCGGGGTAAGGTTAGGCAGGTGGAATTTAGCCGAGATGGTCAGCTCCTCGCTAGCCTTGGAGAGGACGGAATGGTGAGGTTATGGGATCTCAAAACTAGGCAAGTCCAACCATTGAAGGGGCATCAGGGTAAGGTTAGGCAGGTGGCATTGAGCCGGGATGGTCAGCTGCTGGCTAGTGCTGGATTTGACGGAAGCGTGAGATTGTGGAACCTTAACACTGGGCAACTCCATGAATTGAAGGGGCATCAGGGTTGGGTTTGGCAGGTGGCATTGAGCTGGGATGGTCAGCTGCTGGCTAGCGCTGGAGTTGACGGAATTGTCAGGTTGTGGAATGTCAACACTGGCCAAGTCCAGGAATTGAAGGGGCATCAGGGTAGAGTTTACCAGGTGGAATTTAGCTGGGATGGTCAACTCCTCGCTAGCGCTGGAGTTGACGGAATGGTGATATTGTGGAAAGTCAACACTGGCCAAGTCCAAGCATTGAAAGATCATCAGGGTTGGGTTAGGCAGGTGGCATTGAGCCGGGATGGTCAACTCCTTGCTAGCGCTGGAGTTGACCGTAGCGTGCGCCTGTGGGATGTCAAAACTGGGCAAATCCAGGCATTGAAAGGTCATCAAGGTTGGGTTGACCAGGTGGAATTTAGCCGGGATGGTCAGCTGCTGGCTAGCGCTGGAGTTGACCGTACCGTGCGCCTGTGGGATTTAAGGGGTCGGCAAATTGCCCAATTCGAGGGGACTCGCCTAGTGTTCCACCCATATGGGTCGCAACTGGCTACCATAGACGAGGATACCATCAAGCTGTGGCGGGTGGACACCCTGGATGGACTCTTAGCTAGGGGTTGCGCTTACTTACGTAGTGATTTAAGGTATAGTTCTGTTAATTCGGAACTGAAGGCGTTTTGTGATGGCTTACTGGAAGAATGAATGTAGAATGTAGAATGTAGAATGTAGAATGTAGAATGTAGAAGGCAAAATGTAGAATTACAAATTCTCAATTCTTAATTCTCAATTCTCAATTCTCAATTCTTAATTCTTAATTCTTAATTCTTAATTGATTCAATCTCTTCCCGAGAAAGTTGGGTAATTTTCATAATAGTCTCCACATCTAAACCTTGTTCCCGGCAGGAACGGGCGATCGCTATTTTTTCTTGTTTTATCCCTTGTTCAATACCTCGAATTTCTGCCTGTTCCACTTGCCATTTGGTCTCAAGCTCTTGGGTACTCAGGATACTGGCTTCGTCACGCTTGTTGTTGATATAACGCTCATAAGCTACTCGTTCTTGTTCTGATAAATTATTAACTCGTAGCGCCTCCTTGGCTTCGGCTATTCCTTTGGCAGAAAATTCCGCTTTGATGTCGCTGTTTTTCAGAAAATAAATCCATTCATCTAAGGGGTTTTTCGCTAAATCCTTAAAATTCCTTACTTTCAGCAGGTAGTATTCTGGGAAGATATCTGCTACTTTATTGATGTGAAATTTAAATTCCTGAGTTTTTGTCGGTTGCAGGATATCCCCGAGATTAGCCCCAATGAACTCTCCCCGATAGGAATAAATATAGTCATCTCCCATTCCCAGGTTAAAGTAGACTATATTGATTGAGTAGACTTTTTTAATTTGACCGTACTCTTGACCTTTGTCTAAGTATTCGGTGACTAACTTAGAGGCACCGTAGAGCATACGGTGGAAATAATCGTGTTGAGGATTGTTTTGTACTTCAATCAGGATCAGCTCGCCATCCGTGGTTTCAGCGAGAATATCAACTCGGTTGGTTTTATCATCGAGGGTCTCTTGATTAGCTTCGCTTTCCAGAAGGGTTTTGATGGTAATATCAAAATGCAACAACTCACTTATAAACCCTTCCAAAACACCAAAGTTAGCTTTATTCCGCAGCAGTTTTTTGATTGCCCAATCAAAGCGAATATGTGTATCTGGCATTGTCTTGTGCTGGTGCTACTGTTCTCGATTATCTCGATTATATGTAAATTTTACTAATTGACTAAATTGGTAATTTTTATCATAATCGGCATAATCTTGGATTCCTTTCACAAAAATCAACGGATTAAGCATTTTACCTAGAGGATGTTCCGATGACTTACCCAAACCCACCCTGGACACTACAAGGCTACGCCATCCAAACCTTGCAGCTGATTGATATTGAGCGAGTGCGATCGCTAATTCCCCCAGAATTTGACATCGTCTCCCTCTGGCCAGGAAAGACTCTAGGTGGGGTGTATCTATCCCTGTACGGCTCAGGGTCAGTCCTAGAATACAGTGAATTAATTGTAGTTGCTGGCAGAGTGCGCTATTCCCGCAAAACTGGCGGCTGGATTTCCCACATCTACGTCGATAACCACGATTCTGTCGCAGGTGGTCGAGAAATTTGGGGATTACCAAAAGAGATAGCTGAGTTCACCTGGGAAAAATGCGAACGACCAAAGGTCACGCTACGCGAACGCCCTACCAGATATCAACATCGGGTCACCGTCCGTCAAGGAGAGAATACCCTGTGCCGCTTCAGCTACAATCACGCTAAGTTTGGCTGGCAAGTCCCTCTAAATGACAATGTCTTAAGCACCCTCTCAGGCAATATTCTCTACTTCAACGGTGATTTTAAATCCCGCTTAGGCTTAGTGGGTAGCCAGTTAGAGGTCCCACCTGAGAGTCCCTTTGCCAATCTAGGGCTCAAGCAACCATGGTTAACCCTTGATATGGATAAGCTGTGCTTAATCGCTGGTGTACCAGAAGTAGTAGGACAACTAAATTCATCCTTGATAATTCATGCTTGATACTTGATACTTCTGACTTTATTCAAGCTGGTGTAACCAAGCGTTTCCGGAGAGATTCTGCTCGACGCTTAGCGGTAGAATTCTTGGGTTCATACTTGAGCGCCTCATCATAAGCTTCTAAGGCTTGAGCAGTTAATTGCTTGCGCTCATAAACATGACCGAGATTGTTGAGGGCTGTGACATATCCAGGCTCTTGCTTCAAGGCTTCTTTGTACTGGCGAATAGCCAGATCATACTGTTCTTTGGCACAATAGGCGAAACCCAAAGCATTATAGACAGGAGCAAGGTTTTCTTCGTCAGCATCAGTCCCTTTCAAGGCTTTTTGAAATAGCAGGATAGCTTGACCAAAGAGCTTCTTGTCCGCATAAATACTGCCCAATTCATAATACTCTATAACCGTCCCCCGGTCTTTTTGCAGCTTTTTTTCCAACCGAGAGAGAGTGGTTTCAATTTTACGAGTTTTGAGAACTTGGCGCAGCACAGCGACAGTAACACCAGCAAGTAGGACTAGCAAAACTGAGAGATAAATAGTTGGCAGTGTATCATTCATAAGGCTTGACAGTTTTTCTTCTTAATGGTAATCCCCAAACAGTTGCTCGTTGAGCTAACCAACCATCTGCTTGCCAACGTGCGATCGCATTATTCACGCGCTGCTTTAGCTTGGTGTATTGTAACCCCTTAGGCATCACCACACACAAGGCTTCACCCGAGAGCCACACTGGTAGCATCCGATACTCAGGATAGTCTTGTACCCAGCCACTGAGAATGCTCTTATCGGCAGCAAAAGCATCAGCCCTACCATTTTCTAAAAGCGATCGCGCTTCTTGGTAGGAATCTACTCCCACCACCCTAGATTCCGGTAAAGCATACTGCACGACGGCAATTGTGCTAGAATGATTGAGTATGGCTATGGTTCTGCTATGGAGATCACCCAATCTGGTAATTAAGGGGTCTTTAGTAATCAAACCCGTGCCATCCAGGTAGTAGGGGATACTAAAATCCACTAATCGGCGGCGAGGTGCTGTGGCTGTGACTCTAGCAATTGTCAGGTCAACTTCACCGTCCAAAACCACCTTAAGTCGGTCAAGATTTCCCACCTGCTGCAACACCACCGCATCAGAATTACCTAACAGTTCTTCTGCTAGACGTCGTGCTAAGTCAATTTCCAATCCTTGTAACTTGCCATCGGCATCCCTATATCCCAAAGGGCGCAGATTATCTTTGACAGCAACAATCAACTGACCCCGCTGCTCTATTTCCTCAAGTTGAGCACTCCCAACCCGTAACGGTGTCAAAAAAGACATCGCCGTCAATCCGAATACCATACCAAAGTTGAAGAATTTTTGCTTAAGCATCGGTTGGGGAATCAAAATTGGTAAAGAAATTGGTAAAAAGGTAAGGTATTCCCTGTGAATTCAGGAACTTAACTGAACAAGAAATACCCAATTAAATACCAATTAAATACCAATTAAAGATACTAAGTGAAGAGGGGTGAGCTAACTATTATAATCTATAATAATCAAAATAACCAAAGTTTTTTTATCACCCGACAACTTAATCCTTTACGGATTACCTATTTACCCAAAACCCAAGTTTTTAAGCTTGCTAAGCATTCAGCCGTCAGCGATTGGCCTTGGCCTATGGCCACGCGGGGCGCGTTTGGCCAAAAGCTGAAGGCTGACCGCAGACGCGCGTAGGGTGCGCGTAGCGCATATGCTTACTCAGCTTTAGCCGCTAATTCCACCACTTTGTTAAAGCTATCTGGATCCAGCACTGCCAGCTGTGCCAACATCTTGCGGTTAATTTGGATATTGGCTTTTTTCATTTGACCCATCAGCTGGCTGTAGCTAATGCCATTTTGACGTGCTGCTGCGTTAATGCGAGTAATCCACAGACGTCGAAAATCCCGCTTGCGCTTGCGGCGATCACGATAGGCATTCCGCAGCGCTTTCATCACTTGTTGGTTAGCAATGCGGAAGAGTTTCGAGTGGGAACCTCTGAACCCCTTAGCAAGTTTGAGAATTTTTTTGCGCCGCTTACGAGCGACATTACCGCGTTTTACCCGTGTCATGGTTAATTCTAGCTAGTTTGTTTACTTTAGTAGTAGTGTTAGCAGTAATGGTCTACTGTTAAGATTTACATATAAGGCAACATCAGGCGAACATTATCCGCATCCCGTTCGTCTACCAAGCTCAGCTTAGACAAGCGTCCCTTCCTTTCTGAGGTCTTGTGTTCTAGTAAGTGATTTTTAAACGCTTTGCGGCGTCTTATTTTACCACTGCCAGTAGCTCTAAAACGCTTGGCAGCTGATTTGCGGCTTTTTAGTTTAGGCATTGACGGATTATAATAATGGCACAATTTATTATTGTATACCAATTGCTGCGTAATTAAGTGACCGGCTTATTCCTCTTCTGGTAAATTCTTGGGCAAGGTGATGGTAAAGGTTGTTCCGACACCCACTTCACTTTCCACGTGAATCTTACCACCGTGGGAGTCTACACAACTTTTGACAATTGATAACCCTAGTCCTGTTCCTGGGATTATACCCACATTACTGGCACGACTAAAAGACTCAAACAATTTTGGTTGGTCTTCTTTAGGGATGCCAATACCTTGATCAATTATCTGTAATATGACTTTCTCTTCATCTCCGTTTAGTTGTACTAAAATAGTCCCACCATCGGGAGAATATTTAATGGCATTGGAGATGATGTTAGTCAGAATTTGTCGAAGGATTTTGGGGTCTCCTAATATTGGCTCCCAGTCTCTTTCACTACTAAATATTAGCCGATGTTTAGCCCCAAGGCTTGATTTAATTGGGCAGAATAACTCCTGACAAAATGTTACTAAGTTCAAAGCAACTGGTTTCAATTCTAACTTATCGAATTCTGCTTGATTAATGAATAATAAATCATTGACTAGGGTAGTCATATGTTTGACCGCAGCTTGGATCCGCCAAAAATGTTTAAGTTGCTGAGAATCAGTAAATTTATGACGGTACTTTTCTAGGAGTTCCACAGAGGATAGAATTGTCATTAAAGGTGTACGGTACTCATGGGATATGGTAAAAATAATCCGAGATTTAAGGTCACTGACTTCTTTTTCACGCTCCAGTGATTGACGCAATTGCGATTCCAAGTTCCGTAGCTGTTCTAAGTAATCTCTTAGTTCCACTGTGCGAGCTTGGATTCTGGTTTCAAGTTCTTGATTGAGGGCTTCTAAAGCAGCTTGAGCGGAAATGCGATCGCGAATTTCCTGTTGCAGCAGTTGATTTTGCTCAATCAGTTGTGTTTGTAGCTTGTGCAGAGTCAATTGATTCTCCACACGGGCTAAAACTTCCTCAACCTGGAATGGCTTGGTGATATAGTCAGCACCACCAACAGCAAAGGCTTTCACCTTGTCCCAAGTTTCATCCAAAGCACTGATAAAGATTACTGGAACTCCCTGGGTTTTTTGATTAGATTTCAGCTGTTTACAGACCTCATAGCCATCGATCTTTGGCATTATAATGTCGAGTAAAATCAAATCCGGTGGATCACACAATGCTGATTCCAAGGCAAGTAGTCCATCGATCATGCTCCTAACCTGATAGCCTTGCTCAATCAGGATCGAAGATAGCAGCTGCAAATTGGTTGGTGTGTCATCCACAACCATAATTTCTGCCTGAGTTGCCTCAGCTTGATGGTTATTCATGCTTTAATTAGGTAGAGCGAACCATAGGGGAGAAGCAAATTGGGCAGGAGCATACAGACCAGTAGCCCGCTGATCTGATTGAATCAGAAGGCGGTTTGGCTACCAGTGTTCCTACTCCACGATTCCTTAAACATCATCACGGCGAAAGAACAACATTCGGTACACAGGTTCACCACGAGCGAGGGTGGAAATTTCCCGTTCAGTAGCCACTGGCAGGGGGTTGGTTGGCAGCCAAGCAGTCTCTGGCCGGTAGAAGACTGGATGAGCATCGAAACGCGATCGCATTTCCACTGCCACTTCCTCCACATCGGATTGTAGAAAGACCTCCCCTCCACTGGTCAAATAAGCCCCTAGAGTATCAACCAAGGTGGGCTGCACTATACGTCGTTTGGCTTGTCGCTTCTTGAACCAAGGATCAGGAAATTGAATAGTGACGCGCTGCAAGGCACCAGGGTGCCAAGAGCTAAAGAGTGAATCTATAGAACTATTAGCATTACAGAACAAAAATAGGAGATTGCTCAACCCTAAATCCACCACCTTACTGTTGGCTTGTTTTACCAATGGTTCCCGAATTTCTAACCCCAAAAAATTCCAGTGGGGTTGTTGTGTTGCCATCTGCAATAAAAATTCCCCTCTCCCGCAGCCAATATCCAGATGTAATGGAAGAGCCGTTTGGGCATAAACTTGATTCCAATCCGGAGGACTCACCGGCATCTGATATTGCTTGCTAAGTGGATTAACGTGTTGTCGCACTCGAACTCTAGCCAACCTTAGCACCTCCTTACTTTACTCAGGGGATGGGGGATCAGGGATTAGGGGTTATATCCCTAATCTAGTTGTAAATGTCAGATCTAGGTGCGCGCCTCCAAGGGCGCGAGCAATCCCTCGCGCCCTTGGGTCGCACCTCAATGAACGCAATTCCGACTCATCTCTATTTATCCTAAATGTAATCTTTAAAATTTTTTATAGACTAAAGCTTAATTATGTAAGGCTAAATTAAAGATTATCCATTATTGTTTAGGTGAGCAGTTAAATGTAACCTAAACAAGGAGTTGTAATGGTATAACAGCAAACGTCATGAGCGATAATTTTAATAATAATTAATCTAGGGTTTAATCAAGAAAAGTTTTAGCTATGAGTTTAAATTTTCGCTTTGCCGTGGTAAGTGACCTACATATCGGGTTACCCCAAACCATCTGGGATCATCCCAATCGGTTTCATTTGGTAGAAGTTAGTATTCCAGTCCTAGAAAGGATTCTGGAGGATTTAGAGCAGAAAGCCTTGGATTTCCTCCTCCTACCAGGAGACTTAACCCAGCATGGTGAACCAGACAATCATGCCTGGTTACAAAAGCGATTGAGCCAGTTGCCTTTTCCAGTGTACGTCGTACCTGGAAATCATGATGTCCCCAATATCTTACCCAATGAACACTCGATTGGACTAAAGGAATTTCCTTACTACTATCGCCAATTTGGTTATGAAAATCCCGAGCAGTTGTACTATACCTGTGAAGTTTTGCCTGGAGTACAGCTGATTGGGTTAAATTCTAACCAGTTCGATACCGGTGGTAAACAGGTAGGGCGTCTTGATCAGCAACAGCTGATCTGGCTTGAGCAATTGCTTTCCCAGTGCCAGGATAAATTGGTGCTGGTGATGGTGCATCACAATGTGATCGAGCATTTGCCCGATCAAGCTAACCATTCCTTGGGACATCGGTATATCTTGGAAAATGGTCCAATATTACACAATATTCTCAAAACTGCTGGGGTCAATCTACTCTTTACAGGTCACTTGCATGTACAGGATATCGCCTATCAAGAGGGAGTCTACGAAATCACCACAGGTTCATTAGTTAGCTATCCTCACCCCTACCGGATATTGCAGTTGTGTACCGATAATCAAGGAAAAAGATGGTTACAAATTGAATCTCATCGAGTGGAGTCAGTCCCTGGTTGGGAAAACCTACCCCAGATATCTAGAGAATGGATGAGCGATCGCTCTTATCCATTCATGGTGAAACTCCTGACTTCTCCCCCCTTAAATTTACCGTTACCAGATGCCCAGAAACTTGCTCCGAGTCTACGCTACTTCTGGGCTAATATTGCTGATGGTGATGCTGTATTCAACTTTCCTGAGTTTCCTACCCCAGTTCGTCGCTATTTTGAGTCATTTAGCTGCCATACCAGTGATGGTAAACCTGCTCTGATTGATAATCAGACCACTCTGTTGCTGACAAAAAACTAATGACTAAGACGGCTTTTCTTGAATAAATTCAAGCACTACAACTAACCTGATAAGCTCAGGGATTTCCTCAACCAGGGAAGCCATCCTCTACTCCTTGACCTTGACCAGGGAAGCCATCCTCTACTCCTTGACCTTGACCAGGGAAGCCATCCTCTACTCCTTGACCTTGACCAGGGAAGCCATCCTCTACTCCTTGACCTTGACCAGGGAAGTCATCCTCTACTCCTTGACCTTGATCCGGTAGCTGAACAGGAATTTCCGGTTCACGCTCACGCTCCGGCTCCGGTTCCGGTTCTGGCTCGGGCTCGGGCTCGGGCTCAGGCTCAGGTTCCGGTTCCGGTTCCGGTTCCGGTTCTGGTTCTGGTTCTGGTTCCGGCTCAGGTTCCGGTTCCGGCTCGGGCTCGGGTTCTGGTTCTGGTTCTGGTTCCGGCTCTAGTGGTTTGTCAACGTCTTCGGGATCCAGTTCAACAGTTTCATCCTCCTGCTCAGTGTTAAGAAACTCACCGGTTTCCAAGGTAGACCTGATATCTAACTGGTTAACCTGATCAGTGATATCGGCATTGGAATTCTCAGAACCCACATCTTGATCGAAGACATCAACACCACCATCAATCACACTAAAATCAGCACTGGGAAACTCGTCCGATTCACTCCCCCGAAGACGAATGAAAGTAGGATTAACAATTATGTTGTTGCCAATAATAGGAACTTGCGCCTCTAGAGCATCTGCAATTTCCCCTCGCACTAAATCCAAAGCTTGATCTGGACTATCCGCCGGTCCTGTCTGGGTCAAATTCAGCCCTTTGACTAATTCACTGGTTTCATAAAACTCTCTGAGGTCAAATTCATAAACCTGCTCAATTTGATCCTCGGTTATAACCACGATCTGCCCAGCTTTTAATTCCTGAACTTGAGAACGAGTGCGATTATAGACCACAATACCGCTATTGGTCAGAGCTCCAACAATTGTTGTATTGGTATCAGATATATATCGCATGAACAGAGCTGACCCCCTAATCCCAGCCACGGCATTGGGTGTACGCACTCGAGTTTTACCCCGATCTGGAGGAATTAACAGCAGTAGTGTGCCATTAGATAGCTCAAAGGTACGACTTCTAGGTATAAATCGAAAGACAGCTAACTCTCCTTGTCGGGCTAGGGAACCATCATTGAAGCGCAGTTGAGCCATGGAGGAGCGAGCTGTTACCAGTGCATCTCCTATCGTCATGGCATCAGATGGACGGGCTGGTCGAGCTGACTGATTTTGAGGAATCAATCGCACTCGGTTACGTAGCTTCTGTAGCACAGCACTAGTTAAGGGAATTTCGGCACTGACTGGTTTAGAACAAATTAGTGAATTAACGCTCCATAGAGAGATGGAAAGTAGTAGGACTGTCTTGCGAAACACGGGGCAACTCCAATAGCTCAAAGGTCAGTATTGTCAGGTAGTTGAGAGGTCAGCATTCAGCTAATGCGCTACAGATGGTGCTACTTGAGGTGCTATCAGCTGATTTAACAGAGATTAAACGAATGCTTAGCTCTTTTCTTGATGCAGTCGCGCTTTAGACCCTGGAACTTTCCCGATCAGAACCTCAAGTAGCGTGGGTGGCACAGGCTTTGGCCTTGGCCTTTAGGCCACGCGGGGCGCGTTTGGCCACGCTGTGCGAACGACGCTGGGAGGTAGCGCATTAGCTGATAGCTTACGGGGCTTTGGCGTTGCCTTCTCGAAGAGTAGGTACAAAACTCTCCTATACGACATTCTGTAGGCTCTAAGTCAAGTCAGGATATTTTTTCTTCAGAGTAGTATGAAATACAGGTTAGTCAATCCTGAAAACACCGCTGGTGGTTAGTAATTATTAGCTGGGAGAAAAATACCCTACCTGCATTGATCAATTTTGGTAAGCTGTTGCTCATTTAACTTGTCTATTTTTTAGTCAGGGAGCAGAAATCCCCCCTAACCCCCCTTAGTAAGGGGGGAAGGGAGCCTCGGAGCAGGGAGCAGGCCAAAAATACTGTGTACCTCATTGTTAGGAAAAACCCTGTAGACCGCTCACAGCTTAGCAACGACTATTCTAGAGTAATGAGTATTAAACTATCATGATTGAACTTTATTATTTTTTTTAAAAAAAAATTTTTATTATCTTAATTTGTTATTAATTTAACGATATTTTTTTTAATTAAATATGGTTTCAAAAAATAAAAAACATCACGACAACTCTGAGGATGATCATCCTCCCCAGCACCAGATTAAAAAAACCTATTTAGCTACTTTGGGACATCTGATTTTCTTAAGTACACTGACCATCAGTAAACCCGCTTGGTCTGGATGTTACCCCATAGACAGTATTTCCCATCAGCCAGCAGTCAGTTTAGTTTTTAGTGGTACAGAACACCAAGCTAATACTGATCAGGTAAAACAGCATTGTACTCCTAAGTTATCTCAGGTGAAAATCGGGAGTGGTGGAGAACTATTATCTTCCTTTGTTGTCAGTGAGCATTCATCGAGTTCTAGCTCAACTGAGGTAGTTGACAGGTCACAGATATCTCAAGGTAAACCTGCTTCTGGAGATAATAGTTCAAACTCAGATTCCAACGCTAATGATGGAGACCCGGAACTGGGGGTGCTCCGTTTGCGGCTCCAAGAAAAACCACCGACTCCCCCTAAACCTACAGTATATTTACAGGGTAGAGTCAGTTATTTCAGAAGCGATAATATTTTCGCTGGAGTCGATCCAGTTGATGATGGTCTGTTGAGACCAGGACTAACCCTATTAGCTGTACCATCCCTCGGACCTGACACTAAGCTCATAACCTCAGTAAGTGGTAATATAGTGCGTTATGGAGATAGATCCCAACTTGATTATAATCAACTGAAAGTTAACCTAGGAGTTCGTCAGAAGTTATTGAAAAGAACCTATGGGGAGTTAGGATGGAGCAATCAACAGTTATTCAAGCAAGAGGGAGGCGATCGCTTCGCTCATTATAATTCTGTATATCTTAGACTCAGCCGACGGGATTGGTTAGCAAAGGACTTAGCCTTAGATACGTCCTATAAGTTAAACCTACGTTTTGCTGATCCAGAGACACGCTCTAAGATTAGTAATGTTTTCAGAGCATCTTTAGCCTATTACCCCTATCCCCGATTTAAAGCAGCTCTTAGTTACCAACTTGCCTTATCTGATTATACCGAAAGGGAACGGTATGATAACTATCATCAGTTAATTGGTCGTGTCAGTTATAAGATTTCTAGTAATAGTCAAATTTATTTGTATGCTGGACAAAGCTTTGGTTCTTCTTCCAACTCCAGAATTAATTTTGATGGGACAGTTTTCGGTACAGGTATGAGTTTTAATGTACCTCTGTTTTGATAAAGTCAGGTTGTACGCTTTTCAGCAGTCAGCAGTCAGCAGTCAGCAGTCAGCTGAATTCTTACCTCCAAAGCGCCCCTATTCACAATTTAAATGTCTTACAACATTCGCTAAGTTGTATATGGTATACTCAGTTATACTGAAAACGTAGTCGTTATGAGTTTGTTTATCAGATGTCCAACTCCTCTGTAGAAAATCTTGTCATCATCGGTTCTGGTCCTGCCGGTTACACAGCAGCGATTTATGGGGCACGAGCTAACCTGAAACCCTTAATGTTTGAAGGCTTTCAAGCTGGGGGAATCCCTGGTGGACAGCTGATGACTACTACAGAAGTAGAAAACTTCCCTGGCTTCCCAGAGGGAATCACCGGACCTCAATTAATGGAACGGATGAAGGCTCAAGCAGAACGCTGGGGCACTGAATGCTATACCGAAGATGTGATCGTTGTAGACTTAAGTCAGCGTCCCTTTACTGTCCGCTCTGAGGAACGGGAAGTAAAAACCCATAGTATTGTGATTGCTACCGGGGCGACAGCGAAACGGTTGCATTTACCCAGCGAAGCTCAGTACTGGAGTAATGGGATCTCAGCTTGTGCCATCTGTGATGGTGCATCTCCCCTTTTCAGTGGTAAGGAAGTGGCGGTAGTCGGGGGGGGTGACTCAGCGGCAGAGGAAGCTGTATATTTGACCAAGTATGGTTCCCATGTTCATATGCTAGTACGTCGGCATGAGATGCGAGCTAGCAAAACCATGCAAGACCGGGTGTTGAATAATCCCAAAATTACTATTCACTGGAATACTCAGCCAGTTGATGTGTTTGGAGACAATGGTTCGATGACTGGCGTAAGAGTCCAGGATACTGAAACTGGTGAGGAAAAGGATATTTCAGTTCGGGGGATGTTTTACGCTATTGGTCACACTCCTAACACATCCTTATTTAGAGGACAACTGGAGTTAGATCAGCTCGGTTACATTGTCACTAAATCCGGTTCGGTGGAAACCAGTGTCGAGGGAGTCTATGCTGTTGGTGATGTCCAAGACCATGAGTTCCGTCAAGCTATCACTGCGGCTGGAACAGGTTGTATGGGGGCTATGTTAGCAGAACGCTGGCTATCTGCCAATAACCTAATTCATGAGTATCATCAACAACCGGCATCAGAACAGCCAACGGCTGAAAAACCTGAAGAAACTGAAGAAAAACCAGTAGCTGAGACGGCGGAAACCTTTGATATTAATGAAACACGCCATCTGGGGGGCTATGCCTTGCGTAAACTGTTCCATGAAAGCGATCGCATAATCATGGTCAAGTATATTTCCCCCAGTTGTGGTCCTTGTAAAATTCTCAAGCCCATGCTGGATAAAGTAGTAGATGAGTATAATGGCAAAATTCACTTTGTCGAGATCGATATTGACCAAGACAGAGAAATAGCTGAAAATGCTCAAGTGGTGGGAACACCTACCGTACAGTTATTTAAGGACAAAGAGTTCCTAGCGGAATTTAAAGGAATTAAGCAAAAGAGTCAGTATCGTCAAGCCATTGAACGCTATTTACCAACTACTGTTTAAGAGATAGGCAAAAGGCGAAAGGCAAAAGGCAAAAGGTTCACAAGATTGTTTACCTGATCAGTATGATAAATGCTATCAGTATCAAGGATGAAGGATGACCTCAACCAAACAATCATTCCCCAGCTTTTTGTCTTTTACTAGAGGGCCTAGTCTATCCATCAAACTAATGGTAGCAGGACTAGTGATTACTGGGTGCTTTATTGTAGTAGCCATTTTCGCTCCCACCTTTCAAGCTTGGGGATGGCTACAAGACCCTACCCAGTCCCTCAGTAATCCCATTCATGAAGCACCGAGCTGGAATCACTGGTTTGGTACCTCTCGCCAGGGTTATGATGTTTTCTCTCGCACCTGGTTTGGCTCTCAAGCTGCTCTAAAAGTAGTCGTTCTCGCTACCACCCTCAGCCTGATCATTGGTGTCCCTTTGGGGTTAATCAGTGGTTATCTCGGTGGCAAACTCGATCGGGTATTACTGTTTTTAATGGATACGATCTATACCTTGCCAGGACTACTGCTATCGGTGACTCTGGCCTTTGTAGTCGGTAGAGGAGTCTTCAATGCTGCGATCGCATTAAGTATTTCCTATGTCCCCCAATACTATCGGGTAGTCCGGAATCACACCACTAGCGTCAAAACTGAATTGTTCATCGAAGCCGCTCAAGCCCTGGGGGCTTCCCCTGGTAGGATATTATCGCGCTATCTATTTCTGAATGTGATTCAAAGTGTACCAGTTCTATTTACCCTCAACGCCGCTGATGCGATTTTAATCTTGGGAGGACTGGGATTTTTAGGATTAGGATTGCCAGAACAAACCCCAGAGTGGGGTCATGACTTACGTCAAGCCCTCGATGCCTTACCAACTGGGATTTGGTGGACAGCGCTCTTCCCTGGTTTAGCCATGACACTGATGGTGGTAGGATTGTCCTTAGTAGGAGAAGGATTAAGCGAGTTGATTAATCCCCGATTTCGTCAGAAACATTGAAATTCAATAAAACCCTCTTGCCTTTTGCCTCTTGCCTTTTGCCTTTTGCCTTAAAATGCCTAAGGACAAATGACTCATGACAAATCACTAAGGACTAATGACTCAAGCCATAGGCATTGATTTAGGTGGCACTGCGATTAAGTTGGGACGCTTCCGTGAAGATGGAACCGAATTGGAGTCTCTAACAGTAGATACACCCCAACCAGCAACACCAACAGCGGTGATCGAAGCAATAGTAGCAGCAATCTCTCGTCTCGATACCAGGGAAGAAGTAATTGGTATCGGGGTTGGATGTCCTGGCCCTGCTGATGTTGCTGGAAGAATTGCTAAAGTTGCGATTAACCTAACGGATTGGCACGATGTTCCCCTAGCCGATCAGTTAGAAGCCAAAGTCGGTTATCCCACAGTTGTTGCTAATGATGCTAACTGTGCTGGTTTAGGAGAAGCTTGGTTAGGGGCTGGTCGTCGGTTTCGGAATTTGATTCTACTCACCCTAGGCACAGGGGTAGGAGGGGCAATCATTTTCGATGGTCAACTCTTCACAGGTCATCTCGGGTCTGCTGGGGAGTTGGGCTTAATTAATCTATATCCCGATGGTCCCGAGGGTAATAGTGGTAATCGGGGTTCTCTAGAGCAATACCTTTCCATTAGGGCAATCCGAAGCAACAGTGGCAAAGAACCAGCAGAACTTGGTAAATTAGCCCAAGAAGGAAACCAGGAAGCCTTAGAATTTTGGGCAGATTACGGACGCTTATTAGGGATTGGGCTAACTAGTCTTATTTATCCACTGACACCAGAAGCCATTATTATTGGTGGTGGTATAAGTGCTAGTGCCGAGTTTTTCTTGCCAACAACTCTAGCAGAAATAGAGCAACGAGTTTTGCCTTCCTCTCGTACTGGTTTAGAGTTACTTAAAGCAGAATTAGGGAATCGAGCTGGAATGGTGGGAGCAGCACGATTGGCTTGGCAAAAACACGTAAAATGAAGAATTTAGAATTAATAATTTAGAATTAAGAATTAAGAATGAAGAATTAAGAATTAAGAATTAAGAATTAAGAATTAAGAATGGAGAATTTAGAATTTAGGTTGAAGGTTGTTTTATGGAAAGGATAAATTAGTGCGTAGGGTGTGTTAGGGGCGGGCTTGCCCTAATTTTCTCAGTAGCCAGTTTTGGGACAGCCCGCCCCGTAACGCACCACCAGGTCTGCCCATACCCTATTGATTCCAAAAAACCATGATTGCCAGTCCACAGCGTTACCGGATGACTTCCCAAGAATACCTGGAGTGGGAACGGACTCAGGAGATTCGTTACGAGTATAGCGATGGGGAAGTCTTCGCCATGACCGGAGGCTCGAAACCTCACAACCGGATTGCTTTAAATTTGGCTAGTGATCTAAATACTCACCTACAAGACAGTAGCTGTGAGGTCTATATGGTAGATGTGAAGGTAAAAATATCTTCAGTTCGTTCCTACCACTACCCAGATGTAGTAGTAACTTGTGATTCCAGAGATCAAGAGTCTAACCAGTTTATTCAGTATCCCTGTCTGATTGTAGAAGTGCTCTCACCCTCTACAGAGGCATACGACCGGGGCAATAAGTTTGCTAAATACCGTAAGCTAAAAACCTTGCAGGAGTATGTTCTAATCCAGTCAGAGACAATAGGAGTAGAGTGTTTTAGACGTAATCAGCAAGGGTTTTGGGTACTTTATCCTTAAGCACCTAAACAAAATTAATTACATATTCTTCCCCAAAATTGTCAAGCACTTTTTTGAGATATTTAAGAAAGCTTTTCCAGTTTTCGTAAGCCTCAATTTCAATCCACTCATACTTAATAAATTTCCAGAAAATTTCAATTAAGTTGTGCTTGGGTGAGTAAGTAGGTTACCAAAATATATCTAAATTATTACCTTGCCATTCTTCTAATTTTTCTAGGATTTTATTGCTTGTGTGTATTGAAGCTTGGTCCATTACTACTACAGTTAATTTAGATAATTTTTTACTAAAATTATCTAAAAAATTAATCACGATTTCACTATCAATTGAACCCTGATGGATTTCGTAATCTAATTGATTTTCACATCCCATTAATCCGAGAACATTAATTCTTTTGCTTTGGGAACTATTAATAGTTATTCTTTTTAACTTTTCTTGCCATCCATAAGGAATATCTGGCTTCAAAG
>NZ_JAAHHW010000149.1 GCF_010692325.1 Moorena sp. SIO3I8 | reverse complement strand
GACGAGGGTCTTCGAGCTCTGCAAAGGCTTCTATAATTGCGATTTGAGACACAAGAGTAGATGGATTAGACTAAATTTGCGCTCAATTATACCATATCTTGTTTATATTTAGAATGAAATAGCCCTGGGTACCGACAATTGCTCGTGAGTGCATTTTGGATGCACGCATCTCACCGGAAGACTTGATGGGATGGGCTGACTTTGATCATCCCATCACCGACAGCTACGGTCGAAAGCTAATTTACCACGGCGGTTCCTTTGAAATTATGGTATTGTCTTGGGCTCCAGGAGACTACACCACGATTCATGACCACGGCGCAAGCCAATGGGGAGCAGTACAGTGTTTTGGCGAGGCGGAAGACTACATGTATACCTTAACAGATGGAGTGCTGCAAACCCAGAAGCGGCTGGAGTTTAGCTCAGCACAGGTAAAGGCGGTAGCTGACAATATGATTCACCAGATGGGCAACCCCGGACAATCCGCCTTTTTGAGCCTTCATGTATACGGAGGCGAAAACCCTAACAGCTCCATCACTAGCAACACACGAATTTTTGACCTGTTTGAAGGCAGCATTCAACGAACGGATGGAGCAGGGTTCTTCTGCTTGCCAGAGGCAGAAATTAAAGAGCGGCACTATGGCTTACAAGCAGACGCTAACACTACTCTCAGACACCACGAAAAGATGCGCGATCGCATCTGTCGAATCCTTGCAGTACAGGACAATCCTCTACTTCGCTCAAAATTAGCTGTGTTAGACAAGCAAATGTCACAGCTCAAGTAAACTAAAGATAATTGGTAATTGCTAATTGGTAATTGCTAATAGACTTCTCCACAAATTGTAAAGCCAGTCTATCACTAGGTTTGAGATGGGGTACATCTCACTTTTTAAATTAGGGAACAATTATAATAAAACTCCACCGCCCGGGTTCCAAACTTTCCTTCTTTTTTAAAAATATGAGATGCACCCTTTGATATTTTTGGGATGATTCACAAATCCGTTCACTTTAAACGCAATAATCAGGGTAATCGCCTCTACTTTGGTATAAGTTGTACTTGACAAACAACCGCGTGTCTAATGATGATAGAGTTTATATATGATTAAATTCATCATAAGTATTTTTAATAAAAAACGTAAGCTGTTTGGCCTTTAAATTGGATATTATTCAGTTATAATAAAAAACGTAAAATCCTATTACCCTGATCTGATTTTTACCTCCTACCCTGCTATCATAAGCATGCAATTAAAGCGATAATAATTAATTTTTAGCATTGTTACCTATTGTCTACTACCTGCTCCCAAATCCCGACTCCAGACTTCAACAATCAGTCAATAGTTAGTAACAATAATTTCCCTAATTTCTCCTCTGCTATTTCCTTTTGAATTTATTCTACGAGATGCCAATATTCGCTCAATAGTAAACCCTTGATATAACTCATCAAAAAACAAATCATTAACATAGTTAGTTGGATCGGAATTGCTGAGCATTTGATTGGCTCCTGCTTGATCAGCTTTCACAAACACATCCCGTAAACGACGCTGCTCATTATCATCAAATTCCAGGGAATGATAGGAATTGAAATTGGAGGTTTTGCTGATAGGACGATAGGGAGGATCATAGTAAATAAAGGTGCTATGATCAGCATATTCCAGAACTTGACTAAAGTCCCTTTGTTCTATTTCAGCAATTTGGAATAGCTTGGAGACAGCTCGCAGATTATTGGCATTCAGAATTTTAGGATTTTTGTATCGTCCCACTGGCACATTAAATTCTCCTTTGCTATTGACCCGATACAGACCGTTAAAGCAGGTTTTATTCAGAAAAACGGTTATGGCAGCCCGCTTGATCCAATTGCGAGCGTAAGAGTTAGCATCTATTTGTTTATTAAAAGTGTTATATTGGTTACGATATTCGTAGTATAATGCTTTCCGACGTTGATCATCTTTGGGCAGGTATGTATTACTAAGCTTTAACAGTTCTGTAATCAGGGATTCAACATCCTGTTGGATAACTTTATAAAGGATAATCAGCTCAGGATTGGTATCGAATAGATAAGCTTTATGGATATCGAAACTGTTGACAATATCGAAAAAAACTGCACCTCCTCCCACGAAGGGCTCGATATAAGTCGTCAGAGTTCCTTTTCGTAGCTTTGGTGAGTATCTCTCTCGAAGTTGTGGCAGAAGCTGAGTTTATTAGAGTCGAACTAGGGGTTCCCCCCTAGAACTCTCCTCCAGAACCGGACATGACTGTTCCCAATCATCCGGCTCCTCCTGGCAACATTGTTATTGCTCTCCAAAGTGGGGATATATTGTTCTCTGTTCCCGAGTTTTGGTATGGTGACAGTGAGCATGGACTAGCTGTTTGTTGTCTAGCTTATTACTACCGCCTGCTCTTTGGGGGATGATGTGGTCTACTTCAAAAATATCATCGGCCTTAAACCTTTGATTGCACAGACCGCATCTTCCCTTCTGCTTTTTCAGCAGTTTGTTTACTGTGGGTTTTACCCCATGGTATTTGGCAAGCCTTTCAGCCCAATATAGCCAGTCTCCGTCATATATGGATTTGTGACCTATTAGTCTAACTACCCTTTTTATTTTGGTGTCTTTATGTTTCACCAAGGTAGCTGTTCCATCAGGGGTTTTGAATGTCCATCCTTCCCCTTTGTCTATCCACCAATAGTTGGACATGGCTTCTTTGGCTCCAATGTTTGGAGACCTATATTTAGCCCATCTTTCTAGTTTGTGGAATAGCTTATAGTCAGTTTGTCCAAATATTCTGGAGCTAACCACTGAGTTGTATTGGTTTGCCCATCCAGTTATTTTAGCGTTTAGGTCTCCTATTAATGTGGCTTGGTCAGAGTTTCTGTGCTTTCTGATAGTTATTTTCAGGTCATCCATATGCCTATTTATGGATTCCTTACTGGGTTTGATTAGTGTTTTATACCCTAATTTCTTACCCGTCCTATCCTTCCGGCTATTAACCTCATTGACCTCATATTGTCGGATGTTGAACCCAAGGTAGTCAAAACCTGTCAAAGTCCCTTCCTTTCCTAGGGTGTGTGCTATTGAGGTTTTAGATTCCTTTAAGTTCAGTCCAATTTCTTTTAGCCATTCTTGAATTGCCTCTTTGGCTTCCAGTACAACCTCTTTACTTTGGTGCAGGATAATGAAATCATCTGCATATCTGTGGACTATGGGAGTTCTTAGAGTTCTCCCACTGGGTAGGTTGTACTTTTTTCCTAACGCTTTAGTGATATACCTTAGGGGAAATTCCTCTTTCATTAATTGGGTGATACCGTGCAATGCGATATTTGCCAATAATGGCGAGATTACTCCTCCTTGAGGTGTACCTGCTGGTGTGTTGATGAACCCATCTTTTCCAACGGCTCCTGCTTTCAACCAAGCCTTTAACTGTCTTCGCATTTGTGGATATGTATCCACTTTGTCCAACAGTTTTTGATGGTCTATACGGTCAAAGCACTTTTCTAGATCAGCATCTAGGACGTAATAATCCTGTTTGTTGATATCTGAGTATATGGCCGCTATTGCGTCCTTTGTGCTTCTCCCAGGTCTGAATCCGTAAGAATTTGTCTCAAATTTGGCTTCCCACTCTGGTTCTAGAGCTATTTTGGCTAATGCCTGTTTCGCTCTGTCTTCCATATTTGGGATTCCTAGAGGTCTTTTTTCCTTCTTTCCGGGTTTAGGAATCATTATCCTTCTTACAGGATTGGCCTTACCGTCCAACTCTAGGTATCTGGCAAGCGCTAACCTTTCAGATGGGTCAAGACTCTTCTTCCCATCAATTCCGGCGGTTCTTTTACCTCTGTTATCTTGAGTTACTTTCCTTATGGCTAGCAGTTTCGCTGATTTTGATTTGGCAAGTAGTTTTTGTAGCTTTCTAACTTTGGCTTTGTCCCCATTTTGGGAGGCTTTGTAGATACGCTTTTGCAGCTTGAACACTGCTCTCTCAATGGTTTTCCAGTTGAGAGAGTTCCAGTTATTCGATTCCACCATCACGGGTTCGTGTGTATTGGACATAACTGCTACTCGTGTTCTACTCTTGTTGTCTCAGGGATATCTGTCAGCATATCCCTGGGCTTTCCCCAGGGCATTGGCTTCTGATATCGTCTCGTCAAGATAACCCTTGCGGTTGAATACCTACCTTTTTTACAGGAGCAATTATCTTGATTACCTCGTTCCGTGTGTCCATTGTCTGACCGGGTTGGATACTGGCTATACACCGAGAGACTGTCTGTTAGACGGGGGATGTCTGAACCAGCGCGGAAAGACTTGTTCACCCATGGTCTCTAATTCGATATGGGACATGAGTCATCTTGTCCTGAATCTTGGGCTGACGATGCGTCAATCACCAGTTCGTTGTCTTATCCTTTCGGTCTCCCTTGCGGTTTGGCTCATGGATGACTTAGAATTGACACCGCTTTTATTCCTTGCACTCGACCCGTTGATATTCAGTCTCGGAGCCTAGGAATATGGAGTAACCTGACATCTAGGTTGTAGGATTTGAACCTACATGTAACACACAGTTAAATAGCTATTGCTATTCGAGCTATCCCCCCACTGGCGTGGGTTTCAGCTCAACGAGTCGCACTTCCACCTGCCCATTTCAGCACAGGAGATGCTAACGGTCTTTCTTTTTTTATGGGATGCTGTATTAGCGAAAATGGGTCAGATTCTGTTAAAATAGCCACGTTTGTCATCAGTAAAATTCCATACCAGCAATATTGTATAGCATTTTGATTTGAGATGTAAACCTAGGATTAAGATAACAAGTAAACAGGGGACAGGGAACAGGGAACAGTAGTCAAAATATTCCATTTTTTTTTAATGCTAAATAAGCATTGGTTTTTATAATATATTTATCAAGGCTATATATCCATTGTATATTATTGTTGCACCATAACATATAAAATATCTATATAACTGTATAAAAAACAAAAAAATATTTAAAATAATTGATTATTGATAGTTAAAAATATCTTACTTTATATCAAATCCGGATAATTTTATATACTTACAATATCCAGACAAAATCTTTCTCCCCCTACTCCCTACTCCCTACTCCCTACTCCCTACTCCCTACTCCCTACTCCCTACTCCCTACTCCCTACTCCCTACTCCCTATGCCCTATTCCCTGCCCGCATCTCTATCACCAAGAACAGCTACCAAAATTCGGAACAATTCTTCTAAATCAGCTGGAACACGGTAAAGATTCAGGTCTTGAGTAACTTGTTTATGCTCTCGGTGCAAAAGCCCAAATTGCCAGATATCCCCTGTAGAAACAGCACCCTGTAAAATCAATTGGTCACCGTCACTCCATAGATCGAGGGCAATTAATTCTACAGCAAGTTGGGTAAAGCCTCTTTGGAGATTAGCATTTTTGGCTTCTATGACCAGCAGTTTACTATCGGTATAAAGATAATAGTCTAGATAACCTTTTAAGTATTCTGTAACAGTGAGGGGATATTCGATTCTTAGCTGGGCTTGAGTATAGTGGATTAAATCAAGTAAAATAGGAGCGATTAGTAATTCCCGTCGAGCTGCTTCACTGGTTAAACTAACATAGGGTAAGCTTTCTTCAATTCTGGATTTGAGACTATAAAGTCGGTCTATTTTTGTCGTAGACTGTTCTAAATTCAAAGAGCTTCGTTTCAAAATATAGCCAAATTCAGCCAGAATGTCTTCTGGCTCAACCACCATTTCAAAATAACTTCTAAACGTATAAGATTTACCAGGTTGGAGGATGGGAATTTTGTTCATCATTAAAATAGGGAGTGGGGAGATGGGGAGATGGGGAGATGGGGAGATGGGGAGATGGGGAGATGGGGAGATTTTTATTAAGGATAATTATCCTGAAATGATATAAGTTTAATTATTTAGATAAGTTATAATTATAGCGTTTATCATAGCTATGAGGTACACAATATTTTTCACCTCTTGCCTCTTGCCTCTTGCATGCATGCCTTTTGCCTCTTACCTGCTCCCTGCTCCCTGCTCCCGACTCCCTACTCCCGACTCCCTACTCCCTACTCCCTTTTCAATTCCTTAATCCGATCACAAAGAGTGCGATCGCTTTTTTCTAGCTCAGCATTTGTTATCAAATAATCCTGGACCCAATCACAACTATAGGTTAGGACTTGATCAAGATCCAGGACTTGATCCACATTCCACAAAATTATCTTACTATCAGCACTAGCAGAGGCTAGAATTTCCCCATCTTGGCTGAAGGCAATTCCCTCCACCTCATCTTGATGTGCTGTGAGGGTAGTCAGCAAGGTACCATCCCGCTGCCAAAGTTTCACCGTCTTCTCAGCACTGGCAGAAGCGATCATTGTGCCATCGGGGCTGAAGGTCACTCCCGTAATCCGGTCACTGTGTCCTGTCAGGGTATGTAGCAGTTTTGGTTTTGTCAGATACCAGTCTTCACTGTCTCCTTTCCAGACTTTCACTGTCTTATCCTCACTACCGGAAGCAATCCGCTTACCATCAGGGCTAATTGCCACTGTTTTCACCTCATCCTCATGACCTGTGAGAGTATACAGACTATCGCTCCAGCATTCCGGTAGTAAATTGCTGTTCTTACTCGGTTTTGCTTCCTCTGTACAGGTACTATCTATCTTCCACAGTTTAATGGTTTCATCTTCAGAGGCTGAAGCAATTATCTTACCATTGGGACTAAACGCTACTCCCTCCACCTCATTGGTATGACCTTTTAGGGTGCTTAGCAACGTACCATCCCGCTGCCACAGTTTAATGGTTTTATCTTCAGAGGCTGAAGCAATTATCTGACCATCGGGACTGAACGCTACTCCCTCAACCCCAGCGGAATGGTTGTTCAAAGTACCTAGCAAGGTGCCATCTTGATCCGAGAGTTTCACTCTCTTGTCACTACTTGCGGAAGCAATAATGTCACCATCGGGACTAAATGCTACTCCCCTAACTATAGCGCTATTATTAATCAGAGTCGATTGCAAGGTGCCGTCTGGTTGCCAGAGTTTGACAGTGTTGTCGCTACTTGCGCAAGCAATCAGCTTACCATCGGGGCTGAATGCCACTGCCCTAACCCCACTGCAATGACCAGTAAGGGTTGTGTACAAGGTACTGTTCTGTTTCCAAAGCTTAATCGTACTGTCCTCACTAGCCGAAGCAATTATCTCACCATCAGGGCTGAATGCTACTCCCTGTACCTCATCCCGATGACCTTCTAAGATAGTGAGCAACCTGCCCTCTTTTGTCCAGAGTTTAATGGTATTATCCTCACTAGCCGAGGCAATTAGCTTACCATCGGGACTAAAAGCAACTGCATAAACTTCGTCCCTATGTCCTGTTAAGGTTTTAAGGAAGCTACCCTCTTTTCTCCAGAGTTTGACAGTATTGTCTTCAGAGGCAGAAGCTATGATCTCACCATCGGGGCTAAACGCTACTCCTTCAACTCCACTCTCATGGCCTGTTAAGGTTCTAAGCAACCTACCCTTTTTTGTCCAGAGTTTTACAGTATTGTCTTCAGAAGCAGAAGCAATAATCTCACCATCGGGGCTAAACGCTATTCCTTCAACTCCTGCACTATGCCCTGTCAGGAGTTTGTGTAACTTGCCCTCTATGGTCAAAAGTTTGACAGTGTTGTCTTCACTAGCGGAGGCGATTAGCTTACCATCCGGGCTGAAGGCTACTGCTTCAAACCCAGCACTATAGTTAGTGAAGGTGTTTAGCAAGATGCCCTCTGTTGTCCAAATTTTGACAGTGTTGTCGGCACTAGCCGAGGCAATCATCTCACCATCTGGGCTAAATGCCACTCCCTTAACTTGGGAGCCATGACCTTCTAGGGTGTTTACCAGCTTGCCGTCCCGCTGCCAAATTTTGACAGTGTTGTCACCGCTAGCCGAGGCAATCATCTCACCATCTGGGCTAAAAACCAGGTCGTAAACCGCACCCCGATGTCCTGACAAGCGATTGTACTCCTTAATCTCATACATGATTCGCCAGAGCATTTTCTCAACTTGAGTCTGGGTATCTGCCTTTGCTCCAGCTAACTGTTGCAGTTTGTTCCAAGCCTTGATGGCGTAGATCAAGGCATCCAACTTGTGATTGGAGGCATAGAAGACTTCAGAGGATTTAGCGATCGCATTAATTTCGTTAATGACAGCTTTTTCGTACTCCAGGAAAGCCATCAGTCTTAAACTAGCCGACACTATAAATCCTGTGCTCACTGTAGCCAGCAGCAGCTTTTGCAGTCGGGAAATTTCCTTTTCTTTGGTCAATTGTATTGCCACCGCTTTAGTTCGTGCGGCTTCAGCCCGTTGAGCCTCCCGTTTATCCAAAGCTTGGCTAGCCGATAAGAACTGATAATCTTGGTCACTCAGGCTACGGGAATCTGCCCAAGCTAAAGCATCGAGTAAGGCTTGACCTCGCAATAGTCTCGATTCATCTTGACAATCACTATTGAACCAATCTCTTAGACTTGTGCCATAGGGACGAAGATTTGATAGTTGCTTGCTGACCCAATCACAGTTGAAAACAGCCGCATAAATGGGGTTGCGAACCTTAACCTTGCCCTGACTCTTGACCACTAATCCCGACAGTAGCAATTCCATTTGTTCCCAACTGTCATCTGCTGCTACTGCCCCCTGTTGCAGAATTTGCTGATAAAGTCCTAATAACCGCCCAGCCCGTTGCTCATTGCTGAGAATGCGATCGCGTATGGTCCTGAGATGCTCTGGTTTATCTTGGACTTCCCAGTTGTTAATAATCCGCCTATCCACAAGGGACTCAAGAGATGTGGGATTGACAGTACCATTCTCTGTATCCTCTAGAATCAGCTGACATAGCTTTTGGGTCAGTAAAGGTTGTCCTCCCGTAAACGCTAAGATTTCCCTAAGTAAGGCTTTAGGATTGCTAACCCTTCCGCTCAATCCTAGCCCTAGAGTTTCGGATTCTTCCAGAGTAAATCCACATAACTCAATCCCCCTTCCGATATTAAACGGAGTCCGTTGCTTATCTACAATCAAATCCGAGGGAGTGGCTACCCCTAACAAAACAAAACTGAGGCGTTGGTAGGCTTGGTTTTCTGTGCGCTTGTTGTAGCAAGCTCGGATTAGGGCAAAAAAATCTTCAATCGGGAACGATAAACCCAGAATGCTATCGATTTCATCAATAAAGATTACCAAATTTCCCTCAACCTCTGCCAGTAGCACCTCCTCAATAAAATCACTAAGACGCTTCACTGGGGATAGATAAGAGTGTGAACGCCACCAAGCTCGTAAATTGACCTGGAGGTTGAAGCTGCTCACCAGACAGCGTACCACACTAGCATACCACTGGTCTGCTGTCAAATCTTGGGTACCAATTTCCGTCAAATCAACGATTCCACAGTGGATGCCTATTCTTTGTAATCGGTGAGTAGTTTGCACCCTCAAAGAAGACTTACCCATTTGCCTGGAGGTAAGGACATAACAAAACTCCCCCGCTATCAGAGCCTTATACAAATCCTGATCTGCTCTACGGCGCACATAGCAGAGGGTATCAGGGGGTAAACTTCCGCCAACTTGATAGTTGTGCTTTTTCATGATTTACAGGCATCAATGGGTTTTACCCCAAGTGAGTACTAAAGTACTGACGATACAAATCACAACTAGGCACAGCCCCCTGTTTGTGGAGCTGTACTAATCCTAAACTTTGCAACTTAAAGGCTAGCTTTTGCTCTAATTCCACTGGCTGGGATGACATAACCACTTTTCGATAGGCTACTACCAGTTGTGGATATTGTTGTAGATTCCACCATTGTCGTCGAAGGTCATCATGATAAATTCCCGATTCAGTTGCTGCTGAATTCAATAACTCCTCAAAGGTAACGTCACCGCGCCTAAGATGATATAATGCTACTCTTAAAAGACAAGGATTTCCTCCTACTTTAGCCATAATTAATGATATGTGATCGAAGCTGGAATCATCACTACCCCAATCGATTCCGTGGCGACGGGCTAATTCTTGCACTTGGGCCTTAGTAAACTCTGGCAATTCAATAGATAATCCCACATTAAAGGGGGATTGGTGGATATGTAACGTAATATAAATATCAGTAGAATGTATAATAACTAAGCGCAATTTTTGCCAAATTGTGCTACCGGTTACACCGTATTTGGCTTTCTCATACCAAGCTCGCAACAAACCCAAAAAATCCGTGGCAATGGCAGGGTAATTAAACAACAGGTTGACCTCATCTAAGGCCAATACCACCGGTGTATCTATTTCTTTTAATAGATACTTCTCGAAGTAATCTGTGGTATTTCCACTGCTGCCAAAGATATCATCCCAATAATCAGTCAGTCGATTCGGTAATTCTAGGCTACGAGTGACTGTGGCACAGAACCATTGTAAAAATCGCTCTAAATCGGTGAACACATTGGCATCGGCTTGCTGCAAGCTCAGAGCAACTGTGCGGAAGCCAGATGCTCTAGCGTGATCAAGAATCCTCACCATCAGCGAGGTTTTACCCATCTGTCTAGGGGCTTTAATTCGGATTAATGCCCCTGGCTGCAACACTGTTTCGTAACATAAAGAGTCATTGGGGGGACGCTCGATATACAATGAGGAATTCAGAGGCACCACACCTCTAGGTAATTCCATCTCTGTAGGTAATTCCAGCTCGACCTCTGGCAACTGCTCAAGCTCGACCTCTCGTAATCGGTCCCTAAGAACAGAACGAATGTTATTTTTTGTGATCTTCTCTCCAAAAACCTCTGAGAGGATATGCCACAACCGGGAGCCAACCACCCGAATGTAATCGGCGTCGTAACCGGACCCCTCAGCAATCTCTTGATAAGTTTGTCCTGACCAACATTGGCGGAGCACCAGTTCTTGAACTGCGTTTAAGCGTTCGGGTTTGATGACCGTATCCACTATCGCCAATGCTTCTTCAAAACTCATTACTTTTTATTATGTAATCAATTAGAATTATTTATTACTTTTTCTCACAGACAAAGCCAAATTGCCGATTTACCTTAAGGATAGGGATCGCAAATCGTCCTTTAGGGTTAACGCCAAGTCAGCGATCGCTTATTGATCGCTGGCTACCTACTTCAAGGGGGATCAGCTTCCCTAGTCAACCAGGCTTACGCAATTAAGCCATCTAAAAACTACCTATACGGGTTAAAGGGTTAGTAAACAGCTAGAAAAAATGTCACAGAGTCTACCAAAAACTCTTATTATTTGTTAGACTTAAATTAGGGTAACACCGACAGGGATTATTATGTAACTTAAATTAAAGCCGAAAACCAAGGGTTTAATAGTTGCGCTCTCGACCTACGGTGGAACCACTTTTTTGACATTTCTATGGCGCTCGCGGGATATTCCGTCAGAGCTTTGGGAGATACCCCCTGGATGTGAAAGCATCTTGCATTGGCGGGCCAAAGTCTATCTTGGTAGACTTTGGTAGCTAAAAAGTATCGGTAACAGTTAAAACTACCTCGTAATTGTGGGCATCCAACAATAGGGCATGGGATTTACCCCTACTCCATGCTCTATTTTGTTATACCTGGTTAACTAATGGTTAACTAAGATGTTCCATAACTGATCCATGGTAGTAGTCCACGGTGGCTAGCGTTGTATTGAAGTTTGGTTTTCGAGAGTTGACCGTTGCTTGTTTATCGTCCACATTCAGTCCACATTCAACAGTCCCACCTCTGATTTAAACGGTATAACCGCAACTTAGGATGATGCCAAACAGCGTTATTGATTTGCTGAGTCAAACCATCAGGAAGGATGTTCATCGTTAACAACCATTAACACAATTGAGCTTAAAGAATATGGCAAAACGTTTACTATACCACAGCTTTTGCCTTTCGGGTTTCCTTTTTGGCTCAATTATCAATGAGTAACTCAATTGGGCTAATTCAGGGTGATAGAGAAAGTAGGTGTTCGCTAGAATTAACAATGATCAGCCAGATCAGCAACCTGTAGAAAGGTTTCAGGATTCTGCCTTTAATGACCTCCTGATTCCCTGGCTTAACCCAGATAGTTTTAGGAGACGGTTGAGGCAAGTAATCCAGAGGTCAAAGTGGTATAAGGGTTATCGATTCGCCGTCTTATTGGTGGCTTTGGAACGTTTCAAAGTCATTCAGTTTAGTATGGGACGGCAAGTGGGATCAAAATTGCTAAAGGCTTTTGATTCTCGCTTGACTTATACCCTGAATTCTACCGTTAACTATACCGTTAACTATACCGTTAACTATACAGTGGCGCGGTGGTCAGAAGATGAATTAGCGGTCTTGCTCCAAGACATTAACGATGTCAGTGAAGCTACCTTGGTAGCAGAACAGATTTGCGCTAGCCTGCGATCGCCTTTTTCGATTGATGACCATGAGATCTTTATGAGTGCCAATATTGGAATTGCTAGCAATGACAGGGATGATTACCAACCCTCTGCTCTTCTTGACAACGCCAGTCTAGCTCTTTATCGAGCCAAAATGGAAAGTAACACTGGCTATCAGCTATTTACCCCTGCCATGCGCACCCGGAGTGCAGAGCGGTTGCAGTTAGAAGATAGTTTACGCTTGGGTATTAAGCGCCAAGAATTGCGGCTTTATTACCAGCCGATTGTGTCTCTTGAAACCCATAAGCTGGCTGGCTTTGAGGCACTGGTGCGCTGGGAGCATCCCGAACGGGGACTGCTGTTGCCAGCAGAATTTATTCCGGTGGCAGAAGAAACAAAGCTGATTGTGCCACTGGGTTGGTGGGTACTACGGGAGGCTTGCCAACAAATGTGGCAGTGGCAACAACAGTTTGCCCAATATCGAGATTTAACCATCAGCGTTAACGTCTCTAGCTTACAATTATCCCAACCAGATCTAATCAGTAAAATCGACACAATTTTGTGGGATTCTGGTCTCGATGCCAAGAGTTTGAAACTGGAGATCACAGAAAGTGTACTGCTGGAAACCACTGCAGTGGTTCTGTTGGAGAAACTCAAACAGCGAGAGATTCAGTTGTGCATTGATGATTTTGGGACTGGCTATTCTGCCTTGAGTTACTTGCCAAATTTACCCATTGATATATTGAAAATTGACCGCTCTTTTGTCAAAGGCATGAGTGATGATCACAAACATGGGGAAATATTGCGGTGGATGGTAAAGTTGGCAAACGACCTTGGTATACATGTAGTAGCAGAGGGAGTAGAAACTGAAAAGCAATGGGGACAGCTTTGTGATTGGCGTTGTCAATATGGACAGGGGTATTGGTTTTCTAAACCTTTAAATGCCGAAGCTACTGAAGCCTGGTTAGAGGCTCTAAGTGTGGGAAGATGGGAAGATGGGGAGATGGGGAGATGGGGAGATGGGGAGATGGGGAATCGGTAAGTTAGAAGTTAGAAGTTAGAATTTAGAATTTAGAATTTAGAATTTAGAATTTAGAATTTAGAATTTAGAATTGGGAATCGGGAATCGGGAACTTCGGATCAAGGAAGATTAGAACAGCAGAGGATTTCTTGGTGTGATCAGAAATCAGGATTGGGTTTGATGATCGACTGCGCGTTTATGATACTGTTTATGATACTTATGAGGTACATTCAATTTTTCCATAGGCCACTCCCGACTCCCGACTCCCGACTCCCGACTCCCGACTCCCGACTCCCTAATGATTCCCAAAGCCGAACGATACTGGCTCAAAAATGCCTACGTACCATGTTGCCTACTGGAAAACAGCAACATTTACCATCGCAACGAGCAGGGTTTGTGCTTAGTTGATATTGAAATTAATCAGGGAGCCATTGCTGCGATAGTGCCAAAGGCGATTGTTCCCAAAGGGCAGCAAAAGGCTAAACTCGAAAAGAGCCGCTACGGGAACGCAAACAGTGTTGAAGCTAGTACAGATACCAGTAACATACCTAGTTACATCCCCAGTATAAATCTCAAGCAAGGACAAGTATGGCCCTGTTTTCTAGATATACACACCCATCTGGATAAAGGTCATATTTGGGAACGGTCTCCCAATCCTGATGGTACCTTTAATAGTGCCTGTCTGACCGGAGATGCTGATGCCGAAACCTATTGGCAAGGGGAAGATTTATATCGGCGCATGGAATTTGGACTCAAATGTAGCTATGCTCATGGCACTAAAGCTATCCGCACCCACATTGACTGGGTTGGAGAACAAAGTGCGATTAGCCTAGGCGTTTTCCAAACCCTCCAGAAAGAATGGCTTGACAGAATTACCCTACAAGCAGTGTCTCTAGTTACTCTAGATTACTATCAAACTCCCGCCGCTGCCATTACCTTAGCCGACACAATTGCTGAAATCGGAGGCATACTTGGGGCAGTAGCCTATAGCAACCAAGACCTGGATGCTCAACTCGATACGGTCTTCTCCCTAGCTAAGGAGAGAAACCTCAACCTAGATTTCCATGCTGATGAAAATGGTAATCCCGATTCCCATTGCTTACGACAGATTGCCAAAGCTGCTATTCGTCATCAGTTTACCGGAAAAATTCTTTGTGGTCACTGTTGTAGTTTGGCAGTGCAACCCTTAGAGGAGGTTGCGGAAACTCTCAAGTTGGTCAAAGCAGCAGGAATTGCTATTGTTAGCTTACCCATGTGCAATCTTTATCTACAGGATCGACAGGCTAACTGTACACCGTCCTGGCGGGGAGTCACCAGGGTCCATGAAATTAAACAACAGGGTATTCCGGTAACATTAGCTAGTGATAATTGTCGAGACCCCTTTTATGGATTTGGGGACCATGATGTATTAGAAGTCTTTACCCAAGCGGTACGGATTGCCCATTTAGATATGCCCATCGGTGATTGGCCCTGTGCCGTAACCAAGACAGCGGCTGATTTAATGGGTTTACCCGAGATGGGTAGGATTGGGGTGGGACTCCCGGCAGATTTGATTTTGTTTAAAGGACGCCATTTCAGTGAACTTTTGTCCCGTCCCCAACATGACCGAATTATCTTGCACCAGGGTAAGCCAATTGATACTACGTTGCCGGATTATGCTGAGTTGGATGAGTTATAGGGTAGGGAGCAGGGAGCAGGGAGCAGGGAGCAGGCAATAGGCAATAGGCATGCTAGCAATAGTAATAGAATGTAGTGGCGTGGCAAGCTTAAAATAGTGTAATAGACAGAAAACAAACTGGATAATATGGGAAGAGGTCGTCGGGTAATGGTTTTTCTAACTTCAGACCAGAGAGAAAAACTGGAAGGAATTAGTCGTAATG
>NZ_JAAHHW010000148.1 GCF_010692325.1 Moorena sp. SIO3I8 | reverse complement strand
CTCTTAATGGGATGGGCTTTCACCATCATCCAGTACACAGTTAAGGTTTTTCGGGGCTATCCCCGCGAACCTCCTAAGGCATACCCCTCCTGTTTCAGGAGGCTCCTACTTAGAACGAGCCGCACTTTTCGGGAAACTCGACGTTGACGAAACTTTAAGCGTTTTTCTACCGTTCTGTAAAACCTAGGGTTAGGTTCAGTATTTCCTCTAGAATCAGTATAGAAATCTTTTAATCCAACATCTAGGCCAATAGTGGCGTCAGCAGGCTCCAGTTGTTCTTTGATATCAACTGAAACACAAAACTGAATGTAATACCCGTCAGCCCGTCGAACTATCCTAACCCGCTTAATTTGTTTCGCGGTCTCGCGCCAAAAGTCCCATTTACCTTTAAGCTTGAGCTTTCCAATTCCCTTTTTGTCACTAAAGGTTATTGACTTTTTATCAGGGGATAGCTTCCATCCCGACTGCTTATACTCAACTGTTCTGCAGTTTTTATGGAACTTTGGGAAGCCCTTTTTTCCAGGTACTTTCTTCTTGCAGTTGTCGAAAAAGCGAAGGATTGATGACCATGATCTTTCAGCGCTAGACTGTCGAGCGGTAGAGTTAAGCTCATTAGCAAAAGGGAATCTCTTAGCGAGAACAGCACTATATTTGTTAAGGTCAAACTTGTTAACCCCTTTGTTGTCCATCCAATACCTGATACAACTATTACGTATGAATTGAACTGTACGAATAGCCTCATCTATCGCAGAGTATTGGTGCTTTTTACCTTTGGCTTTGAACTCTAAGATAATCATCAGTTTCGACCTCAACTGCTTTCTACTTTATTCTACAACACTCAGAATAAAATTTCGGATTTTTCCAAGATATTTTTATCACGGCGACTAAAGTCGCTGCCAGCCTTCATCCCCGCTCGCTTTGAGACGGGGTTTTCGGCTTGGGGGAGTTTTATAAACTCCAAACTTATGGTTAACTTCCATAGCCAGATGTACATGGTCGGCCATTACTTCCATCTCTATAATTTCAAGGTCCATGTTCCGGCAAGCTTCTCTAATTAACTCTTTGAGCCTGGTCTCAAGGTTGCCTGTAAGAACTTTTCGTATGTTGTACTTAGGGCACCATAAAACATGGTAATTACAAGAGTAAACAACATTGTTGTTAGACTTATATTGCTTAGGCATTGAATCCTATAGCCTATAGGGGAGATTCAGTTCCTTGACATTTTCCCAATCCCCAATGGCAATCCCAAAATTAGTCTAATAGTGGATTATCTGACAATGGGTCAGATGCCGATAAAAGCAACTGTTTCTGTTCAATCTCAATTTTGTATTGTTGAATGTCGTCTTCTAATTGTCTAATCTGTTCATCCTTCGAGCGTATCTGCCCAACCATCTTACGAGTTCCTATAAAATTGATAAATCGCGTCCACAAGTTGAATAACCAGGCTATTACTGCTCCAAGCCACATGGATAGAATCAGTGCAATCGCCAAGGGAGCCTTAACCTGGATACCATCAATAATCCTAATGGAAACAGATTGGGTATTTTCCAAGCCAAATAAGACTAGTGCCAGACATAGAGCGAAAATCAGCAAAAAATTAATCTGTCGCATCAGCTTAATCCAAAACCGTTGCAGTTGCTTCCTACTTCTACAACAGATAACACGAAAAATCGGCTTTTTTAACTTGCCGATTACTGGAACGTGCACAGGTGTCCCAACGCCCACAGGTCAAGGACATCTACTTGGCACGGTGATCAACTGAACTTTTTATCTGTTCTCCCCCCGCTGTTTTGGGGGCTGGGGGGATCTTCCATTAGCTCAAGTTATGACTTTGTGCAGTATAGCAGCAGTTGGAGTTCCCTTCAAGCCTACACCTGCTTGGTAGGGAGATATCAAAGATGCCACCAAAACTGGTCAATTGTAAGGCAAGAAACATGAATACTAGAGTAGCTGATTTACGTAAGGATTACACATTGAAGGGTTTGAGTGAAACCGATGTCCACCCAAATCCTTTCGAGCAATTCAAAATTTGGTTTGACCAGGCAGTGGCTGCCCAATTGCCAGAACCGAATGCCATGACTATAGCTACAGCAACACCCGATGGCAAACCTTCCGCCCGGATGGTACTTCTGAAAGGCTACGATCAGCGGGGGTTTGTCTTTTACACTAATTACGACAGTAACAAGGGGCAGCAGTTAATCGAGAATCCTTGGGCTGCCATCACCTTTTGGTGGGCTGAGTTAGAACGACAGGTAAGGATTGAGGGGCGAGTCGATAAGCTAACAGCCGCTGAGTCTGATGCTTATTTTAACAGCCGTCCCAAGGGTTCTCAGCTGGGTGCTTGGGTGTCGGATCAAAGCCAAGTCATCCCTAGTCGCGAGGTGTTAGAGCAACGGCTACAGCAACTGAAGCAGGACTATGAAAATAAAGAGGTACCTCGTCCACCCCACTGGGGAGGGTTCCGGGTGATTCCATCAGAAATTGAGTTTTGGCAGGGGCGTCCCAGTCGGCTGCACGATCGGTTGCTGTACAATGATGGTGAAGATGGGGATTGGGTGATTAAACGATTGTCCCCTTAGTATGAAGGATTAAGGATTAAGTATGAAGTATGAAGGATTAAGGATTAAGGTGGATGGGCTAATTAGATGTGGCTAGCAACTATGGGTAATTGGGTAGTGGTAAAGATGTAGTGATTGTGCTAGGGTCTGGTCAAGGTAACGGGAGCTAAAATCACTACTTGTGTACCACTACCCTCAAAGGGAGGATATTGACGAGATCTGTCCGGCACTTTGTCCGCCAGGTTTTAAGTCATTAGCTGAGTACTCTCAGTCAACATGCTCTCCTTGGGATACGGAAGAGAACCGGAAGTATAGGGTAGGACGTTAACTAGGGTAATGGTCAGAAGGAAAAATGAACAAATGACTGTTATTGATTCTCCTCAACAGCTCAACAATGCTGAAGCTGCCATAACCGCTTTGAAGAACAGTGACGATAGCGGAATTCGCTATTATGCTGCTTGGTGGTTGGGGAAAAATCGTATTCAGGAGGCTATTCCTCTGCTGTGTGAATGTCTTAAAGACGAGCGAGATAGAACTGCTCTAGGGGGTTATCCCCTTCGCCGTCAGGCAGCTCGTTCGTTAGGAATGTTAAAAGATCCACAGGCAGTCCCAGCATTGATTGAAGCTTTAGAGTGCTCTGACCTCAAACTGCAAGAAGCTGTGATTCTGGCATTGAAGGATATTGGCGCTCGCGCTGCAGTCCCTGCATTACTTGATCTCCTTAATGCACAGAAAGAGGATAAGCCAACAGAAGCCTTAATTGAGGCGTTTACAGCGTTCAAAGTTTGGGAAGTCCAGGATCAATTTGAACCTTTTTTAGAGCACTCGTCTGAACGGGTAAAATGTGCGGCCGCTCAATATTTTTATGCCCTAACCCTTGAACCTCGTTACCTAGAGATGATTTTTCAAACTCTCGGTCATGAGAATCGGTTTTTGCGATATGCGGCAGCATTTGATCTTTCAGCCCTTGGTCGGTTCGAAACTGCTCCGGCGATTATTAAGGCACAAATTCCTAACAATATTAAATTAGCAACTCTGAAGTGCATCTTGGAATCACTTTTACTGGATCAAGCAGAGACAGAAGTTAGACGGCAAGAACAATCGAATTTTTTATTCCAAACAATTGACGAGCTTCTGCTGGATGCGATTGAAGGGAACATTCCCAGAGCGAATACAGTGGAGTCAAATCAGGAAGTTGAGAAAATCATGGGATTGGTGGCTCAACCAATCCCAACTTCTCAACAAATGCCTGAAAGCCCTATCTCAGTATTGTTCGAAGCCTTGAAATCTCCTTATCCCAAAGTTAAAGCTGCTGCAATCAAGGGATTAGTTCAATTGGCACCTGCCAGTGTTGATTCGATAATTCAGATATTTGATACTGATGAAGATCAAGACTTGAGGGCTGGACTAACTCAAGCCCTGATGCACATTGGCGCTCCTCGAACACTGTCCCTGTTGGAAAAGGTGATTGGTTTTGAGATAGCTGATCATTGTCAAGGGAAGATTCGCCGAGTTGCAGCTCGGGGTTTAGGTAAAATCGGTCGTCAAGCTTGCGCTCCAGAAGTCATCTCACGAGCGATTGAAAAGCTAAAGTGGACCATTAGCCAGCCTGATGATTGGGGGCTTCGTTATAGTGCTGCTGTCTCACTTGAAGAAATTGGGAATAGTGATGCGATTCTAGTGTTGCAGGCTGCATCTGAGAGCGAATCCGATCTAGTTGTACAAACGAGGATTGAACGAGCTTTAGCAGCAATTGCTTGGTAGCTTATGATACTTGATATGGGTCAAGTCCCCTAACTTGCAACGCTTAAGTTAGGGCTTCCAAGAAACTCTAAGGCGTTGCTGAATCGGGGTATGATTTTAGGAACAAGCGATCTCTAAGAAGAGGCAAAATTTAAAAAAAAGTTAGTAGATATTCCTAAGGAATGGGGCAGAAAATTATTAGATAAACTTCGTTATAAACTGGGATGTATGTGTCATAAAATTAGTTATATTCATTTCCCCTAACGTTTACGCCGAGCTTTTGAGTGCTTTGATTTTGGAGTTTGGATAATGGGAACAGTAAAGTAAAACTGAGAACCTTGGTCTTTGCCAGCTGAATTTGCCCAAATTTTACCGCCCCAGCCTTTGACAATTTGGCGACAAATTGCTAAACCTAGCCCTGTTCCCCCAGTAGTTCGCCGCAGAGCACCTTCTTCTTGATAGAAGCGGTCAAAAACAGCTTCCAGCCGATTGGGTTCAATACCACGTCCAGAATCTTCGATAATAACTACTATCATGGAATTGTCCAGTGTTTGGATACTTATAGTTACTTCTCCTTGTGGGCTGGTAAATTTGCAGGCATTATCGAGAAGTCTAGCTAGAGTTTCAACTAGCCACTCCCCGTCGGCTTTGACTAATGGAAGGTTCTCTGGAACTTGAACCGATAAACTAGGTCGTTCATCTTCAGAACGGCGAGCGCAAACATTACTCAGGGAAAGGTCAATGCACTCTCTTAGGGAGAGGGATTCTGGGTGCCATTCCACACGACCACTTTCTAAGCGAGAAAGAGTAAGGAAGTCCTGAATCAGTTTCCGCATTCGTTCGGCGTCAGCGAGGGCAGTATTGAGCATCACCTGACGCAATTCTAGGGACATATCTGGCTCACTAGCTAGACTCTCAAGACATACTTGAATTGTGGAGAGAGGAGTGCGCAGTTCATGACCTGTAATCGCTACTAAATTGCTACGGGTGCGGTCAAGAGCTTCTAGCTGCTGATTCAAATCTTCTAGGTTGGCGTAGGCTTCGGCTTGAATCAAAGCTACACCGACTTGAGTTGCGATCGCATCCACTAAGGCTAACTCATCCTTTTCCCATTGATAAGGTTGGGAACCACAATGATGTATATCTAACATGCCCAATAACTGACCCTGATACAGCACTGGTACTTTCAGCCAAGAGCGAATGGCAAGCTCTTGGACTAGATTGTGCAAGGTTTTTGATCGTCGATTACCAGTTTTATTTGTGGAATTAGTACCGTTAATCCGAGGATCTGTCTGGGTGTCTTCTACATAAATCCGTTCTCCACTCTGGACAACCTCTTGGAATAGGCAATTGTCTTGCAATGGCCATATTTTTCCTAGTGTGGGCACTAATGGTTCATCCCCCTGACTAGAGGGCTTTAAGAACTCATGATTGATGATAGTAGTGGTATCTGTTGCTTTACAGCGATAAATCAGACACCGTGATGCATCAAGGGCTTTACCCAACTCCTGCACAGCGACTTCAAGAATGGCATTGGGATCAAGGGATCGCCTAATGGCGTTGGAAATAGAATTGATCAGAGATTCTTTCTTGCCCTGAGCAGCAATGGAGCGATAGGCTTTGAGCAATTTATACTGACCTGCCTGTAGGTAAGTCACCAAACGCTGGACAAAAGGATCAGAATTGGCGGAACTTTGAGCTTGGTCGAGAAGGGATAGATTACTGGTGGAGTTTTGGGTTAATCGAGCACTAACTACTAATGAATCGTCTAAATACTGAGATTTGGCCTGTTCAATCTTAGCGCCTAGTTCAGGTCGGTAAATTTGAATGCGATTGAGTAATATCTCAGCTGCTTTTTGACTCACCGTCCGGTCAAATGTCCAGATTCCTTCAAAACGTCGGGATGAGTCCATTTCCCCATTGGTAACCTCTAGTATTGGTGAGGGTCGTTCTTGACAAATCAAACAGTTTGTGTATGTTTTCCCAATAACTACCAAATGCCATTCTTGAGAGAGGGTATCGTTGGGTTCAAATGCCACGGTTTCGTGATACTCTGAACTACTCTTAAATTCTGTTTCCGGTGCTGCTAGTACATAGACTTGGGGGGTCTGTTGAGCAATGCGTCGATATCGATGAGCTTCCTGACGGTAGAAACGCTCTCGCTGGAAGCTAGCAATGACCAACGGCTGCTCTGAGCCAGCTAATACCTGATCTTCCATGGCATGGGAAAGTGCGGTCAAAGAAGACTTAAAGTACACCTGTGACCGCAGTATAGGTATAGCTTGCAGTAAGCTTTGCAGCACGGAAGTCGTAATAATCATTAATAAATTTTCATCACAAATGCTAGGTATTGTAGAAACCCCAGCTATGGGCGACGGGGAACGAAAAACCAGTCAGGCTCTTTAGTCCCAGTCAGGGTATGGGGTGCTGACAACCTATAGACTTTTTATGTGTACCTTTCTCAATTTATCTTATACACAGGGGATTGAACACAGCGAATGTTGAAGCCTCACTCTGTTTCAGATGTATCGGGTTAATTCAACCCGATATCTTTGTTTTTTAGTAATAGAGACATCCCCAACCTCCAAGCGTCCTTTACCGCGAATGGCAATCAAATCTCCAGATTTGACTGTATAGCTAGATTGTTTGACCTCTTTCCAGTTAACCCGCACATCCCCAGTGGTAATGAAATCAACCATCTTGCTGCGGGACATACCAAACCCAGCCGATGCGATCGCATCTAGACGCATGGAAGCTTCTGTTGTTGTTCTGAGTTTCTTTTTCGGCTCCTTAACCTTGAGTTCACTCAAATCAATCCTTTGAGTTTTGACAGGTACCGAACGCACCTGATTTAAATTCAGCTCCAGAAACTCTACCAACTCTGGTACGACAATCACCTGAGCACCTCGCTCTCCCAAGACAATAATGTCCCCAATCTTCTCTCGCACCAATCCAGTTCCCAGAATTGCCCCCAAGAAATCCCGGTGAGTTGCCGTATCAAACAAAAAATTCCCAGCAATATCCAAACCCACCACTTCTACCTGAGATTTATCCAGAGGCAATTCCTCACGGGCGATCCCTAACCGTTGTCGTTCTGCCTGAGGATATCCTCCCCAAGCCAGCAATTGCACCTCTGTCAACCGTTCAAACTGCTGAGCAACCTCTACCAAAACTGGCGGTGATAGAAAATCAGTCAATACCACCTCCCAAGTCTTAATTGCTTGATCAGCTTGGTCAATCACACGAGCCACATCCTCTCGATTCTCTACACCTTTTAAAAGTTCTTCTCTAGGTAGCATTCCTAATAGCTTGTTAAAGACTTTTGATTTTAAATAATTATTTCCTCAAATTGTAATTAGGATTTAGCAATAGGTAATTCGTTTCTTTTACCATCTATTTCCCATTACTAACTATACAATTTATCTTTATTAACTTTTATTAATTTTTATTTACATTTAGGCTTAGTTACTTCCCACTTTTTGTCCCTTTGGGATTTTTACCACCAAAATAATTGCGCAACCCTTAAATAGTCTAGAGGAACTCATACCTTTGAATAGTCTCCGGCTGAAACTGACGCATAATTTTAGTCCCTAGCTCTGTCAAACTCTCGGATCCCTGAACAACAATTAAGTATTTTCCCTGATTCAGACGGTTCCGATAAGGCAGTGCATCACCACTACCAACACTCAAACCAACCCCACCTCCAACGAAAACGCTACCCATTGCTGCTGCGATCGCACCAAATACCCCTCCCAGGAGATGATTGCCAATTTCGCTAGAGAAGCCAAACAGTTTTATTTCAGTTAGCATATTGAACAGATAACCCGCCGCAAATCCAAAGGGAACCAACCAATATGCCATTCGTCGGGCTCCCTTGATTCCCTGTTGTTTGGGGTCAATGAATCCAAACTCATCAGCACTCTTATATCCTCTACCCAAGATACTTACTCGATCCATAGGTAATTCTTCTTTTTCCAAAGCAGTATAAGCTTCTTCTGCCTTAATGCGGTTGGGGAATACAGCAATCACATATTTCATCGCCACTTGTGCTGATTATGTACATGTAAAGTTTACTTGAACTCTTGCTTGAGCTCCTTTTGATCCCCCGCCTCAAGCACAGGGGTTTTCAACAGTTAGAGTTTTGAGAAATTTTCCATCAAAGATGGGGGAAACTTAAAATCTTTTAGATCACTAGCGATCCAGGGATACCTTTGCCGTTAAGATAGCATACTGCGGTCAGAGCTACTGAATGTGAACAAATCGACCTGTTCAACTACATTTCCTTGTAGTTAAGTGCTATTTGATGATGGTTCATCTCTAGTACTCTTGGGGTTGATCTGAGTTTCTCATGGCATAGCTCCAGCACCGTGTGTATAGCCCATTAACCTATCTCCTGGTCATGTCTAAGGTTCTTGTTTCTGACTCAATTGATCAAGCTGGTATTGATATCCTTTCCCAAGTTGCTCAGGTTGATTTCAATCCGAATCTATCACCGGAAGAACTATTGACAATTATTCCAGACTATGATGCTCTGATGATTCGCTCTGGCACCCGCGTTACCCAAGAGGTAATTGAGGCGGGCAAGCAACTCAAGATCATCGGTCGTGCTGGTGTTGGGGTTGATAATGTCGATATCCCAGCAGCAACTCGTCATGGGATTGTAGTGGTTAACTCTCCGGAAGGGAATACTATAGCCGCAGCCGAACATGCCCTGGCAATGATGCTAGCCCTATCTCGCCATATCTCCGATGCCAATCAGTCAGTTAAAAGCAATAAGTGGCAGCGTAAGCTTTTTATTGGCACAGAAGTTTACAAAAAAACCCTTGGTGTAGTTGGCTTGGGTAAAATTGGCTCCCATGTAGCAACTGTCGCCCGAGCAATGGGAATGAAGTTGCTGGGCTATGACCCCTTCATTTCGGTAGAACGGGCCGAACAGCTAGGCTGTCGTTTAGTCGAGATGGATTTGCTGTTGCGCGAGTCTGATTACATCACACTCCATATCCCGAAAACTCCAGAAACCGCTCATCTGATTAATGACGAAGCCATTGCTAAGATGAAGCCGACTGCCCGAATTATCAACTGTGCCAGAGGAGGCATTATTGATGAAGAAGCCCTGGCTAAGGCACTCAAAGAGGGTAAGATTGCTGGTGCAGCATTGGATGTTTATGAATCAGAACCACTAGGAGAATCCCCCTTGCGTGAATTGGGGAAAGAAATCGTTCTGACCCCCCACCTAGGGGCATCTACCACAGAAGCCCAAGTTAATGTTGCTGTTGATGTAGCCGAACAAATTCGGGATGTCCTCTTAGGCTTACCCGCCCGTTCAGCAGTTAATATTCCTGGATTGTCACCCAATGTGATTGAAAAACTCAGACCATACATGGAGTTGGCAGAAACTCTGGGTAACCTAGTTGCTCAACTGGCGGGGGGACGCATTGAATTACTTGATGTCCGATTACAGGGAGAGTTAGCTACCAACGAAAGCCAGCCCTTAGTGGTTGCTGCCCTCAAAGGCTTACTTTCCCAGGCACTGCGAGAGCGGGTAAACTATGTCAATGCATCCATTGAAGCAAAAGAGCGGGGCATTCGGGTAATTGAAACCAGGGATGCTTCGATGCGAGACTATTCTGGGTCCCTAGATCTATCAGCTACCGGTTCCATGGGGAAACATTCTGTAACGGGTGCTTTGTTAAATGATGGGGAAATCTACATTACCAGTATCGACGAATTCCCGATTAATGTTCCTCCCACTCACTATATGCTGTTTACCCTACACCGGGATATGCCGGGAATTATTGGTAAAATTGGCTCTCTACTGGGTAGTTTTAATGTCAATATTGCCAGTATGCAGGTGGGCCGCAAAATTGTGCGGGGTGACGCAGTTATGGTGCTTAGTCTAGATGACCCCTTACCGGAGGGAGTTTTGACAGAGATTATGAAGGTGCCAGGGATTAGGGATGCTCACACGGTAACTTTATAAGTTCAGTACTGAATATATTCAGTACTGAGTGCTGAGTGCTGAGTGCTGAATATGGGGAAAAGGTTATAGGTACAAACAATCTTGATCCTTAACGAAGGAGCGTGTATCTCCCCCTGCTGACTCCCCACTCTTAAACTCAGCACTCTTGACCTCGGAACTAAGATATGGCAAACAGCTGGTGGGAAATTCAAATTTTGTGCGACTCTGCCTTAGAGGATTTAATCTTCTGGCGATTGGAGAAGTTTGGTTGTCGAGGAATGTCCAGCCAGCTTAAGGGACATTCTCAACTAGTGCTGGCTCACTTACCCCAAATACAAGCACAGCTGTTGGATTTGGCAGCCCTTGCCCTTTGGGTAAGTCAGGACGCCCTTACTGTAGGGCTGCCAGTACCGATAACTCGGTGGCACCTGATTGATGAGGAAGATTGGGCAAGTAGTTGGAAACAATACTGGGAACCCCAAGAAATTGGCGATCGCTTTTTGATCTATCCCGCCTGGCTACCCTTACCAGACCCTTCCGAACGGATCTTGTTACGCCTTGATCCTGGAGCAGCATTTGGCACAGGTACCCATCCCACCACTCAGTTATGCATGGAAGCATTAGAGATGCGTCTAGGCTACAGTGATCAGGAGAATGTGGTAGTGGATATTGGCTGTGGTTCGGGCATTCTTTCCATTGCCTCGGTGTTGTTAGGGGCTAAAAAGGTCTATGGCGTGGATATTGACCCATTAGCCGTGGGTGCTGCCCGCAACAACCGCTCTCTTAACAACATGTCTGAGCAGGATCTGGTAATAGAACAGGGTAGTCTAGAAACCTTGTCTAAGCTTACTAATGGTGAACCAGTAGATGGAATCCTCTGCAATATTCTGGCAGAGGTGATTATTGATTTAATTCCACTAATGAATGCTATTGTGAAACCCACCAGCTGGGGAGTTATCAGTGGTGTGTTATTAGATCAGGTGAAACCGATTGCTGATACCCTAGAACAAAATAACTGGATTGTCGCCACCCTCTGGAAGCGTCAAGATTGGTGTTGTTTTAATATTCGGCGTTCCTGATTACTGATTAGTCATTCATGCAAGTTGTTGGATAGCCAGTTGGATACGGGTGCCCACTGTTACATCGGTTTCAGTCTTGAACATTTGCGCTAAATGAGTTTTGATAGTCTCGCAATCAAACCCTAATAAATAGGGATAAAACAGTATTTAACGGTATAAAACCGACATTGACATTTTTATAGCACTAGAGTATACTGAGGAAAGAAGACACCCTAGTTGATGATGCCCAAAAAAGTAGGAGTAACAAAGAAGATATCAACTCAGATTGTCCCAGTAGTAGGGATGACTGAATCGGTTGAGGCTGAGTTACTATCTACTATGAAAAAGCTGGGCATTGTTCGGGCTGAGTCTTACAACAAGCTAGGAAGCATCAACTATTGGGGATTAGACTGGAAAAAGGCTATTCCGGAAGTAAAAAGTTTTAGAACTCCCGATACCTTGGGGCTGCCTGCCAAATTAATGGACTGGACTATCAATGATGTAGCGAAAGCCATTACAGCTCAACAAGCTGCCTGTATCGATGCAGTTATAAAAAAAATTTACAAAAGGTTTTCTGGGAAAAAAGATCAAAAGACTAGGAAAGAACTTTGCAAGCAGCTTAAGACCTTAGCTTTTCTAAAAAATCCACTCCTTCATAGACTTGTTAGAAAACAATTTCATAGAGGACATTCTTGGGTCAAAAATCAAATAGTCTATCAACAAGTAGGATATAACTGTAAGAGACTTTATCAAAATACTTACCAGCTAGAATTAGCTGGCCTTACTAGAGGAAAAAGAAATAAAATAATCGTCAAGTCTAATGTAACTTCTCAATTACCCCTGCACCCCCTGTGAAGGGATCTATGTTGGCAGTCCCCTTGCCAAAAGTACGTAAATCTGGTCTAACAGAGATATGACTGAAATTCCTGTGCTGGCCACTCTCGACGAAACAACCGACCTCCCAGAGGAGGAGCGTCTGCGCTTGTTTGTGCAACAGCAGCAAGCAATAATAGGGTTGTTGGCTCAGCAAAATCAAGCATTAGAGAAACAGGTAAAACAGTTAACCGAACGCATCAGTCAATTAGAAGAAGAGTTACGGCAGAAAAAGAAACTGAGCAAGAAGCCCCAGTTAAAAGCGAGTAAACTAAACCAAGGCATTGAGTCTCAGCAACAGAGTAGCAAACGACCTGGTTCTGCCCATAGCAGTAAAAAACAAGGGTTCGTGGTCAATGAAGAACGCAAAATAGAGCTAGAGGAGTTGCCAGAGGGAGCAAGATTCAATGGGTATCGGGAATATGACGTCCAAGAACTATGTATAAAGCGCAACAATATTCGATTTTTGTTGGCAGAGTACGTTTTAGAGGATGGGAGTGTTATTTGTGCCCAGTTGCCGCCAGAGTATAGCTTGACGGGTCATTATGGTCCGGAGTTGGTGGGTTATATATTGCATGAACACTACCAAAATCGAGTGCCGCAACCGTTGATATATCAACAGCTAAAGGATTGGGGAATCGATATTTCAGTCGGCCAAGTCAATCGAATATTAACCGAAAAACTAGAGGAGTTTCATCAGGAACAAGCCTCAGTGTTAGAAACAGGCTTGGGCTACTCAAACTACATTCACACGGATGATACCGGAGCCCGCCAGGGAGGTAAGAATGGGTATTGCACAGTGATTGGCAATGAGTGGTTTAGTTACTTTGCTAGTACTCTGAGCAAGAGTCGGAGCAACTTTTTGGAGCAACTCCACGGCAATAAACCAAGCTATGTACGTGGGGGAGTGTTCCCGCAAGTATTTACAGAGCTATAAATTAGGGAAAAAGCAATGGAAGGTCTTGGAGTTTGACTTCCTTTGTCTTGGCCAATAGCACCCAAGCCTGGAATCAATATTTGGATTCTATCGGTATAGTCACGCCTTTGGCGGTTCGGTTGGTCACAGAAGCTGCCCTGCTGGGAGGTTTGATTGAGGGGGGAGTTAGTCAGAAGTTGGTGATTCTTTCCGATGGTGCAGGCCAGTTTAATCTCCTGGTCCATGCCTTGTGCTGGGTTCATGCTGAACGAGCCATCCGGAAATTAGAGGGGAGCACTGCTGTGTTTCGCGCCCAAATTGAAGAAGTCCAAACCCTCTTGTGGGACTATTACCAAGAGCATTAAACCTACCCAAAGACTCCCAGTGACCAGTACAAGAAGTACTTATGGGCTCGCTTTGATGAGGTTTTTGGTCGGTGCTATTTGCAACACCCCACCCTCAATAACACCTTGATGGGATTTAGGAAAAACAAGAAACAGCTAATGATGGTTCTTGATGATCCGGATATTCCACTCCACAACAATGCAGCCTCCTCTGACATCCGAGAATTTGTCACCCGTCGAAAAATTAGTGGTGGCACTCGCAATGATGTTGGACGAAAAGCCAGAGATACGATGGTAGGTTTGAAAAAGACTTGTCGCAAGCTAGGGGTTTGCTTCTGGGACTATCTATTGTCAAGGGATAGAGGTGACCACAGCATTCCCTCTTTACCAGAACTGATTAAACACAAATCCATGGAGCACTTACAGGTTGGTAACCCAGTCTGAAGCATTCCCAATTCAACTTGTAATCAGCACTTATTGAGAACTTGCAGTCTAATCGAAAAATAAAAGGTCAGATTAGACTAATATACAATCAATTATTGCAAAAGTTTGAGGTTCACTTTTTAGTAGATCATGGCAATGTTAGAATCCCTGCTGAACGTCGCAGCATAGGGCTAGACAAAGGATACACCGAGGCTTTTTATGATTCAGACGGCCAGACCCATGGAAAAGGACTAGGCAAAGCAGCCACCCAAAAATCCGATCGTATCTGCGAGAAAAACAGAAAGAGAGGAAAACTCTGGGCACTCCACAGAAAGCTCGAAAAAATAGACCCAGTGAAGTCTGCTCGGGTATTAAAAAACAATTTAGCTAGAAAAACAGAAAATAAGCGTTATAGGCAGAACCAATCAGAGATTAAAGCCATCATAGGAGCAGCCTCCAAGTCTGTTTTTAATGGTGAGTCATTAAAAGTATTTGCTGTTCGCGTAGCGTGGCCTACGGCCTCAGATTTAACACAACCAATCCGAAATAAACGCCAGTCCAAACCTCTGTCTCGTAAGCTCAATAGTTGGATGAAAGGAGAGCTTCGAGATTCATTACAGAAATGGGCTAATTGGACTGGCTCGGTTGTGACAGAAGTTCAACCTAGTTACACGTCGCAAGTTGACTCTAGGAATGGAACCCTTCTTGGGAAAAGGACTGGGGACAACTTTACCGGATTTGATGGGGTCGTGTTGTGCGGCTTGTTCCTAGTAGGAGCTGCCTATCCCAGGCAGGGTATGACTAGGGGATTCGCGGGGAAAACCCCGAACTCTAACTACCTGATGGATGGTGGTGAAAGTCCACCCCATTAAGAGATGATGTGACTCCTTATCTGGCCACACCGAGCAAGGTGACAACCTAGCAGAGTGAAGCTGGCACCAGGGCGGAATCAGAGGTGAAACAGATTAGCCACACTGCCGCTAAAAGGGAGACGATACGGATAGATTAACAAAAGTCCTAAAAAAGTGTCTTACCCCAAAGCCGCAATCTGAAGATATGCGAGATTTCACCCTCTAATCCTCACAGCGTTATAACACGAACAGCTGTAATCTCCGAGGAGAGGGTAGGCAAATTGGTTAGAAGTTACCGCAAGAATAGTGGAGCCTTTATAGTTAGTCGGCTATGGGTAAAAGGGTTAAAAATTTTGTAGTAAGGCTCCACTATTCTAAGGTTTCATCTCCGGACTGTCCTAAACCGTCATAACAATCTATCAGGTGGAACAAGTAAAAACGACAGCAAATAGGTCTAAGGACTAGTCGAACCTTAGTAAGCTATGTCAAGCTTAATCCCTACTGTCGGGTAGGATGCAGCCGTGCGATTCGTTGACTAGAAACCTTGCCCATCAAGGGTTTAGGAGGATTAGTCGCAAGGAAGAAAGAACCTTGACAACTTGATAACCATGATGGTGAAAGACCATCCCTCGTGAAATCCGAGTGACA
>NZ_JAAHHW010000147.1 GCF_010692325.1 Moorena sp. SIO3I8 | reverse complement strand
CTATTGATGCCTTTACTGCTGACGATGGCTCTACAGCTGAGATGGTGATGCCAGGCGATCGCATCAAAATGACGGTTAGCCTGATCAACCCCATTGCGATTGAACAAGGTATGCGCTTTGCTATCCGTGAAGGTGGTCGCACCATCGGCTCAGGTGTGGTCAGCAAGATTCTCGAATAGCAGTACTCTACTATAGAGTAGGAGCAGGGAAGTTCTAGCTTCTCTGCTCTTTATTCATGTTTATTTTACCTAAAAGAACCTAGAAAATTAAAAAAATGGCAACTATTCAACAGCAGAAAATTCGGATTCGACTAAAAGCCTTTGATCGACGCTTGCTGGACACCTCCTGTGAGAAGATTGTAGATACAGCAAACCGCACAAATGCTACAGCTATTGGCCCAATTCCCTTACCCACTCGACGTCGTATTTACTGTGTTTTGCGATCGCCTCACGTTGATAAAGATTCTCGGGAACACTTTGAAACACGCACCCACCAACGGATTATTGATATTTATCAGCCTTCTTCAAAGACTATTGATGCTCTGATGAAATTGGATTTACCTGCTGGAGTTGATATTGAAGTTAAGCTTTGATCAAAATGGCTCCTTATCCTAGGATTAAATCCGACAGGATTAATCCCTAGTATAGGAGCCAACGCTTTTTAATCTTGCTGGTTCATCTTGATTTTTACTATAAACTAATAGAGTCTCTAGGTTTGCTCTCCCACCTACGAAAGTAAAAGTATAGGCATGATTTCAGAAGTAAGGTTTCCAGTAATATTTTGCTAAGTAATCACCGTATTCAGACCTGATTCTACGAGCTGAGACAGACTTTAGGTTTTTGATTAACTGACCGAGTTCAAAGGTTGGGTGTGCTTCAAAAAGTAAATGAACATGATCACCTTCACCAGCAAACTCTAATAATGTGCATTGCCACTTGACCAGGAAATTTCGAAATATCTCCACAAGCGATTCCAACATCTCTTTAGTTAGACACTTGTGGCACAACAGCCGATAAAGGGAACTGAGCGGATGAGGCGGTGAGCAAATCGAAGTAGATGAGCATCCTATAAAAATGTCTAACTATTGATGTGGTGGGAGAAAAATGTCTGAGATACAACCAAACGAGTGGTTGAAGTGGATCTGTTCAAGTCAAAATTTTGATCAGCTACGTCAGAACTATGATCAATGGGCAGATCAGTATGAAGTAGATGTTGGTGGAGTATGGGAACCTGTTCCCATGACAGCGGCATTTATGCTAGCAGAGTATATGGACGACAAGCAGGGTGTAATCCTTGATGTCGGGGCTGGAACAGGTCTAGTTGGTGTTGCATTGGCTGGGTTGGGATTTGAACAGATGATAGGCATTGACATATCGCCTGCTATGTTAACCAAAGCGGCTGAAAAAGGCGTATATAGCTCCTTAGTTTGCTGCTCGATCGGCGATGAACGATTCAGAAACTTGGGAAGGGCAAGTGGCATCATTGCCACAGGAGTATTTGCCGAGAGCCATGCTGGACCAGGAGAACTGAGCACACTTCAAGACAGTATTGAGCCTGAAGGAATTTTAGTGTTCACAGCACGTCAGAGCTTTTTGCCTCAACTTCAGGAAGTCCTCGACCAACCAGAATGGACTCTTATCGATTCCAAGGTTATGCCGATTTACGACGACCCCATGTATCTTATAGCATCCAAAATTGGAAATACAACTAAATCGTAAATAAAAAATGAGTTCAGAATTGAAAAAACTCGAACAAGTTAACCAGGAACTGGCGAGGGTTCGTGAGATTAGTCACCGTGAATTGCTGGATATGAACGTGATTGAAGAAAGCCAAGAGTTGGTTCATCGAGTTGGTGCAACCAGCGAAGCTAAACAAAGGCTGCCCTTCACGAAGTTATATCTACCGATGGCTTTCACAGGCATTTTGGAGCCCAACAAGTCAGTTGATCAGACTCATCGTGCAATCCTGATTCTATTACCGGGTACAGGAACAACTTTTTCTGTTGCCGAGACACTATGTGATATTGCAGGAACCTTTCATGGGCGAAAAAGCAAGAACCGTGGACGTGGGCGAAAGAGCAACCAAAGTTTATTAACTGAATTACTGCCTGATGGTGAGACGTTCCGTGTAGCCTCTTTTCCAACTGACCTGCCCCTCAATGGTATGGGTTCAAATGCCCCCTTTGAGTTTGCCAGCGAACAGGGCCTTATAACCGTGATTCGCCACGTCCATCTTGTGTTATCACGCCTCTATCCTGACCGCCCAGTTTTTATTGCTGGACGCAGCCAAGGCGGTATAGCTGCCATACTTTATGCCCAGCATTATGATGATCTAGCCGGGGCAATTGCTGTCAATCCGCCCCATCCCGACCCAGAACTGTTTCAGTTTACTGTTCAATATTTGGAGGATAAAGCTAAAGTTCTGGCTGACCTTCTCCATGCCCCAGGTGTGACCCTACACGAGCGTAGCTGGGAAGCTTACAAGACTTTCACACCTGACTTTGACTATCCATCTAGACCATCCCTATCTCCAATCCTAACTTTGGTTAGCTTGGGTGATCCCTTCAACTTATTTCCCCAGTATGCCCATGCACTGAAGGCATTTGCAGAAAATGACGAAAAAAATCAGTTGCACATACTTGATGCAGGGCACAATCTTTGGGACAGGAAATCAGTAGAAACGTATCGAGAAGTCATTAATTTGCAGGCTCAATTTATGTTAAGCCAGATCAAATACAGCGATAACAACTATGACTGATAGTAAAATAATGCAAGTCGGTTAAGGTTCTTAATTCATAAAAGTTGGTTATTCAGTACCTTTTATGCTAAATTTCCAGTTAAAACACTCAGAAAGCTTACTGTACAAGTGAAATGATGCTATTTATAGCAGTCGAAGTAAAGTTTAAGACATCTTTTCCTCCCTGCTCCCTACTCCCTGCTCCCTTTCCAGCAAAAGACTATGTCCTAAACCATACTTCCCTTGGTATAACTAACAAAAAAAATTTCCTGAATACGGCCTCTTACCACTACTCCCTGCTCCCTGCTCCGAATTCCCTTTGCCAAAGTGTTTATTAGACCTCTTGCAAAAGTATTTTTATGATAGTGTTTGCGTCAATTATTGTCCACTATTCCCTATTCCCTGTTCCCTGTTCCCGACAACTGCCGGGAAGTCTAGTTATCATAACAAGTACGGAAGATCCATATTTGTTCCCTTATTAACATTACATTTATTAGTTATAAGCTGATGCGCATTTAAATTGCTTTTTATCTGTTCCCTATTCCCATATCCGCTGTTCCCTTTGAACAATTTAGGTATCCCAATCTAAATGCTGAACAGCTTAGCAGTTCTCATATTAATAAGGCACGCACATTAATAAGGCACGCACACCTATTTTTTCCCTGTTCCCTAAAATACCAAACTTGTGTACCTCACCTATTTGAGAATTGCTATATATTGACTTTTTTTATTTTCCCTCAAACAACTCAGTGAGGATCTCTAAAGCAACCTGAATCTGATCGCTATTGATGATCAGGGGTGGGCAAAACCGAATTGCTGCTTTACCGCAACCGACTAGCAATAAACCCTTATAGAAAGCCCCATCCACAATGCGATTTCGTAGGTCTGGGTCGAGATTTCCATCGGCATCGATTAGATCGATTGCCATCATTAAACCCTTCCCCCGTGGCAAGGAAACCTGGTCAAATCGCTGTGCCAGTTCAGTTAGACCTGCCTGCAATACCTCTCCCATCTGGTGAGCATTATCGATCAGTTCTGCTTGTAATAGTTCCAAGGTGACATTGGCAGCAGCACAAGCTACTGGATTGCCCCCAAAGGTTGCAGCATGGGAGCCAGGAGGCCAGGTCATTAGTTCCGGTCTAGACAGGATAGCACCCAGAGGTAGACCGCTGGCAATGCCTTTAGCCAGGGTAATAATGTCAGGCATCATACCCCAGTGTTCAATGGCAAAAAGTTTCCCAGTCCGCCCCATTCCCGACTGAATCTCATCTACAATCATCAGGATACCGTGGCGAGAGCAAATCTGGCGAATCCGCTCCAAGAAGCCATCGGACGGTACAATATAGCCGCCTTCCCCTTGAATTGGTTCGAGAACGATCGCAGCGACCTCCTCTGGTGGCAATACACTTGAGAAGAGTTTTTCTTCTAGATAATCAAGACTGGCATGGGTTCCATAGGGAATGTGTGTAACACCGGGAAGCAACGGTCCAAATCCTTGACGCTGCACGATTTTGGAACCTGTTAGAGACATCGCCCCATAGGTGCGCCCGTGAAATCCACCCTGGAAGGAAACTATTCGCGATCGCTTTGTATAGTAGCGGGCTAGTTTGATAGCACCTTCGATTGATTCTGCTCCAGAGTTGGTGAAACAAACACGGGCACGACCATCTCCTGACTCTGGAAAAGGGGCACGTACAGCTAGATTTTCCGCTAGTTTCACCATCGGTTCATAATAAAAATCAGTTCCCGATATATGTAGGAGATTAGCTGCTTGGTTCTGTATTGCCTGAACCACTTGAGGATGAGCATGACCAGTTGCAGTTACCGCAATTCCTGCAGTAAAGTCTAGAAAAACATTGCCGTCCACATCTTCGACCATACAGCCCTCACCTCTGGCAGCTGCTAACGGGTAGCTGCGAGTATAGGAGGGGGAACTCACGACGCGATCGCGTTCGATAAGCGCCCGGGCACGGGGTCCAGGCAAGGATGTTCTCAGTTGGGGAACCCGAGGCTGAGTGCGGTTGGTGGGAATGCTAAGCATTTAAGTAATCATTTTCAATGGGTAACAGAGCAATTATATTGGACTTTGGACAAAAAGGGGAGCTAGTTAGCGAGTGTTATTAGCTAACTAGCTCCCAAAAGAAGGGGCGACAGAAATGAGAAGATTTATAGCAGCTTCTCCAAACCGATTTCAATCCACATCCATTAGCTGATTCCCCAAAACAACCAGCGCTATTCGCATCTTATTTTGAAATGTCTACTGGATACGTGAGCGGTTACTGGCTATACGAGATCAGCACAGATAATCCAACATGGCTCGATTCCTCCCTAAAACCAGTTCTGAATAGAGCGCAAGCTCATCAACTTCAATAAAAATTCAACACTTTAATACAAAGAATCTGACCTATGCAAATTACAATCGACCTACCCCCAGATCTCGAACAAGACCTCATCCGCCAAGCGGTTGAATCAAATGTCGGGATCCAAACCCTTGTTCTCCAAGCGTTACGCCAGCTAATCCAAACAGCACCTAGCTCTATTTCCCAGTGGTCGGATGTCGTCCTGTCTTATGAAGGAATTCCTGATTTCCCGGCTTTCGAGTCCTATCGTGATCAACTCCTGCCACCTCGTGAACCGGAATTATTCTGATGCGATACCTTCTCGATACTTGCGTGATCAGCGACTTTATTAAAGGTGAAACTGGTTTACAGACCGAAAACTGGCGGCAGCTATAAACATGCTGGAGTGGAAGGGGGGGAGTTTTTGATCGAGTTTCAGTGAGATATTCCCCAAGTAGCGGAGAGTTTGGCTGCATTGCAAGTTGGTTTACTGGCGCATCATCTTTTTGGTACTAGGATGGCGTGCGATCGCTTTTAGCGGAAGCTGAGGCCTTTGGCCACGCTTCGCGAACGCTTCATCGCGTAGCGTAGCCCTTCGGGCTAATCGCATTCTCCCAACACTGACCAAGCCCACTCGCATAGCATAGTACGTCTCTAATCGTCTGCATCGTAATATTTCTTTACTAAAAATGATTATTATGAACAATAATAATCATTATCACCATATACTGTTCCCTGGGAGGTTCAGCCAACTAAGTGTGAACCTCTGATAACTATTTTGTTCATTAGGGATATTCAGGAAAAGCCTATGTCACTGAACATTACTCCAGAGCTTTTGAAGCAGGCACAGGAGGGTGAGGTTAATCAAGAAGCTTTTATTGACAGCATCAGGCAATCGTTACCTTATGCCTTTGGAGTTGTGGAAGACCTGGCCAAGCAATTGGCACAGGGTGAAGCGGAATGGGTAGAGCATTCGGTACCACCACCAACTGAGCAAGATCGAGCCCAGCTATTGCGGATGATAGGTGGGGATGCGATTCGTGGTGCAGTCGAACGTTATTTTGGGATCAAGTTAGCCTTTCAAAACTGCCACAAAACCGCTATATTTCGTCCATAAGCCTTAGAATCACCTGCTTATCAGGACTTTATTTCTATCCGCAGTCAAATTCTGAACTAGACACCAGAACTGATCGATTGTTAAAACTTAGCCAGAGGCTCTAGCTACTAGAGCCTCTGGTTAAAATAGATATTATTAAATAATAACCTCGCAAGTCACAGAACCGATACTTTTTAGCTACCAAAGTCTACCAATATAAACTTTAGCCCGCCAATGCAAGCTGATTCGAACGCCAGGGGGTATCTCCCAAAGCACGAAGAAATATTCCTCGTGCGCCGTTAAATTTCTAGAACCAGATCCAATGTCACTACAAAACCCTTGGTTTTCGGGAAATTTTAATTAAGACAAGGTCGTGGCACTAATATCATAGTTAAATTATAGCAAATTACTTGAGGCTTTGGCAACCTTTGTGATACTTTTACCTACTGTCCACTAACCTTCCGGCAGCTCAAGGGGTGCAGGTTCAAGGTAGAGCTGAATGCCAATACGAATATTTTCTATTGCTTCTACTTTCGTTTCACCACAGGAAGTACAACCAGGAAGTTCGGGGCACCAAGCTGCCCAGTCTCCGTTAACTAGATCAGGCTCAAGAATGACTCTCCATTTCATCAGACTTCTCTCTAAACTCAGTATTCAAATACTAATGTGATCTAAAGGATCAGCGATCAAGAAATAAGCTGAATGCTTAATACTGATCGCTGACAGCTAAACTAGAATAGAAGATTAAATAATCTAATTGGTAATTCAATTAGGGAGAAAATACCACTAGCAGGTCTCGAAATCCTTTCGACATTGTCCGCAGTTGTTGCTGCACCATCCCGTTTAACAATAATCACATCATTAGGCTGCAAGGTCGGATTAGTTTCCTCGTTAACTGGAGCAGTAAAATCGATTTCAATTTCTCTTTTTTCAACTGTGCCATTGCGATTCAGGCGAACTAATTCAACAGAACCCTTTTCAGCACGAACGTCATCAAATCCCCCAGCGGCAAGCAAGGCTTCATTCAAAGGAGCATTGGGCTTGACTTCGATATTACCAGGTTGTTTAACTTGACCAACCACATTGACCGGGATAGCAGCAGCAGAAAGGTTGGAATCTGCTAATGCCAATGCTACCTCTGGAGCAATTTCGTCAGCTTTGGTGACAAGAATTGTATCTCCCTCCTTTAAGAGGATATCCTGAGTTAGGTCACCCTGTCGCAACAATTGCCAAAAATCCAAGGCAATTTCTTGTTGTGTACCCCCTTGGGTCAAACGTCGCACTTTAACCTGGCGAACATTAGCGTCTTGGGTAATGCCTCCAGCGATCGCGATCGCTTGAGTTACAGTTGGTGGTGCATTGGTGCTACGGATATCAGCACTACCGATGTTAATGTTATTATTACCCAGAGTTTCTCCCTTGACCACATAAGCTCCTGGGTTAACCACTTCCCCTACCACAGCCACTTGAATCGGACGGCTGGCATTAGCTGCAAAACTGGCATTGGACAATAGACGGGTTTGCTCTGGGTTGATAGCAGTAGTAGTTCGGAGCAAGATTTCATCCCCATCCCGCAAGGTAACATCCTGCCTGATATCACTTCTATTAATCAATTGCTGGAGATTGATATAATAAGTATTGCGCTGCCCAGAGCCTTCAAGACGCCGAAGTTCTACTTGCTTAACGTCTGCTGTTAGGGTAGCCCCCCCAGCCAAATTAATCGCTTGAGTCAGGGAGGGAAATTGCTGTCCTTCATTCAGACCCATGGTGTAGGCTCCAGGGCGACTCACTTCCCCAGCCACGGAAATTTTTAAAGGACGGGGTTTCACCAGACTCAAGGAAACTACTGGGCGTTTGATGTAAACTGAAAAGGCACTGGTGACGAGTTCGCTAGCTTGATCGAGAGTTTTTCCCCTTACAAATACACTACCAATCAAGGGTAAGTTAAGGGAACCGTTCACCAGTACTTGATACTGACCACTGTATTCATCAACATCAAAGATATTCAGGGTAAGAACATCTCCAGCATCAAGGGTATAAGCTCTGTCTGGTGGTAAAGAGTTACGCACAGGGGGTGTGGCTGCTGATACCGTGTTACTCTGATTCACCTTAATGAAGTCAGCAATGGATGGTGGAGCTGGTGCCTCGCTCGGGGATGGTGGAGCTGGTACCTGGCTCGGGGATGTTGAAGCTGGTACCTTGATTGAAGGAATTTGAGCTAGGGTAGGTGTAGGTAGGGTAATAGCGGAAACCACCAGTAAGCTTACACCCACAACTGGTCTAGTCAATCGTGGTGTAATACTGTGATTCTTAGCAATTTCGCTTAATATCTCTTGGGGTCTTTTTTTCCCTAGGTTAACTGTATTGATCATAAACATATTGACTCTTGCTAGATAAAGACACACTAAATTGTGCAGAAAATCCGGAATATGTTGTGACTCAAGCCACCTCACCAATGTGTTTAGGGTTGTTTAGGCTTCGTTGACGCTTTCTTTGGCCTGTCATTTGTAATTGGTTATTGGTTATTGGTGAGCTTGATCTGGTCTAGGGTTTCATCCCTTCATCGGCAAGCTATAGGTAAAGCGCACTCACTACTATGACGTCTCTGATTGTGGTTGGGATTTGATAACAATTGACAACTGACAATTGGTGAACACATAGATTAGCCTGGTAGAGCAACATTGTTAAAGAGCCGTTATCGGTTTGTTCTACTTAGAGGATACTCGTAGCTGGAAAGTTCCCTATCTGAGCAACTGCTGCTATAAGTTATTAGTCATACTTAATTCTTAATACCCACATAATAGCACTGACACCAATCTGTTACCCTTTGCCAACTCTAAGTCAGCAGGTTATACTTGACTAGTAGTTTGCTATTCATCAAGACAGAAGGGGGTCTTATTTTTTTTTTGACGATTTAAAATAGAACAAAAGTTATTTAATAACACAATAGATTTAGCTGCAGTTGTCGTGAACAGGTAACAGGTACTAATACTTGATTAAAACAGCATCAAGAAAATATTTTTTCAACAAGAGTTATTATTAAAATAATAATTATAAGTTATGCTATAATAGTTTTCTTTACCTAGGTAATCAACTAAATCCTATCTATATTTAGAGCTGGCCTCGCGTTTAGATATTGCCAACACTAACCTTAATCTTTCACTCATAATCTCCCTATTTATATCTATCCCTATTTATCCATACGGAGGTTTGCATAACTATCAAGTACACAGGATTTTCTCCTTCTTCCCTCTTCCCTGCTCCCTGCTCCCTGCTCCCTGCTCCCTGCTCCCTGCTCCCTAAAACCCAAGAATTTGTACCTGACTGAATTGCAAACCGCTGTCAATGAATTAGCATTAGCCATACTTTAACGACAATCTAGGATGATTACCTGAATTTAAAAGACTGTCGCTCAGGGCTATCAATTAGCATTCTTGTTCTTTATTATAGTGTACAATTCGATTCGTGATATCTAACATGGATAGTTAATATTATCATGACATGAATCGTTTATTTCCTGAGAAAAGTTAATGAAAAAGGCACTGGTTTGTGGAGTATCTGGTCAAGATGGAGCCTATTTAGCGAAATTGCTCTTAGACAAAGGCTATACTGTCTGTGGCACGTCACGGGATGCTCAAATGTCCTCCTTTAGTAACTTGGTGTATTTGGGTATCCGAGACCAAGTTAAGTTGGAATCAATGACACTCACGGATTTTCGCAGTGTCTTGCAAGTGCTGACAAAATTCCAACCCTATGAAGTCTACAACTTGGCGGGGCAAAGCTCAGTGGGTTTGTCTTTTGGACAACCGGTAGAAACCCTAGAAAGCATAGCGACTGGCACGATTAATTTACTAGAGGCAATTCGCTTTACTGGTGCTCCCATTAAACTCTATAACGCTGGTTCTAGTGAGTGCTTTGGGGATACAGGAGAACAAGCAGCTGATGAACAGACTCCCTTTCGTCCCAGAAGTCCCTATGGTGTTGCTAAAGCAGCAGCGTTTTGGGAAGTAGCTAACTACCGTGAAGCCTATGGGTTATTTGCCTGCTCTGGTATTTTATTTAATCATGAGTCTCCCCTACGACCAGAACGATTTGTGACCCAAAAAATTGTTAGTGCTGCTTGTCGGATTGCTAACGGTAGTCAAGAGAAGCTTCGTTTGGGCAATATGGCAATTAAGCGTGACTGGGGTTGGGCTCCTGAATATGTTGAAGGAATGTATTTAATGCTACAGCAAGACCAGCCAGATGATTATGTAATAGCGACAGGGGAGAGTTATAAATTAGAAGATTTCGTGGCAACGGCGTTTGCTACAGTTGACTTGGACTGGCAAGACCATGTGGTGACCGATAGCAGCTTGTTCCGACCAACTGATTTGGCTTTAGGGAAATCTAACCCAGCTAAGGCAAGGGATAAGTTAGGCTGGCAAGCCCAATACAAAATGCCGGATGTGGTGCGAATGATGGTGGAAGCTCGGTTGGAGAGTTTGTCTGAGTGAAGGCTTGCATGGTTGGATGCAAAGGGTAAAGGGTAAAGGGTGAAAAGGGACTGGGGACTGAGACGGTGATATAACTGGTGCTGCTGATATAACTCTGTCCCCATTACCCCATCACCCCATCACTGCATCACCCCATAACCCTATCACCAGCCTAAAATCCTCGTAGGGAAAAGGAGGTATTTTGGGCTACCTGTAAGGCTTGGACTAGTTGACCTAAAGAATATTTCAAATGGGAGCCAGCATCCACTGCTACCCAGCCTTGGGGAGTGGCATGCCGCCATTCAAAGTGTAGGTGGGGACCAGTAGAATTACCGGTGCTGCCAACGCGGCCAATTACAGTTCCTTTTTGTACCCATTCCCCAGGTTGGACGAAGATTTCTGATAGGTGAGCGTAGCGGCTTTCTTGGGTACCTTCCTCATGGCGCACCATAACGGTCAAACCGTAGCCACCTAAGAAGTCAGCTGTTACTACTTCACCATCAGCGGCAGCAACAACTGGAGTACCTAGGGGTGCTGCTATATCTGTACCAGCGTGGAAACGGCGATTACCGGAAATCGGATGAATCCGCCAGCCGAATAGGGAGCTAATGGCAGAAGGAATGGTTACGGGGAACACAAAGCTGGATTGCCTGAAATTGGCCAATCCTGAGGGTCGTTGGGTGAGATTGTAGTAGGCTAAGGCTGTAGGAAGTTTCCTTACAGACCGATTCCTCCGAGCAACGCTAATCCCACGAGGAACCCATTTAGCTGGACGAGTTTTGGCAGGTTTGACCCGATTAAATCTGACCGGTTGAACTGAATTATATCTGACTGGTCGAACGGGATTATATCTAGCAGTTTGAGTACTAATTACTCGTGGTCTGGGTAATTGAGTTACTCTACCGTTCCGTCTACCTCCAGTGATAGCAATTGGTTGACGCCTCGGGGCAACACCACAATTCCCCCTGAGTTGCCCATTTCTGGCTACGGTGCGACAACCCCTTGACCGTTCAGTTAAGACAACTGCCGAGGGGGGAGTGTACCGTTTAGTGGCACCAACATTGTAGTTTGTGCGGTCAATATAGCTATTTTTAGCAGCGGTTTTTGGAACACTAGGCTGTAATGCTACTGGATTGAGCTTGACTTTTGGTGGCTTGGCGACAGTGGCTTTAGCTGGTACAGAGAATTGGGTTCTACGCTGTACTGGTTTGACTGCGATCGCTTTTGTCCGGACAGATTTCCTAGCTGGTGGAGCAATCGGTTTCTTGACCTTGATAGCCACGGAGGGAGCTACTGATTTCCGGGCAGCTTTTGGTGCTCGTGGGGCAATGGGTTTAGTGACCTTGGTTGCTGCTACTGGTATGACAGCAGCTTTTGCTGGAGCTGGTTTTGCCACTGGCACAGCTGGCACCGGAAAGGAGCTTGGGGGTGTAGGTTTAGGCAAAGCAGCAATAAGAGTTGGATCAAATGCTGCTTCCGTTATAGATTTGGTAGTGGTGTTGACTGATACAGCTTCTATGGGTGACTGAGTTTTTGCCACAACCATACCGCTGCTGAGGACACCAATACTACTCATCACACTCAGTCCATGGATGAGTTTTGGGCATCGGTAGAAAATGCTATACAGGGTGCTACCAGGGGAGTTTTCTTTGGTCATTTACGACTCACTAAAAATAATTACTACACAGTTATACTCGCGCTTGTTAGCTATCAGCCATAATTCCGGCCTTGCGTCAGTCTTCGAATGAATAGGAGTAGAGTGGGCATCCTGCCCGCCCGAAAATTGTAACGGGCCAGATGCCCATGCCACGGCCAGATGCCCATTCCACGGCCAGATGCCCATGCCACGGCCAGATGCCCATTCCACGGCCAGATGCCCATGCCACGGCCAGATGCCCATTCCACAGGTGCGACCGTTGGCGAATTAAATTCGCCACGGGTCGCACCGCCAGGAACGGGCAAGATGCCCATTCCACAAAACTCTTAAAATCATTCCATTATTAAGCAACGCCATAATTCCTGTTTTGTTGATTAGTTGATGCTTAACATTTGACCCTTAACCGTAATAGTTCTCAACAACTACGATAGCCAAGACTGATTGTACCGGGCTTGAGCAAAATTTCTTTTGGGGTCGGAGTATCGTGTAGATGCACTCGCAGTTCGCCCCTAGGGGTTACCCCTGTTATGATGCCTGGATTTCCTTCTACCATGACTTGGCTTCCTTGATAATTGAATAGCGCTAGATATCGTGGTAGCAAACTATTCATTCCTTCCTCTGACCAGAGTTGATATCCGGACAGTAGTCCTTGTAAAACAATGGCAGCCAGCATTTCTATAGAAGTCACAGTGGGAGAGGGCTCGGGTTGCCAAAATGAGCACAAATTGATGCCAGATTCCGGCACCTCATTGCTCCAGTTGATTCCGACACCCACGACTGCTTTGGTAATTTGACCCTGTTGCACACGGGTTTGTGTTAGAATACCTCCAAGTTTGCGTCCCTTAAGCAGTAGGTCATTGGGCCACTTCAGAGACACTGGCATAGCGTAAGCTCTCAAGGCTGTAGCAATTCCCCAAGCACTACACATGGTTAGCTGGGCGCTGTCCAATGCCTGTAACTTGGGAGCTAAAGCTAAGGATAAGTAGAGTCCACCTTTTGGAGATTGCCATTGTCGTCCCCACTGTCCCCGCCCTGCTGTCTGTTGCCCAGCAATAACCATCGAGGGAACTGTTGCACCTTGGTTGAGCAATTCCCAAAGGGTTTGGTTGGTGGATGGGAGAGTGTCAAATACCTGTAGGGGAATTGGTGAGAATTTCCCCATGCCTGGGGAGTTGAGGGGCAACTGTTCCCTTACTGCTTCCAGAGCAATTTCAAACGCTTGTTGATTAAATGAGCTTGTATTCATTTAAATGATAAGCTCACGTAAATGATTGTCTAGGGTGAAGGACATTTATCTCGGCAATAGACTTCTAGAGATTTAATTGTCGCTGAGTCGCGATAGTTCTGGGTTTGGTTATATTCTTTCAATGGTGAAGCATAAAGGCCAGAAAACTGATTCTTAGTATCATTGACGTTTACTCCGATGCGGAAGGCTATATCTTGTGATAGGTTGGCAAAATTGACGTATTCCCTAGACTCGCTGGCATAGTTAAAGGACAAGGTAGCGTCACCGTAGGCTTCCTCAGCTAGTTTTAGGGGTGTGCCAGGGCCAACACCTTTGCTGGTGCGATAGTTAGGATTTGTGGTGAATAACGCTTCCATTACGGTTGAATTACCCATAGGTGTTCCCATCGGGTAAAGAATATAGTATTGGGGTTGTCCTGATTGGATAACTGCGATCGCATCGAAACCGACAATAAACGGTGACTTCACCTCAAATTTTGCTTTATCCCCTAGGGATTGTTTTAGCTGTCCCAAAGTCATTCCCAACTTAGCCGGTCCAATTCCTTTAGCAGAGATAGTAAAGGCATCTGATGCCGGAGGAGACAGTTTGGCTGTGGGCTTTGAACTGCCAGATTTAGATGTGTCCTCTAAATTAGGCGGGGTTGGCATCGGTTGGGGACTTGTTGTTGTCTTAGGTGGTGGAGTCGGCGACTCGCCACAGCTCATCAGCACCATCAGCAAACTCGTGATTAACCATCGAGATTTCATCAAAAATTCACGGCTGGATACTCCCCTGACACCCCATTGGGGTTAAACGTGAGAGGTTGCGCCGCGCCTCCTACAAAGATCAGTTCATGAACATTCAACCTATATATTTTAATTGATCGGTGTTTTTTGAAGATTGACGGTTAACTGTGAAATGTCAAGATTAACTCTCAACAAAAACAATAGGTGCGCTCTTACCATTAAGAATTAAATTCGCGTGATTGTCGCACCTCTAGCTATTTTCCTGACTCAATAACTTCTTTGAGAATTAGTTGTGCTGTAGCCGGAGCGAGGAGTACACCATTGCGATAATGACCTGTTGCTAACCAAACATTATTGTAACCAGGCAGTTGACCAATGACAGGGGCAGGTCGTCCTTCTGGACGAGGGCGTAACCCGTACCATGTGTGGATAATCTCTGCTGTGGCTAGAGGAGGGCAATATGCGATCGCATTCTGTCTGACCACCTCCAGTAACCCTGGTTGTGCTTCTACATTACCTGCATCATCGGGAAACTCAACTGTTGCGCCCACCCAGTAGTCTTGCTTACCCACTGGCAAAATATGAACATCATCACGAGTAATCACCGGCTGAAAATCTTCATATCCCATTGGCTGAGGGAGCCGCAATTTTAAGGCTTGTCCCAGTACTGGTTTGAGACTCAGAGGCAGATCTTGACTAACTTGCCTGTCTGGTGCTTGGAGCATCTTAATCAACCCAGATGAACCTAACCCAGCAGCCACTACTAGGCAATCTATCTCTAGGGTTCCAGCATCCGTATAGATTTGGGAGCAATTGAGAGAATTGTTGAGATCTGAACCTATGGATTCAAATGCTTTAATTGTGATTCCAAAATTAAACCTAACCCCATTGGCCTCAGCACCAGCTACTAATACTTGAGTTAGGATAGTTGGATCAATTTGTAGGTCTTGGGGAGAATAGATTCCAGCAATAAATTTATCTTGACTTAGCTGAGGACAACGATGCTTGACTTGGGGAACATCCCAAATTTCTAATTGCCAACCTTGGGTGAGGCGAGTTTGTAATAGTTTTTCCCAAGACGCTAAGTCTTCTCCAGGCAAACACAGCTTCAAGATACCGTTGCGATTGACTGGAATCTGGTATCCCGTGAGTGCCTCTAATTCAGGAATCAGGCTCTGATAGCGCTGGATACTGGCTTGGCGCAGCTGCCACGCCCTACCCTTGACTTTCTTACTAATGGCACCCATCAGTACCCCTAAAGCAGCACCAGTAGAGCCTTGTGCTGGCATATGCTGGTCGAG
>NZ_JAAHHW010000146.1 GCF_010692325.1 Moorena sp. SIO3I8 | reverse complement strand
GCTGCCATCAACAGATACACTGGAGCACTCCGAAAGGAGAGGATATCTAGGAGCTGGGTGAGGTGAAAGTCTCACGCCCAGTTCTGAAGGAGAGGTGCCCTGGGTAATACCAGGCATCGACTCTAACCACCACTGATGAAATGGGCAATCCCATCCACTCCTTTGATAGTAGAATAGTATTTGGTAATCCTCTCGAACCAGGAGTGTATTCTGCCATTATCACGGTTCAAGTTAATTGCCCTGAGCGTTCGATACGTACATTGCGTTTTGAACAATACGATTCCCAGGGTAGTATAATCAGCCGAGAAGAATCGGAGAATGATTGGTACACAATACCCATGCCCGATACTCCAACGGTTCATGTCATGAATGGTTTTCACACCTTAGCTTGTAAGTCTAATACTAATGTTGTTAACCGTTGACTGTTAACTGTTGACTATTAACTTTTAACTGTTGACTGTTTACTGTTGAGTCGGAACTCTGCACTTTCCGACTCAGGACTCAATTGATATCACTCATCAGAAGATTAACTAATTCTTGGGTGATAGGGAAACCAGTTTGTTGCTCAAAGTGTAAAAACATCGGACTGGGGTTAGCTTCAAGAAACACGTATTCACCATTGGGCTTTAAACGCCAAATCGCCGTCCACTGGAGCCAAAACGCTCTAGTGATAGCTTTGCACTGCTCTTGCACGGTCTTTGGCAGCCTGACCGGAATCAATTGAGCATCGACATCTTCTCGGAAGTCGAGAGACTTGGAGCAAATTTCTGCCGAGTACATCGAATCCCCAATTACATAGGTGCGAATATTTGTGCCAAGGATATACTCCTGTATAGTAACAGGAGAAAGCCGCAGGGCTAAGTTGAGTCGTTCAGGTTGTAGATGTTGTTGTGTTCAAAACTGGACATGAGCACCACCATAGACTGGCTTAAAAATCACTTGGTCACAAGACTTCCTAAATTTAATTATAGCCTCTGGATCATTACTAATTAGAGTATGGATAATCGTTACACCCATTTGTTCAGCTTTGCTCAATTGTAGAGGTTTTTCCTTATCAAATTCATAAGCTTGCCATGATTTAACCCAGTGAATTGAGTTTCCTTGCATCAACGTTATTAGGGTACTCATAGCATCATTAAAAGCAACTCTCTGCTGTAATGGATTTTTGATTGGGGGAATTTGAACTCCAGAAAAATTACGCCAAAAGATGCTACGAATATCTCTTAGACGTAATTGATAGCCATCGGATAGGGTGAGAAGTCCATCTTTAGTGTGTGGCTGCCAAGATAGTCGTAATTTAGTAGGAAACAGAGAAGTGTCGAGATAGTTTGTCTTGCCTCCAGCCTTAGTCAGAGCATGGTTGATATGCGCAGCGTGAGTATCTTCAGGATTGCCCAAAATAAAAAAAAATATTCATCTATTGCCAAACAAAACGAACTAGTAGTTCTACTGTTCTGCTGATCATCCAAGTTATTTTTTGTTTCGGTTTACTAGATAATAGTGTGGCTAATCAATTCAAGATCATACTTGGTTTTGGTTTGGCAAAAAAATTGAATTTTAAAACACCTTATAAGCAAATTTAATTTGGGTATCATATCAGCTATATTTACCTGATAACAGGTAATTTTTATAATAGTTAAATGCATCCTGATATTACTCCGAAAATATAATGCACCCTGTTTAAAAATTGCCTAAATGCTTAAAAACGCTGCTAATGGGTCAGGGAGTTGTTAGTAGATTTATTACCCCTTGAGGCTGGGGGGGGCGACAAGCGCCCCCCCAGGGAGTAGGGATATTTAAACTGTCGTGTTGAGCAGGTGGACTGGCAAGTTGAGTATTCATGACTGCTTTTAATTGCTGAAAGCGCTAGTTCAAGCATGATAGTCAGAGAAATAATCTCTGTATGTAACCATGGCAAATTAACCTGGCTTTAGTAATCCAGATAATTACTGATCCTGTTAAATCTTTTACAGTTCTATGTCCGTTAATTCTCTAGTTTAGCTCTTATCGATAGATACATACTAACTAAGTAGTCGCCCACAAAACTAGGGGAAGAGAAAGGAAACTGACTAAGGTAGACAAAACCACTGTCCGTGCTACTAAGGGAGGATCTCCCCCAAACTCAGTGACCAAAACTACCGTACTAATTGCTACAGGCATGGCACTTTGTAACACCAACACCTGTAAATTTAATCCCTCCAGTCCCAATGCTTGACCAACGGTATGGGCAATTAGCGGAGCTACCAACAAACGCAAGGTAGTGGCGAGCACCTCATACCGTCCTATCACCAAACGGGTGCGGGACAATTGTATCCCCAACACAATTAAATCGATAGGGATTGCTGCCATACCCAACTGGTGAATACCCTGATCTAGCCCTAAAGGCAGTTTTAAGCGCAATAAACGCCAGGTTAATCCTGCCAGCATTGCCCAGAGTAGCGGTAGTTTTAGGGTTAAGCGCACTCCAGAACTAATACTACCCCCTTTAAGTAAGGCGGGACAAATAGCAAACATCAACAAGGCAGCTGTGATCATGTAAACTATAGCGCGTTCTAAACCCGGTGTACCAAAGGCAAAGGAATTGAGAGGAAGCCCCAGGTTTCCAGCATTGGGAAAAATAGCAGCAACCATAAAGCTTTTTTGGACAACTGGTGGTAATTTCAACAGTTTGCCTAATCCCCAACTCAGTAGGTAAAGCAACACAGCGGTAATGATCAACCCAGCGACTAAACCAATGGTGCTTTCGGTAGACAGAGTTGTCCGATACAAGCTGTCTGCTATCAACGCTGGTACGAGAATATAAAGAGATACCTGAGAAAGAGTTTGCTTGTCCAGAGATAACGTGCGACCAGCAATAAATCCAATCAGGATAATTAAACCGACCGAAACAACAGCAGGTAGAAGAACAGTCATTATATAAATACTTTAGATGAACCCCATTAAAGGAAAAGTCTGTTTGTTGACCGTTGACCGTTGACCGTTGACTGTTAACTGTTGACCTTCAAGCAACCTTCGACCCTACACCGAATACGGGGCGAACAACCTTTAAACTTTAAACCTTAGCCAATAGGCCACGCTACGCGAACAACTTTTAAAGTTTAAACCTTTAACTTTAAACTTTAAACATTCAACATTCAACCTTTAACTTTAAACCTTAAACCTTAAACCTATTTTTGCTAAACTGCTTCAGTCGCCGCCGCAGTTGTTTAATATTAGGTCTGTGACCTCCATAACGCCAACGGATATAAGCATGCGCTATCTGCTCAATTACCTCAGCGGATGCTTTAGGCTGGTCTTGACTTATACAGCTAGCGTACTCAAGTGGAGTTTGAGTCGGATGTTTGAGATATCCTTTGGTTGCTAAAATCCTGATCATTTGCTGGTAAATCTGTTCCATTGGTGGCAATGTTGCCAACCAGAAACGATAGCGCCAGTTTTTCCACTGATGCCAACTTAGCCAGCTCAGAAAACCAAATGCGATCGCTAAAATCAAGCCGCTCAACATACCTAACCAACCACTAGATACCATCTTCCACAATCCAACAAATATTCGGATAATGGTACCAATGGTGAAATGCCATAGGTTGCTCAGTAAACCAGTGATTGGTGAGGGGAGCCAACCTGCTACCCACTGCCAAAACTGGCGCAAGACACTAAAGGTTTGATATTGCTCAACGGAGGGGGGCAGCAATTCATGACCTGGGATGGGGTCAAAGGCAAACCAACCGTATTTAGGGAAATAAACCTCAGTCATGGCATAGGCATCGGTATTGCGGACGATGTAAAACCCGGTAAAGGGGTTAAATTCGCCAGTGCCAAATCCAGCCACTAATCGGGCTGGGATGCCTATGGAACGGAGCATAATCGTGAGGGTGGTGGAGAAGTGGTCAGGATAACCACCTTGATACTTGAAGAGAAAGGCTTCCACCAAATCTTGATTTTCTTCTAAAAAAGGGAATTGTGAGGGGTCTTGGGGGAGGCGATAACGCTGCTTAACCGCCTGGGCTAGATACAAGGCTTTTTCATAGGAAGAGGTTATAGGTTTCTCTGAAGTGGCTAGGAGTTCTTCAGTACGTTGCCTGACCCTCACTGCAATTTGGGGGGGAATATCCAGATAGTAGTTTTGAATCGACTTGGGGTAGTTATCCCCAGCTTGCTGCAACTTAGTGCGATCGCGAAATGGAACTTCTGATATTACGGTATAGGTCAGTCCTTCTAATAAACCTAAAGGCGATCGCAAACTGCCTTCTGGTCCAATACCGATTTCCCGCGACGGAAAGAACAATTCCTTCGGATAGGCCAAAGCGGGAATCAGATTCGGCAGTTCTGATACAGCTGTGTAGGTTTGAATTACCTTTTTGGTTTGACCTGTGATCAAGGCAGGTAAGAGTTGGAAGCGATAGGACCAGCTTGGTCGAGTTATTTTCTGGACTTGATTATCCCGAGAAATTTCCCAACCCTGACCCGTGTAGTGGTCAAACGCTAGCACTCGCCAAAATCCCGGTGCTTGAGAACGCACCCGCATCACTACCTTAGGTTTCAGTTCTCCCCGCAGATTCTGGTTAATCTTGCTATTAAAGCCATAGTAAAATGTCTGATCCAACTCACCAGCACCCGTAGCGTTTTGAGAGCCACCACTACCATTTTCCCCTTGCTGTTTCCCTTCGCTCACATAGCCAGGGTTAACAATTAACCTATTTTGTGAATCAAATCTCCGGTTTGCCATTTCCCCAGGAGCACTGACGGGATACATCTGGATTTGATAGCCAGGGAAACGAGGCATCAGAGCAAAAATGGTTAACCCTAGCGCTATAATTACACCAATAAATAAAATGAGACGCTTTAGGGGTATGGGTGAGTAGTTGGGAGTAAAACCGTATAATTTTTTACTTTTTTTAGCCGTAGATATACCCAAGCGTGACTGGTAATCCAGGACAAGAACCGGTAATGCGATCGCTAAAAATACTAACAACAGAGGGGCAAACGCCAGAGTCTGACTCACAGTACCAGCGACCCCCAACAGGATTAGCCCAATTACCATCGAATAGCCCAAATCCTTGCGGCGGGGCAAGTCAAAGCTATGGAGAATCTGCAGCTGAACTAACAACTGAGCTAGAGCCAAGCGGGTATCATTGAGCTGACTGAACACATTGCCCAAAAAGGCTCCCAATGCCAGCAACATCCCCAATGCCAGCAAGAATTTCAGAGCAATGTTACGTTGGCGACGACGATACCAACTCCAGGTTGCTCCCACAATACTTAAGGGTACTGCCCAAAGACTCCAGAAGGTAGATGCGGCCACATCAACAGCCACAATTCCTACTACTACCAGTGCCTGCACCAACACCCTTAACGAAATCGACTCCTCTGTAGGAGGCAATGGCTTGGCCTCAAGACGCTGCCAAAACTGACTCACCATGGTAGATGCGCTCCGAGGTTATATGTCAAGCTTGGAATGTTAAAGGTTGGAATGTTGAAGGTTGGAATGTTGAAGGTTGGAATGTTGAAGGTTGGACTGTTGAAGGTTGGACTGTTGAAGGTTGGAATGTTGAAGGTTGGAATGTTGTTCGCGTAGCGTGGCCTTTTGGCCAAGGTTATAACCTGCAACCTGTTAACCTGCAACCTGTTAACCTGCAACCTGTTAACCTGCAACCTGTTAACCTGTTAACCTGCAACCTACTAACCTGTTAACCTGCAACCTGTTAACCTGCAAGTATTCTGACTAATTTGTCGGGCAGATTGCAAAGGTCAAAGGTTTCTGTTCTCCATGATCGAAGCGAATCTCGATAGAACAAATCTGATTGGGTTGTAAATCATAGGATTCTACACTCAGGTAACCTGGATAGGTACGTTCTGCTTTTGCCGAGGCTTGAGGTGTACCTAGAGTCAAGCTACCACCTCTAGGCAAACGAGTGCTGACCCGTAGCTGAGACACACCATCTTCTTGATGATATTCTGCTCGCAGAGTTACTAAACCAGCACTAGTCTCCCACTGGCGCTCCACAGGAGTTTGATTTGGTGAAACTGGAATGGTGAGGGTGGTAAGAATTTCCTTAGCTGCTAACAGAGCCAAGACCATCTTTTGCTCATTGTTAGCTTCTTCGTAAGGTAGGGATTGCAGTTGTTCTTCTGGAGAACGGGTAGGTGTCATCAAGATCCTGCCACTCCAGGAGTTAAGGGCATAGAATTCGTCAGGAAACAGCTTTTGAACTGCCCTAACCAGTTTAGCTCCTAGCTGATACTGGGAAGACACTGCCTCAGAGCAGGCTTCTAGCAATTGAGATAAAACGTTTTCTGGTATGGCAGTTGGTAAGGCCAAGTTAGACAACTGTGGCATCCAAAACCTAACTCCGGAAACCCAAGACTCCGCTATTGCGTCAACAATATCAGTTTCATAGTCTGAAATTTCTGTCTCCCAAGGAAACAGAGGTGGGTTAAGTTCAATTTGAGCTTGTAGTTTGCGCTTCAATAGCGTCTGGAAACGATTTTGCACGGTTGACATCTCTCCCAAGTTGTAGCGGCGGATTTCACCGCCTAGTGTAAGGTCATCATGGGTGTTCGATTCTAGTGAATTCACCCACATGCGGTCTAAAGCCGCTTCGCCATTGTGATTAGGGACAATGTTCAAGTTTTCCAAGTCCAGTGATTCTGATAAATCCAGGGGATATACATCAAAGTCAAAATCCGCTGCTGTTGTCTCACCCAGAGGTACAGTATCGTTTACTTGACCGTTTGATGGTATTGAAGCAGCGGGACGGGACTCTTTTAGCCAAGCCATTAAGCGGCTATAGAAAGCGTCCATATTGTTATCTATGTCACTATTCATCTTTAGATCTACCGGATCCGGATACTGAACTATTACGAATATCCCAGGCAATTTCGAGCAACTTAAACCATCGCTTCTGTGCCTGGTTTAGTGTACAACCCAAGGTCTTAGAAATTTGTTCATTGGAGTAACCTTGTTGTTTGAGTTTAAGTAATTCTGACTGTTGGGAGCTCAGTTTTTGTTGAAATCGTTGCCATTCTTTTGGTGTTAGCCCCAGATTTCGATCCAAATCTGCTCCCAGCCACTGATGTACCAATTCCCAGCGGTGAGACAGAGCAAACCGAATCAGATGATACTTAAACCGTTGTTGTAAATAGTCCCGCTGTCTGGGATTGATGCCTAAAATCTCCTCAATTTCCCTGGTTGGCAGGTCTTTCAGCCGCAGAGTAAAGTAATCCGCACAATCCTGTTGCTGGCGTTCTTTGAGATAGGCGAATAATTCTTTGATTACAGTTTCCCGCAGGCTGGAGTCTAGGGGTTCAGAGTCTGATAATACCATTGCCTCCCGCACCTGCTGGATCGCCGCATCATTCCAAGTCGCATCTGACTCCTGTGCTGCTCCTTCCGCTGCTGTATCCATATCCACAGAGGTTTCTGGAGGTTGCTGTTGGGAAAAGGTTTGAGCACGTAGAATGACCAACTGTTGGGAACGGCGACCGGGTAAAGGAATACGTCGTTTACCATAGCGCTCTGTAAACGCCATATATTCTGATAGTTCCAGGAGACTGCGGGGACGATAGGTTTCCTCCAGGGAGGTTTCCCGCCGAAAGGCATTTAAGGCTTCGGCATAGAATCCCTGTAAGAAATCTTCAATCATATTCAGCCGCGCCTGGTAACTGGTCGGCGTTTGATGGGGTGTAATGTAGCGGTAGATAATCGCACTAAGAGTACTCTGTAGTTCTACCCTTCCTTGGAGCGACCCCAGTTTGTAGTAATGACAAACTTGCTTGAGACGATGGTTAGCGAGGTTTTGAGCCCAGCTGTCCACATCCCCAGAGGTTTGAATCCGATTACTTTCATTGCAAATACGATTAACTTCATCAGCGATACGTCTTGCTACGTCCTGGCAGTTTTGCTTAGAAGCACGAGTGGACTGCCGGAGTTCGTTATACAGCAGTTCAAATAGTCCTTCCACGCCCAGGCAGACTTCCCTCATCATGATTTTCATTCAATAACGACCCTAACATACAGGTACTCTCGACAAATTTGATTTAGGTTTAGACTATGTGCAGCCAAATTCCTCACCCTATAGCTCCTATGGAATTAGACGAACAAATTAACAATTTGATTGATAATGCTCCACAAGATGGAACGACGCCTCAAGCGATTGAAGCGATCGCTCCAGTACTCAAACTTCTGGCGGAACAACTAAACCATCTGGAATATTACATTCTCCAAAATCTTGACCAAGGTTGGGTGTTGACGACACTGAGTAATCGTGCTAACCCTGATCTGGAGAAAAATGTTATTTATGCTTTTCCGACTGTTCAAGATGCTGCCAATTTTCATTCTGATTGGGATCCTCAACTTATGGCGTGCGGGGTGCCAGTCACTCACATTTTGTTTCAGATGTTGGCAATCGACACCGTCACTAGTACTGTTTTCTTTGATACACCTGGTAATTTAGCGGTTGGTTCAGAGGTCTCTCGAGAGGACCTACGAAATTTAATACAAGGTCAACTACAGCAAATCCGGTCAGCACCCAAGTCAGATTCTAACAATCAACCCCCTGATATTGCTTAACTATGGCTTCACCAGAGCAAGGGATGAGCGGATGAGGAGATGAGCGGATGAGGGGATGAGTGGATGAGGGGATAACTGACAAAAGACTATTGAATCACAAATTATTACCATCACCCCTGATCACTTCATTACTTATCCGGTCTGATCTAGGGACTTTTCATGTATTCAATATAGTTATTCCCTGCCATCACGACCTCTGACCATCTCCCCATCGGTGAATTTACTATCTGTAAACGCAACTTGATATTAATTTGCCACTTGCTATAATGGTGCGGCTAAAATTGCGGTTAAGCCCCCAATATGCCTCGCAATAAAACTATGGTAGCTTCTAAAACTGGCTTCCCTGATACGGAAAATCACTGGGCAAAGCCATTTATTGAAGGTTTAGCCAATCAGGGAATGATTAGCGGTTTCCCTGATGGCAGATTCCGACCTAATCTACCCATCAATCGATCTCAGTTTGCTGCCATATTAAAAAACGCTTTTTCCCAACCCGAAAAACAACGATCTGCTCCGAAGTTTATTGATGTATCACAGAAACACTGGGCTTTGGAGGCGATTCAATATGCTTACGAAACTGGCTTTATGTCGGGTTATCCTGGTAATCGCTTCCGCCCAGACACTAATCTGGTTCGAGTGGAAGCCTTGGTAGCGATCGCATCTGGCTTGAACCTTCCCTTGAGTGAGATATCGGATGTACAGATAGAGCTACCCCAACTCTATCAAGATGTGGATAAAATTCCTGGTTATGCCCGAGACAGGATAGCCACCGCTACGGATGCTAAAATAATCGTCAATTATCCCAATCCCAAGCGACTGCGACCCACTCAAGTGGCAACTCGTGCTGATGTGGCAGCGTTTATCTATCAAGCTTTGGCGTATTTGGGTCAGGTGCCGGACCTAAACTCAAAATACACGGTTGCTTTCCAAACCACTAGGGAGGTTAGCCATCAGCGAGAGTTTCGGGGAGTTTGGGTTGCCAGTGTCTGGAACATTGACTGGCCGTCTGAAAAGGGTCTAGCAGCTGAAAACCAACAAGAGGAACTGATCGAGATTATTGACCGGATTGAGGAACTTAACCTCAATGCTATGTTTTTACAGGTACGACCTACAGCAGATGCTTTATATGCCTCAGAATTAGAACCTTGGAGTGAATGGCTAACAGGTACCCAAGGGCAACCACCAGAACCATTTTACGACCCGCTGGAGTTTGCGATCGCAGAATGTCACAATCGCAATATTGAACTACACGCCTGGTTTAATCCGTTCCGTGCTGCAACAGGATCACAAGTTTCCACAAAAGTCAAGCCTCACATCAGCGTTACCCATTCAAACTATGTGTATCAATACGGTAAGCAATTGTGGATGGATCCAGGAGTAAAAACAGTTCAAGACTGGACTTATAACGTGATTCTGGATGTAGTGGGTCGTTATGATGTCGATGGGATTCATCTGGATGACTATTTCTATCCTTATCCTATCAAAGATCAAGATTTTCCTGATCAAAAAACTTATGAAGCTTATCAGGAAGCTGGGGGTGAACTGAGTTTGGGGGATTGGCGCAGGGACAATGTGAATAAGATAGTTGAGCGTCTCTACACTGGCATTAAAGCTACTAAGCCAACAGTTAAATTTGGGATTAGTCCTTTTGGAATTTATCGTCCTGGACAACCTCCTCAAATTAAGGGATTAGATCAATATGAAGCTATCTATGCTGACCCTAAAAAATGGTTAGAAGAAGGTTGGGTCGATTATATTGCTCCTCAACTTTACTGGCGGATTGAGCCTCCTGCCCAAAGTTATCCGGTTTTACTGCAATGGTGGACAGAAAATAATCCTAAAAATCGACACATTTATTCTGGGAATAGACTCAGTAAGTTAGATGGAGAAGAGTGGCCGATTTCTGAGTATGAAGAACAAGTTGAAATTAGCCGCGATCTAGTGTCTCAACTCTCCCTAGGAAATATTTTCTATAGCATGAAAGTATTCACAGAAAATCGTTTAGAGGTGGTTGACCAGTTCAAAAGCTCTATATATTCTGAACCTGCTGTTGTTCCTACTATGGAGTGGTTAAAGACTGAGCCACCTAAGACACCAGGTAATGTCAGAGCAAGAGATGGTAAGCTAAGTTGGCAGAAAGTTTGTGATGGAGAAATTTGTTATTGGACCCTTTATCGACAACAAGATGGGGTTTGGAGGTTGTACAAAATCCTGAATTCAGCCACGCTGGAGATAGCGCTAGAGTCGGGAATCTATGCCTTGTCAGCAGTGGATAGGATTGGGAATGAAAGTTTAGGAGTTGTTGTATCGTTGGGTTAAAGGTTGTTCGCCCTTGGCGTTCCCGTAGGGTAGGTTCAATGGTTAAGGCAGATGTTGGCTAAACTCATCTAAAGAATTAGCTGTTAATGCTGTTGCCATCAAGTTGTCCAGTTGTTGGAGATCATTACCTTGGATTTTCCCAGATATCTCTGAAGGAATCGTTCCAAATCGTAGTTGGAGTATTCGCTCCAAGTTAGCACGACGTTCTTGTTGAATGCCTTCTAATATCCCCTGTTGTCTGCCCTCTTTTATGCCCTCTTCTCTGCCCCTTAACTCTCCCACTGCCTCTGCCCCTTCCAGCATACTAATTTCATACCGTTTATCTTCCAGATATTTCTGATAGGCTGCCTTTTCGGTATTCGGTAGACTCTCAATCCTCAGGTTTTCCTTGGCTTGGGCTAATCCCCTGGCTTGGAATTCCTCCTTGATTTCACTATTTTTCAGGAAATATATCCATTCATCCAAACTGTTTCTGATCACATCATCAAACTGTTTCACTCTCAAGATGTAATATTCCGGAAATATCTGGTACACCTGCTCAATTTTGAACAACTCCTTTTGGAGATTTGATGGCTCTAATCTGTCCTGGATATGACGTCCTCGGAAATCTAATTTCGCCTTATAAATGTAATCTTGTCCTTGGCCGAGGGGAAAGTAAACTATATTAATGGAGTAGACCTTTTTGATTTGACTATAAGGCTCTCCTTTATCCAGATATTCGGTAATCAGAGTCGAGACTCCAAATAACATCCGCTGAAAGTAATCATTTTCCGAACTATTTTGCACCTCCACCAGCAATAACTCTCCCGCACTATTGAGAGCTAGAATATCCACCCGGTTTAGTTTATTGTCTTGTGTCTGAGGATTACTTTCACTTTCTAGTATTGATTCAATGGTAATCACTTGTCCGAGTAATTCGCTGATAAAGCCTTCGAGGACAACATAATTAGCTTTATCCCGCAGTTGTTTTTTGATCGCCCAGTCAAAGCGTATGTGTGTTGCTGCCATGATTAGTCTTGCTATCTACAAGCACTATGCCATTTCGACTTAATTTCCTTTAGACTTCTAGTTTAACACCTGGCCATTAATTCGGCAGATTTTTGCTAAACTCATCTAAAGAACTAGCTGTTAATGCCGTTGCCATCAAGTTGTCCAATTGTTGGATATCTAAGCCTTGAATTTTTTCAGATATCTCTGAAGGAATCGTTCCAAATCGTAGTTGAAGTATTCGCTCCAAGCTAGCACGACGTTCTTGTTGAATGCCCTGTTCTATGCCCTGCTCTATGCCCTGTTCTATGCCCTGCTCTATGCCCTGTTCTATGCCCTGTTCTATGCCCTGTTCTATGCCCTGTTTTATGCCCTGTTCTATGCCCTGCTCTATGCCCTCTTTTCTGCCCTCTTCTCTGCCCTCTTTTCTGCCCTCTTCTCTGCCCTCTTTTCTGCCCTCTTCTCTGCCCCTTAATTCTCCCACTGCCTCTGCCCCTTCCAGCATACTAATTTCATACCGTTTATCTTCCAGATATTTCTGATAGGCTGCCTTTTCTGTATTCGGTAGACTCTCAATCCTCAGGTTTTCCTTGGCTTGGGCTAATCCCCTGGCTTGGAATTCCTCCTTGATTTCACTATTTTTCAGGAAATATATCCATTCATCCAAACTGTTTCTAGTCACATCATTAAACTGTTTCACTCTCAAGATGTAATATTCCGGAAATATTTGGTACACCTGCTCAATTTTGAACAACTCCTTCTGGAGATTTGATGGCTCTAATCTGTCCTGGATATGACGTCCGATGAAATTTAAGTTACCCTGATATATGTAATCTTCTCCTTGGCCGAGGGGAAAGTAAACTATATTAATGGAGTAGACCTTTTTGACTTGACTATAAGGCTCTCCTTTATCCAGATATTCGGTAATCAGAGTCGAAACTCCAAATAACATCCGCTGAAAGTAATCATTTTCCGAACTATTTTGAACCTCCACTAGCAATAACTCCCCGGCACTATTGAGAGCTAGAATATCCACCCGGTTTAGTTTATTGTCTTGTGTCTGAGGATTACTTTCACTTTCTAGTATTGATTCAATGGTAATCACTTGTCCGAGTAATTCGCTGATAAAGCCTTCGAGGACAACATAATTAGCTTTATCCCGCAGTTGTTTTTTGATCGCCCAGTCAAAGCGTATGTGTGTTGCTGCCATGATTAGTCTTGCTATCTACAAGCACTATGCCATTTCGACTTAATTTCATTATACTGGATCAGTGGCTCAGTCCTGAGCAATGGTCTTTAGACAAACCTAGCCAAGAGGTATTAAACTTAGACAATAAGCAAATTTTGTCAATTTCAGTTAGTTACCGTGAGAGAGATTTTAAAGGTTATTCTTCCTCAACTGCGTCAGCACTTCGAGAAAATTTACAACGATATGAGGGGATTCGGGTCTCGTCAACATTGGGACTCTACCCCCCGATTCATAATGCTCGGTACGAGCCGCTTCGCGAACGCAAACTAGAATCGAGTGAAATAATATTCAGGGCTAATCCCTGACGGCTGAGTCTTGTTAAGATGCGATGTTCCGTTCGCGAACGCATTAGACAAATGACCAATGACTACTGATTAATGACTAATCAAGGGCTGATGCCTGACAGCTGAGAGTTGAATGTTTACCTGATCAGAGTTTTTACCTTGCGATATGCTTTGAAAATAACTATAATTAATCTACCATAGCTATATTTAATAATTATTTTGTCCTAATTTAGGTAGGATAGTATACTCTAGGGGAGTAATTTTAATGAACAATCAAATTATTGATCAAGTCTTGTACAACCACCAACTTGATATTGATGACCTGTTACAAGATTTGCATAAATTTGTTAGTCAAATCAATAAACCGGAATTACAGTCAAAAATCAGGACGATACAAAAAAATAGTAATGAACCGTTTTTATTAGTTATTGTTGGAGAAGTCAAAGCCGGGAAAAGTAGCTTTATTAATGCCCTCCTTCAAGAAGAAATTTGTAAAACTGATGTTGAGCCATGTACGGATGTTATTCAACAAATTGTTTATTCAGAGGAGCCTTTTGAAAAGGAGATTAGCCCAACGTTACGAAAAATTGGTTTACCGATTGACATTTTGAAAACTTTATCAATTGTCGATACTCCTGGAACGAATACGATTCTGGACAACCACCAAGAGATTACTGAAAACTATATTCCTAACAGTGATTTAGTGTTTTTTGTATTTTTCGCTAAGAATCCCTATCATAAAACAGCTTGGGAACTCCTGGATTATGTTAGTGAGCAATGGCGTAAAAAAGTAGTCTTTATACTTCAACAGTCTGATTTAACTAAACCAGAAGAATTAAGCCGAAATACTCAGAGAGTTAAAGACTATGCTAGTCAACGACATATTGAGTCTCCTATAGTTTTTGCGACATCAGCGGAATTAGAAAACAATGGGAATGAAGAGGGGAGTGGGTTTAGGGAAGTGAGAGGATTTATTAATGATATGGTTACCGGTGGGGAGACTTATAAAATTAAACTGAAATCAATTAGCGATCGCACTCAAAACGTGATTGATGAATTAGAGCATGAATTAAAATCTATCCAACGGCAACTAGAGCTGGATAAATCATCAGTAGAACGAATCAAAACTAAACTAGCTGTCGGTGAAAAAAAGTCTCAAGATGAGATTAGTAAACTGGTGGATAAGTTAGCCGCCAACTATGATCTAGTTGCTGAGCAAATAAAATCCGATTTTAGCGCTGGTTTCACCTTTCCTAAACTAATCAATAAGTCCGTTGTTGGTACCGTTAATAAAAATGCCTCGATCCAAGCCTGGATCGATCAGATCAAGGCCAAGTATGAACCAGAGCTACAAGTGTCGTTAGAAGAAACCTTAAAAGAGGGGACACACCATTTTTTAGGGGATATTAAAAACCTAATTGATTCGTTAATACAAGATTTAAATACTATCCAGAATTATTCCAGTAATAGCCATCTATCTATCCAAGTTATTGAGCGCCGTCATGAGGTGTTTGAAGACGTTAAGCAAAAAGCATCTAAACTCCTTGAAGATGCTGAGTTTATCAATACTTTAAAATCTAACGCTAGTGGAGTCGCCACCAATGTATTAGGTGGAGCGGCAGTAACAGTAATTGCTGGCCTATTTATGGCGATAACAGAAATAGTAATATTGGATATTATCGGTGCTGCATTTGCCGGAGTTGGGATTTTAGTTTCCGGGGGAGCGCTTTATCTTAAAAAAAGAATGATCATTAGCAAGATTAGCAAAAAATTAGATAGTGATAAAACTAAGTTGATATCAGATATTAAAGAGCAACTTAAATTCAAATATACTCTGATATATGAAGAAATAAAAAGAGTATTTGGAGATTTAGATGATTATGTGGAAAAGGAAGAAGAAGGAATAGAACCAATCCTTAAGGAGTATAGAACAATCCAGAGCAAGGCTAAGGATTTATTAGAGTTAATGGTTAATAGTTAATGGTTATTGGTTATTGGCCTTAACTATTGGGTTATGGCCGATGAATCGGTTCACTATTGCTGGCAGAATGATGATTGTTGAGGCCAAAATCTAGAGAGCTGATGCTGTCAATAGCTTCAAACGGCTATCAAATGTGATAGTATAACCTTGACAGTAGTTTTTGTTTACTGTAAGCCTAACTTGGTCAACTTAGACCAGATGTAGCTATATAATAAGGTATTTTTGACTCTGATTAAGGAGTCCCAGGAGGGATATGAGCAGCACAGATAGCAATAAAGACAAGGAAATCCAATTCACTGCTAAAGGAACTGGATCCTCAGGATACATCGATAGGAAACAGCTGAGCGTAAAGCCATTACCCCAAAATCGTCCTATTGCTACAAATGTTAGTGAAGGGACAGATGAACT
>NZ_JAAHHW010000145.1 GCF_010692325.1 Moorena sp. SIO3I8 | reverse complement strand
GGGTCGGCGTATCAAGATTTCGGGGGCTCAGTGGGATGAGAGTAACGTCCCACAAGTCTTGAAGCATCGGTGTGCCTACCTCAACGGGCAATTTTCAACTTGAGTCTTACAAAACTGAGATGCACTCTGTATTATTGCCGTCAAATGTTGTTCAAAAACGGCAAATACCTTAAAAACGCGGAACTGGACAAAATAATGAAAACCAACGTCCACTTTAAAGCGATGAGGTCTGCCTGCGCCCAACAGACGTTACACGGAGTTATTGAATCTTTCAAGTCTTACAAAGCCCTCAAGAAACTGTACGACAAAGGGCAGTTAACAAATAAGCCTAGAGTCCCAAAGTATCGCAAAAAGGGAGGTCTAGCTGTAGTTAGCTATCCTGCTCGATGGGTAAAACGCTGTCTAGGTCAACTAAAATTCACCTTAGGGAAACAAATCAAAATCTGGTTCGGGATTGACCATTTTCTGCTACCCATGCCATCCAATATTGACTTCCAATTAATCAAAGAGTATCGATTTGTCCCAAGAAATGGCTGTTTTTATCTGGAATTTGTATATGAAAGACCAAGCCCCGATCCGGTGTTGTCAACCGACAATGTCTTAGGTGTTGATCCAGGTCTCAATAACTGGTTGACTTGCGTTTCCAATATAGGGAAGTCATTCATTGTAGATGGCAGGAAAGTTAAGTCACAAAACCAGTGGTACAACAAGCGTGTAGCTGCGATCAAAAAAGGGAAACCTCAGGGCTATTGGGATGATCGGTTGGCCTCATTGACTGAAAAGCGCAACAGGCAAATGCGCGATAATGTAAATAAAGTCGCTAGATTCATTGTGAACTGGTGCAAAAGAAACCAAGTCAGCACAATCGTGTTTGGCTGGAACAAGCGTAATAAAGATCGTATTAATATTGGCAAAAAGAACAATCAGCAGTTCGTTCAAATCCCTACTGCTAAATTAAAAAATAGGATAGAACAACTGTGCATTGAGTACGGTATTAAATTTGTTGAGACCGAGGAAAGTTACACCAGCAAAGCTAGTTTTTTAGATCGTGACTTCCTACCTGTGCTCGGCGCGAAACCTGTTCGCGTAGCGTGCGCCAAAGCGCAGGGGTGGGCAGCAAGCGGAAAAAGAGTAAAGCGTGGACAATATCTGTCAAGTAAAGGTAATTTGATTAACGCCGATTGCAATGGGGCTGGTAACATCCTCAGAAAAGTAGAGACACAGCTAGGGTTTCCCCTAGCCGAGGTCTGTAGAGCAGTTTTGAACCTGCCACAACGATACAGATTAGACTCTTTATCTAAATCGTATCGTGAAGCAACTTCACGGAGCGCGGTTTTAACCCGCGAAGTGAAATCAGCTTAGAATCCCTGTGTTTTCAAACCAGGGAGAGTTCAATATCGACCTTACCTTAGTGTTACCTATGCCAAATTGCTCTCTGAGAATTCTCTAGAGTTACATTTAGTCAAATCTTTAACTCCAGAACAACTAGAGGAATCCTTTGGCAGTGAAGCTCCCGAAAGTATCATACCACAACTTGCCATTGAGCCAATACCGAAGCGTTCAGAAACGGTTTTAGACCAAATTAAACGAACTGGCACCATAAAAGTTGGTATTAGAAAAGATGCTGCTCCTTTCGGCTACATTGATGCCAACGGAGAGTGGAAAGGGTATTGCTTTGACCTACTCAATTCCTTAAAAGACAAAGTTGCACAACAACTCAATAAACCCATAGAACTAGACGTTGTTGCCATTCAATCAACCTTATAAAATCGCTTTGCTATTGTCCGAGATGAAGCTGTACATTTGGAGTGTGGCCCTAATACGATTAGGAGTGAGATTGATGGAATAAAATTTTCAACACCATTTTTTATTACTGGCACACACTTTTTAGTCGATTCTAAACAACCGAGAGTCTTCAATCGTTACGAAAGCCTTGACAGTTTAAAAATTGGAGTACTTCCTAGTAGCCTCACAGAAAGATTTATTGACCAAACCTATCCTAATGCTCAAAAAATAGTTTTTCCTGGAGACATAGGTAGGTCTCAAGGAGTCAAAGCATTAGTCAATAGGGATATTGATGCCTTTGCCAGCGATGGCATTTTATTAATTGGAGAAGTAGCCAGACAAGGACTCTCCTCATCCCAGTACACCTTATCTCCAGCTCAGCCACTGACCTGTGATTTCTATGGCATGATTCTCCCTAAGCATGATCCGCAATGGCAACGTATTGTCAACTCCTTGATTGAAGGGGAAAAAGCTAAAGAAATTTGGGGGGGATGGTTTACAAATTTGTTTCCCTATGTTTTATTAAATCTAGAGTATTGTATTGATAAGTAAAATGTAAGCCATTAGCTAAGCATTCAGTCGTCAGCGGTCAGCGGTCAGCCTTCGCGTAGCGTGGCCAAATATCTTTGCCTGATAGCACCTCAAGTAGCGTGAGCTTTTAGCTGACGGCACCTCAAGTAGCACCTCAAGTAGCGCATATGCTTACGACTAAATTACAGACAACCTTGCTGAGATACTGTACCATCTGGCATAGTCGCATTACACAAATTAGCCCCAGTCAAATTAGCCCCAGTTAAATTAGCCCCCGTTAAGTTAGCCTCTGTTAAATTAGCCTCTGTTAAATTAGCCCCACTTAGATTAGCATTTTGTAAGTCAGCATAGCTTAATTTGGTTCTATACAAATAGCTATTACTTAAATCAGAGCTAGCCAGGCTCGCACCGGTTAAATCCCCTAAACTTAATGTGGCTCCTTTTAAATTAGCCTCATATAAGAGAACCACAGGAGCAAAAACCTTATCTAATTTAGCATTTTCCAATGTAGCCGATGTTAAGTCAGCATCAAATAAACGAGCAGCTACTAAATTAGCATTTGTCAGGATGGCTCGTTGTAAATTAGCGAGAGTTAAATCTGCTCCCTGGAGATTCGCATTGGTCAGATCAGAACTTACTTCTTCGGTCGCCCGTCGTTGGTAAGATTGAAGTTTAGGGTTCAGTAGAATACTATTTAGATAAGCCCCTGATAAATTAGCCCCTCTTAAATTAATACTTCTCCAATTACAGTTACTAAAATTACCAAAGCTCAAATCACGACCACTTAAGTCATTGCCTAGAACGCAATTGGAAAAAGTGTTCGATTGGGCTTGAACTGGCAACCCTAGACAACCGAGAAATAACAGAGAATAAACTAGAGTTGAAGACACTAGAGTTATCGTTTTAAGCACCATAATCATATTGAGTAGTTAGGGTTGAATCTTGATAACATCAATTAATACAGAGTCAAATCTATAGCCATCCCTGTCGGAGTTGTGAGAGTAGTCAGTTGGAGCAACGGATGGTTAACGGATGTAACCAATGGAAGTATGGAAAAATAGAGAAGTCTCGCAAGATGGCGAAGAGGTTATCCAGAGTAACACGGATTTCTCTGAGGTTTGACTTCGGATTGATATAATAGTATACAGTAATTTCGATGTGACAGTAGTATTGATCGGAACGTCGCACCAGGGAATAGGACACAAGTAGAGTTTTTGAGCTAAATTGTACACTCGTCAACAGTAATTGACCATGAATCCAACTCGCCAACTAATCCAAAACATTTTCAAATGGATAGTAGCCTCTGTCCTAATCCTGAGTCTCTTCGGATGTGCCGCCCTTCTAGACCAGTTAGGAATCGGGAATTACACTGTCAAACGGGTATCTGACGGGGATACCATTCTCGTCGCTGACAGGTTTGGCAAGGATGTCAAAGTTCGGTTTGCCTGTATCGACGCTCCAGAAATTGCCCATTCCAAAAAAGAGAAGCAAAGCCGCAAATTGGTAGACAAAAGTCAATTCAAATGGGGAAATAAAGCCAAGGAGCGACTTCAGGAACTGGTTAAACAAAGCGATAATCAGGTGGTTTTGACCGTTACTGATACTGACCGCTATGGGCGCAGCGTCAGTGAAGTACGCTTAACCGATGGCACCTTTGTCCAGGAAGTCCTAGTTAAAGAAGGACTAGCACAGGTATATCGCCCCTATCTGAAAGATTGCCCCAGTGCGGAAATGGTCGATAGTGCTGAAGCCAATGCCAAACGATATCGGCGAGGGTTGTGGCGAGACCCTAAGTTTGTTCCAGCTTGGGAATATCGTAGTTTAGCAAAAACTAAATCCTCCTCCTCCTGAGTCGGAGAGTTTTTAGTCCTGTGAGTCTTTAGTTCTTAGTAGCTAGCCAATAGCTGTTTAACAGTCTATTGGTAGTTACCACTAACGAAGGAGTAATTTGGTCATAAATGTTGCAAAATGTTAAGTAAGTCCAGACATTGATCAAAACTAAAATTTAAAACTAATGGTACTCTTCGGATTTAAGAAAAAGCTGACTGTGCCTACTGCTGAGGAAGCCTTACCGGGACGCTCAGAACTCATGCCAGTACCCGAGCGTCACTACGTCAACGGCAATCCTCTCAAACCCCCTTACCCTGATGGATTGGAAATGGCGATGTTTGGCATGGGATGTTTTTGGGGAGCAGAACGCCGATTCTGGCAACAGGAGGGAGTGTTCACTACCGCAGTAGGTTACGCTGCTGGAATTACCCCTAACCCTACTTATCAAGAGGTCTGTACAGGCATGACCGGCCACAATGAAGTGGTGCTGGTGGTATTTGACCCAAACGTAATCAGTTACGAAGCACTCTTGAAAGTCTTCTGGGAAAGCCACAATCCCACCCAAGGCATGCGCCAAGGCAATGATACTGGTACTCAGTACCGTTCAGGAATTTATACCTATTCTGAAGACCAAAAGAAGCTAGCCGAAGCCTCACAAAACGCTTTTCAGCAAGCCCTGAAGGTCGCCGGTTATGGTAATATTACCACAGAAATTATAGATGCTCCTGAGTTTTATTACGCAGAGGGCTATCACCAGCAGTACCTGGCTAAAAATCCTAATGGGTATTGTGGTTTAGGTGGCACAAATGTGAATTGCCCTGCAATTTCATAAGTCATCACTGCTGTGGTTAACAGTAATTAGTCATTGGTCATTTGTAAGTACCAAGAGACTTTGGTGGGTGACAAATGACTAATGACTAAATGCAGCAATTTAGTTTTCTGAGGCTAACTGATGCAACAGGGATGGGGGACTGTATGAGGAACAACAAAATGAATCATAAGCTAAAAACGTTGACTATAGGTTTTATAGTCGGTTTAGGATTAATCATTATTCCTAATTTACTATCCCCTTTCCTGTTTAATCCTCCAGTTTCAGCGTCATCTGCCCAGGAAAAGATTGAACGAGTAGAACTAATAGATAATCTTGGGAATTATCATTACCCTATTTCCACTACCTCAGACTTAGCTCAAAAGTATTTTGATCAAGGTTTAATTCTTGCCTACGCTTTTAATCATGCTGAAGCTGCTCGTGCTTTTAAAGAAGCAAGTAGGCTAGATCCTAATTGTGCCATGTGCTACTGGGGATTAGCTTATGTTCAAGGACCAAATATCAATGCACCAATGGCAGATGAACAAGTATCAGAGGCTTGGCAAGCAATTCAACAAGCGATCGCACTAAGTAACAAGGCATCTCCAAAGGAACAGGCTTATATTAAAGCTTTAGCACAGCGTTATTCGGAACAACCAATGGCAGATCGTTCCTCCCTTGATCTAGCTTATGCTCAGGCAATGAAGCAGGTTGTTCAAGATTATCCTGATGATTTAGATGTCGCAACTCTATACGCAGAATCCCTAATGGATACCATGCCTTGGGACTATTGGCAAGATAATGGGGAACTCAAACCAGAAGCCAAGCCAATTTTAGCAACATTAGAATCAGTTTTAGAAAGAAATCCTAAGCATCCGGGAGCTACTCACTTCTATATCCATGCCACTGAGAAAGAACAACCCAAATTAGCCATAGAAGCTGCTGATAATCTCCGCAATCTCGTTCCCGCTTCAGGACATTTAGTCCATATGCCCTCTCACATCTATATTCGAGTCGGACGTTACCAAGATGCTGTTATTGCTAATCAAAAAGCAGTTATGGCGGATCGTAACTATCTGGCATCCCCCCATCCTCAAAGTATTTATACTATTGGTTATGTTCCTCATAACTACCATTTCCTCTGGTTTGCAGCGGTAATGAGTGGACAAAGTGAAATAGCAATGGAAGCAGCACAACAAACAGCAGCAGTTGATTCAAGTCTGATTGGTAATCCAAGTTTATCTGGTATAATACAACATTTTTATGTTGTTCCACTTTATACAGAAGTGCGCTTTGGAAAATGGGATAAAATCCTAGAAACACCTGCACCAACAACTGATATGAAATATGCTACGGGTGTTTGGCATTATGCTAGAGGTATGGCTTTCACGTCTCAAGGTAAGAAAGAAGAAGCTAATCAAGAATTAGCTAAATTACAAGCTTTAATGGCTGATCCTGATTTAGAAGAATTGAAAATCTGGAGTTTTAATTCTACTGCTAGTGTTCTTAAAATTGCCGTTGAAGTCTTAACCGGTTCAATTGCTACTCTTGAGCAAGATTACACGACAGCAACTAGTCACTTAAAAAATGCTATTGCTCTAGAAGATAAGCTGGTTTATACTGAACCACCAGATTGGTATTCTCCTACCCGTAATTTGCTAGGCACAATCCTGCTACAAGGCAATCAGCCAGAGCAAGCAGAACAAGCTTTTCGTGATGATTTAGATATTTATCCCGAAAATGGTTGGTCATTACATGGTTTAGCAAAAAGTTTGCAAGCACAAGGAAAAACAGCAGAAGCAGAAACTATACAACAGCAATATCAACAAGCGTGGCAATATGCTGATATTGCTAAATAACCATAAAATAACCTCAGTTCCATTGCCTCAACTAGAAAGCTTCTCTAATAAATCCTTTAGCACTGGTGGTAACTTGCGCATAATCTTACCCTGCTCTCGGTCAACGGCTACTAGAATCACACGACCGGTTACGTAAAGTTCTTTGCCATCATGGGATTGAATTTTATAATTCCAGTTCATACGGACACCTTTCATTTCGGCGATGCCTGTCTTGACAACTACTGCTGTGCCCATTGGCATTGCCCGGTGATACCGTAAAGAAAGTTCTACTACTGGTAAATCGCATCCTAGCCTGACGAGATCACTATAATCCATACCCATCGAGCGTAAGTACTCCACCCTCGCTTCTTCCATCCAGCGAATGTAGGTACCATGCCAGACTATACCAGCATAGTCAGTGTGGTGGGGATGGACTCGCACTGGATAGTCAAACCATTTTGCCGTGGTGGCGGTTAGCTCATGGCTTTCCATGGTACTACCCAGCTCTATTTGAGCTGAGGTTTGGGGTGTTTCTGACATGGATCAATTTAATCGTTACTGGTATTTCACTAACTTTATAACCATAGCCAGATCAAAGTAGGCGATCGCGTCCGTGTCAAAGAGTCAATCAGTGTTTACCATCATCCTACTGATTGTAATCAGACCCTATCCTTATATCATGTCGGGATAATTACCCTTAAGAAAAATCTCCCTATCTCCCTATCTCCCAATCTCCCCACATTCCCCTCCTGGGAGGGGTTAGGGGTGGGTCCCACCCTCTCCTTAATTATGGGTATTCAACCTGACATGATATTAACCCTGTGTTGGGAGGGTTAGGAGTAACCTGGTCAGGATTTGCTAACCAAGCTGATCACCTGCTGAAAGCGATCGCACTCGGTCCCATTCAGGGTATCTGCTCATTGGTCGCCATGGTTTCTTCTGATGCTACGAGTAGGGTGCATTACTGACGCACCCTACGTTTTAGGCACTTTTCCGGCTTTTTATGCCAAGTCTGACCAGAGCTTTTTTTTTAGTTTTGTAAAGATTAGACAATCCACTGCGTAAAACTTGGATGGGCTTCAGAAATGTAAGTAGAGGTTGAATTCGAGTCAGCCAATGACCGAAACACCTCAGTATTAACATTACAAACTTCAAGGTTCAAACCAGGAGACTGATCATGTTTCGTAGTAAAGTAGCGATCTCGTCTGTAGTTCTATCTTTGGGTGTAATCAGTCACTGTCTACTCGACCCGAGTAAATTATGAAATTCTGGATGATGACGGCAGTGTAATTGGCACCAGCTCCATGTACACCAATCCCCCTAACCTCAGTGCTGGAGAAAGTGCTACTTTCGAGACGGAAATGTGGGGTGGTCGGGAATTAAAAACCACATCCGTTGACTGGGATCGTAAACCGACTCCATGATTTCGATATCAATTCACGCTTTTGAGGCACAAATTGCTGAGCAACTGAACCTAAGTATTTGGTCTTTAACTGAATTATTACCACTGAAACCCACATAATAATGTTATCAATAAATTGAAAATTGAAAGTTTTAAATTAATAACTAACAATTAACTATAGCGGTTTGCATAACTATCAGGTACACAGGATTGTTTTCCCTGTTCCCTGCTCCCTGTTCCCTGCTCCAGAAAAACCCATAACTATGTACTTAAAAAATCGCAAACCGCTATAAAAATTAACTAACAATTAACTAACAATTAACGATTTACCTGACTACGAAGTGATTAACAGTCGGAGATATTATACTCAGATTTGAGTGAACAATCAACCCACCCCTTGAGCGTAAGCAGAAGGGGTGGGTTTTTCTTGACTTTAATTACAATAGTAAGAGAGTAGCCAAAAAATAAAATACCAGTTTTTAGCTTGTAGGGTGGGCAACAACAGCTTGTTTCTTTTGATTATTCTAAATTATATTACTTTGCCCACCCTACTTTAATTGGTATTTTTTTTACACGCAAGTTCCATTAGCTAGCTGCTGACTATCCTAGACGTAGTAGGAGAAGTTGAGATCTGGAACCGTATCGATAACGACAATCTGACCAAGTGAGTCATTCTCGATCGTCCACAGGCCATTTTGTCCAGTGACAGAATTACGGAAGAAGAAATCATCAATACCATCTCGGTTAGCGTCATAGGCACCACGGAATTCCCAAGGACCGTCTGCTGGTCGGGCATCGATCAGCACTGGCTCCTGGAAAACAGTACCATCAAGCTCCCAGTAGGCAAACTGTTGGGTATTCATATTTTGCCAGATAGCATCTGCGTCACCATCGTCATCCATGTCTCCAGCCGCAACTAACTGCCAGGGATCATTAGGTGATATTATTATCTTGTTAAGATTGGTATCCGTAATAAAGGTAGCATTCTGAAATCCGTTTTGATCTATCTCCCAAACAGCAATTTCTCCGCTGGATGTGTTGTACCAGAAAATTTCTTCTGCACCATCACGGTTAACATCTCCGGTGCCACGGATTTCCCAGTTGAGGTCTGATCCTGGTTGACCTGCTGGTGCCTGAGTAATTATTGCATCCTGGAACTCGGAGCGTTCCATGTTCCAAACCCCAACAGCGCCAGTCATCTTATTACGCCACAGAGGATTCCTGATACCATCCCCTAAATCTATAACACCACGGGCTTCAAATCCAGCGTTCTCTGGTACCAACACCTCCTGACCACTTTGATCTGTAATGAACGCTGTCGTCTCAACGCTAGTGCCCTGGCCATTTAGAGTCCACAAAGCAACTTGTGCATTGACAGGATTATGCCAGAACAGATCCACACTGGGGGCTCGGGTAATTTCAATGGCATCAACTCGCCCTCGCTCGAAATTCAATTCAGGATTATTGCTATCTGCCAGTACCGAGATTTGTATTTCATCCCCTGGAGCAAGGTCTATGTTTTGAAAAAGGGGTTTATTTGGATTATCCTCAGCACTTAGGGTGCCGCTTGAATTGCCACCCCTCAGAGGGACATAATTCCTTGGCTCAGCTGTTGGATCAGGTGTATTTGCAGGTATGTTTAGATTAAAAACATATGTACCAACTTCCTGTCCATTAACACTAAATGTCAGTGGAGATTCCCCATCCTCTTCGTCAAAGTAGGCAATACGAATATCATACTTACCAGCCGGTCCATCCTGTGCTGTCCATGTAAATGTCAGCACACCGGGTTCTCCTTGCGGGTTATCAAAGTTTGAGATCTCGACGGCTCGACCCCCTGAAGCAACGAGATCAATATTGTTGAAACCGGTTATGCCGTAGTTTTGTCGCGTAACGCGAGTGCCTTCTGCTTCAATCAGAACCATAAGATAGTTTTTTCCCAAAAGTTAGTTATCTGTGTTTACACTGGTTGGCTTTTCTTTTCAGTCCTGATGCACCAAAAAATTTTTAATTACTCCATCCCAACTAACTAAGTTATGGGATGTGTCACTTACAAAAGCGATGCAGAGGTGCGACCCGTGGCGAATTTAATTACGGGTCAAACGCACCATTACGGTCTTGGGGAGGCAGTGCGGTCTTGGGGGTCTCCCCCACTCGCGGTCTGCCGTGGTTTCCCCCATGAGCGACTGCATCAAGACACTGGAATTACTCAACGTCCCTGCCATGAGATGAGATAAGAGTCTGTGCACTTTATATGTGAACTTTTGGGGAAAAATTTAATCATGCTTATCGATGTATCTAGGGTACAGTAACTTTCTAGATACATGTTTTTAGATACCTATTTCTAGATATATCGATAAGGGTAAAACACCCCCTTTAATAGTTCAAAGATGCCCTGCTCAAATTTATCCAGTGAAACTGGATAAATTTTTTGAAGCCTTTTCTAGATTTTGACTGGCTAACGATACCCTGATAAAATTCCAACCCTAAGAGATGACCTAGTCAAAAAATTAGTTTTGTTCCAGGCTTCATATTTTTTTTTTGGCGTTTTGACTGAAAAAAAATCCTACCACTAGTATAAATGCCATAAAATTCCGTAATTGTCACTATGGAATTAGATATTTTAATTAAAATTTAATAAATATTTATTAAATTTTTACTGAGTTGGTACTAAGCAAAAACTAATTATTATATAACATCAGTGAGCTAAGAATTATGAATGAGTAATTTTCCCCTGCCTCAGAGCAGTTAGGGGTTATACCAAATCCGGGTTAAAGAATTACCTTTTTCATTCAGTCCCTCTTTCATTCAGTCATTGAGGTGTGCACACAAGTTTTTGCCCCAATCAATTTACTGTGGTGCAAAATTTGAGATTAGTAATAAAATTAACTAATTTACCTGGGGGGGTGACATGCAAGCTGAAATCCTTACTGGGTAATAATTTCAGCCCATAAGTTACTTAGCGATGCAGAGGTGCGACCCGTGGCGAATTTAATTCGCCACGGGTCGCACCTAAAAGATACATTCTGTTTTGGGCGCGACCTTGGACTATGTTATAAGGGTTTGAGCTTGCCATTAAATGAAAGGAGGGTTAATTTGGGACTGTATCTTCCCTGAGCTCATTGGCATCAAAGCCTTATATACTAAGCTTTTTAGGGCTCATGTCACCCCCTCAGCTAATTTACAATAAATAATGTTCAAATGTAGCCAGCTAGGTCTTGACTTGACGAAATCTCCAAAAAGCATCTATGGAAATCAGCTCAATCAAAGAATCATCAAAATTTTTCTGACGATTAGATGCGTTTGCCCTAAAACTCGGAGATATTAGACTCAGATTGAAGTGAACAAACAGCCCACCCCTTCTGCTTACGCTCAAGGGGTGGGTTTTTCTTGACTTTAATTACAACAGTAAAGCTAGCTGCTGACTATCCTAAACGTAGAAGGAGAAGTTAGTATCTTCGACCGGAGTGATCCCGACAATATTATCATCACTCACTGAGTTATTCTCGATCATCCAGATGCCATTGTCTCCAGTCATGGAATTACGGAAGAAGAAATCATCAATACCATCGTTGTTAGCGTCATAGGCACCACGGAATTCCCAATCACCGTCTGCTGGTCGGGAATTGATCAGCACTGACTCCTGGTAAACAGTACCATCAAGACCATCAAGCTCCCAGTAGGCAAACTGTTTGGTAGTCATATTTTGCCAGATAGCATCTGCGTCACCATCGCCATCCATGTCTCCAGCCGCAACTAACTGCCAGGGATCATTAGGTGATATGGTCATATGCTGATTATTGCTATCCGTAATAAACCTAGCATTCTGAAACCCGGTTTCATCTATCTCCGAAACAGCAATTTCTCCAGTAGATGTGTTGTACCAGAAGATTTCTTCTCCACCACCACCGTTAACATCTCCCGTGCCACGGATTTCCCAGTCGAGGTTTGATCCTGGGCCATCTGCTGGTGGGTCAATAGTTATTGCCTCCTGCAACTCGGAGCCTTCCATCTTCCAAATGGCAACACCGCCGGTTTCGGTATTACGCCACAGAGGACTCCTGCTACCATCGCCTAAATCCACAACACCACGGGCTTCAAATCCAGTGTTCTCTGGTACCAACAACTCTTGACCACTTTGATCGGTAATGAACGCTGCGGTCTCGACGCTAGTGCCCTGTTGATTTAGAGTCCACACACCAACTTGTCCACTGACAGGATTATGCCAGAACAGATCCAAACTGGGGATAATCTCTTCAGCTGGGGTAATTTCAGCTGGGGTAATTTCAATGGCATCAAGTCGCCCTAGCTCGAAAGTTGCGTTACCATTTTCGTCGGTAAAGTTACCATTGCTATCTGCCAGTACCGAGATTTCTATTTCATCCCCTGGAACAAGGTCTACGCCCTTAAAAATGGCATTTGGATTAGCCTGAGCAGTTAGTGTGCTACTGGAATTGGCACCGCTCAGAGGGACATAATTCCTTGGCTCAGCTGTAATCCCAGGTAAGTTTAGATTATAAACATATGTACCAACTTCCTGTCCGTTGACACTAAATGTCAGTTCAGATTCCCCATCCACTTCGTCAAAGTAGGCAATACTAATATCGTATTTACCAGCAGCTCCATCCTCTGCTGTCCATTCAAATCTAAGCACACCGGGTTCTCCAACCGGGTCATTAAAGTTTGAAATCTGGACGGCTTGACCGCCTGAAGCAACGTTCTTAATAATTGTATCGTAGTTTATTCGCGTTACGCGATCGCTTTCAGCTTCAATCAGAACCATAAGATAGTTTTCTCCCAAAAGTTATCTGTGTTTACAGTGGTTGGCTTTTATTTTCCGTCGTAATGCACCAAAAAATTTTTAATTATTCCATCCCAACTTAGTAAGTCACGGGATGTGTAACTAAACTGGCATTACTCAATGTCCCTAGGATGAGATGAGATAAGAGTCTGTGCACTTTATCTGTGAACTTTTGGGGCAAATTTAATCATGTTTATCGATGTATCTAGACTACAGTACCTTTCTAGATACATGTTTCTAGATATATGGATAAGGGGAAAACACCCTCTTTAATAGTTCAAAGATGCCCTGCTCAAATTTATCCAGTTTCACTGGATAAATTTTTTGAAGCCTTTTCTAGAGTTTGACTGGCTAACCATTCCCTGATCAAATCTCATCCCTAAAAGATGACCTAGTCAAAAAAGTAGTTTGGTTCTAGGCTTCAGATTTTTTTTTGCGTTTTGACTTAAAAAAAATCCTACCATTAGTATAAATGGCATAAAAATCCGTAAATGTCACTATCAGTCACTATCAAAATAGGGATTTTCATGGAAATTTCATAAAAATTTATAAAATTTTTACTTACTTGGTACTGATCAAAAACTAATTATTATATAACATCAATCAGCTAATAATTATGAATGAGGAATTTTACCGTGCCTCAGAGCAGTTAGTGGGTAAGCTATCAGCTATCAGCTAATGGGCTACCTCCCAGCGTCGAAGCCTGTGCCACGCACGCTACTTGAGGTGTTTTGAATAAAAGAGGTAAGCATTCGAATAATGCTGAGTTACGGAAAGCTGAAAAGGTTAACATAAGGGTATTTAATATCAGTTTAAAAATTCACTAATGTACAATAAATAATGTTCAAAAGTAAATCTCAAAACCTAGCCAGCTAGGTCTTTATTGGACGAAATCTCCAAAAACCATCTGTGGAAATGAGCTAAATGAAACAATGATGAAAATTTTTATAGGAATAAAAATCTGTTGCTCTTGAAATCTAGGCTATCCACTATTACCGAGACAGTTACTCATTGGTAACGGCTAATGGGTAATAGGTAACTGGTCGGGGTTTGACCTATTACCTATTACCTATTACCTATTACCTATTACCTATTACCTTACCTATTACCCGTGTTCCTTTCTTTACCTCAGGTAATTACAGTGGGAACCTCCCGCTCTGTAAACTTCCGAATCTGGGCAATCTCATGAGCAAGGGAAATCAGTGGTTCCAATGCTTGTTGAGTATCCACGTCATGCTTAGTGGAATCTGGCTCATAGCTCTCTAAATAGAGCCGTAGGGTTGCCCCTTTTGTGCCAGTACCAGATAGGCGGAATACAATCCGAGAGCCATCAGTAAAGCCAATCCGAATCCCCTGCTTTTGGCTGACGCTCCCATCTACTGGGTCTGTGTAACTAAAGTCATCACCATACTCTACCTGGTAAGAGCCAAATTGTTGTCCTTTCAGGTCTGGGACACTTGAACGCAAACGCTCCATCAGTTCCTGAGCTCGTGCCCCATCTACCTCTTCATAGTCATGGCGGGAATAGAAATTACGACCATAGGTTTGCCAGTGGCTACGGACAATCTGCTCCACTGATTCACCCCGCACTGCCAGGATATTGAGCCAGAATAGCACTGCCCAAAGCCCATCTTTTTCCCGTACATGGTTAGAACCAGTGCCGAAACTTTCTTCACCGCACAAAGTGGCTTTACCTGCATCCAATAAATTGCCAAAAAACTTCCAACCTGTTGGGGTTTCATAGCAATCAATACCTAACTGAGCCGCCACTCGGTCTACAGCAGCACTGGTGGGCATGGAACGGGCTACCCCTGCTAAACCTTGACTATAACCAGGTACCAGATGGGCATTGGCGGTTAACACAGCTATGCTATCACTGGGGGTAACGAAGAACGAGCTTCCCAGGATCATATTGCGATCGCCATCTCCATCGGAAGCAGCCCCAAAGTCCGGGGCATTATCACCATAGAGAATATCCACCAAGTCCTTAGCATAGACTAAATTGGGGTCAGGATGACCACCGCCAAAATCTTCTAACGGTATACCATTAAGTACAGTACCTTCTGGTGCCCCTAGGCGTTGTTCAAAAATAGCATGGGCATAGGGACCAGTTACCGCATGTAATGAATCCATACACATGCGGAATTTCCCAGAGGTTAGTAGCTGGTGAATGCGGTCAAAGTCAAATAGGGACTCCATCAATTGAGTATAAGGCTCAACTGGGTCAATCACTTCAACGCTCAAGGTTCCCAGAGTAAATGCACCTGGTCGGTCTAGATTCACATCCGCAGCGTCTAGGATTTTGTAACTATCGATGACTTTACTCCGAGCATAGATAGCTTCCGTCACCTTTTCTGGTGCTGGTCCACCATTACTGGTGTTATACTTGACACCGAAGTCACCCTTTGGACCCCCAGGATTGTGGCTAGCCGAGAGGATAATGCCACCTAATGCCTTATGCTTGCGAATAACACAAGATGCTGCTGGGGTAGACAGAATACCACCACAACCGACTAACAACCGACCTAACCCATTGGCGGCTGCCATTTTGAGAATGGTCTGAATTGCTTGCCGATTGTAGTAGCGACCATCACCCCCTACAACTAGGGTTTGACCTTCACAGCCTTCTAGGGAGTCAAAGATAGACTGGATAAAGTTTTCTAGGTAATGGGGCTCCTGAAAAACGGTGACCGACTTACGGAGTCCGGAAGTACCGGGCTTTTGGTCTGTAAAGGGCTTAGTAGAGACAGTGCGTATGTTCATTACAAGCTAGCTACAGGTTTTACTGCTAATTCTTTATTGTTAACTGTTACCTGTTCATTGTTAATGAAAAATTCAAAAGTCTTTGATAAATGACTCGTGAATTTAGTGATCCCTGGTCTAGCAAAGCACGAACGCACTATCAATCCTTACCTACGCACATTTTTGTTTATCCCACTTTCCGCAGGTAGGGATCACATGCAGATAATTTTCCTACCCCCTTTGAGCACGAAATCAAGCCAAGAGGTAATATTTACGGCAAGGAGCACCCAAGAACTGAAGAATCCACAATCGTTCAGA
>NZ_JAAHHW010000144.1 GCF_010692325.1 Moorena sp. SIO3I8 | reverse complement strand
TCCCATTATTCACCAACGCCAACATAATTACCCTTAATCAAATCTCCCCATCTCCCCATCTCCCCATCTCCCCATCTCCCCATCTCCCCATCTCCCCATCTTCCCATCTCCCCATCTCCCCATCTCCCCATCTCCCCATCTCCCCATCTCCTGAATGATGGGTATTCAAAGAAATCCCCATCATTCATTAAGGAAGGGATAGCTTAACGGGCACCAATCCGAATCACGTCTCCATCGAAGGTTGGCAGTGACAGCACAAAGGGATCAGTGGAATAGGTCAATGCCTGTTCTTCCAGAATACCGATGGCAATTTCTTCACCCATGCGCAAACTATCATAGTAGTCAGTAAAATAGTGAACCCCAGCCATATTGCGACCAATGGAAATATTGGCAGCCAGCTTGTTCAACTCACCCTCCAGAGTCAAAAAATCCCTCGTACGCTCTGAAACAAGTCTCGCCTCACCTTTCTTATAGGCAGACAGATCAGGGGCACGGAACACAATTCCCTGATCTTTGGGGCTATAGCGTTTAAATCTGATCTGTGTCCTTGGTTGTCCCGGTTTTGAGTTTTTGACTGGTGTTTCTACTAAAACTGCACTGGTATCAAAGAATGCCTTAAGCATGGTCACACATGCCCCAGCAACAGCGGCATGTCCTGCACCATAGGCAGGGTGCATGGGAGACCCTTCAGGAAATGCCATTGGTAGTAGATAAGTCTGTGATCTAGAGCGATTTTGATTGGCTAGTTCCAAAATCGACTTGAGAGTACCGTTACTTTCTAGTTCACGTTCAAACCTTCTAATGTACTTGATTAATGCTCTGGGTACACTAGCTTTAGCTTCATTAGGTAGCTCTTGAAATCGCCGTAATAGTTCAATCCGGGCTGCCAATGCCTCTGGTCGCAGGCGAATATGGTTATTGAACTTCTGGAAGCGAACAGCTTTGAGTGCTCGTGTGGCTACTTCAGTAACCAAAGTTAAGATGTGTGGACCGCCGTAGAGGGCAAAACCAGCGGCATTGCGACGGGTTGCTGGATTACCTGCTGCCACACCACCCCCAGAAAGATGATCAAAACCAGGATCGAAGGGTGTTTGCATCCCCAGGAGAATGATGCAAGCGTTGAGATACGCTTCATAGAGAGCATCGTAATGAACATAAGTAGCTAAATCTCGGGGAGTGGAGATAAACCGACGAGCTGGACGATCTGGTAGCTTAGGGTTTTGATCATTCTCTAAAACATAGCTTTCTCTGTCTTGCTTAATCCCACGCTGAACCAAGACATAGTCTTCCATGTTGGTCATGTAATCTAGGTTAGGTGTTGCAATGGGAACCTTTTGATCAATTTGCAAAGCACCATAGGTAATTTTCCCTTCTGCAACGTTGCCACCACCATTGAGATCAACATTACCTATCAGTAGAAACTGAGAGAGATAGGGACCGACTTCCACTCCTGGAGAAGAGCCTCGGAATACGGTTTGCTCATCAAGCCTGCCTTTGGAATTCACCTTCCGAGGTCGTCCAGTTTGGTTGCGAATATAGTCAAGGGCATTGAGACGATTGATTGAACTCTCGATTTTGCTATTCGCTCCTCTTTTCTCAAAGTCATTGAGGGGCTGATCCCGCAGTATGGCTAATTCGTAGACTTCTGCTATCTCAAAAATTAGCTCTGGGTTAGCCTTACCGTTAGCATCCATTAACGGTGGTGCCGGAGGCATGGTAACTGCTTGTGGATCTGGTCCGTTTAGCTCAAAGACAACCCCTGCAGTTGGTGCTTCCCATTGTCTAAATTGCTCAAGCAGATCAGGGTCAGTCTCAGGCTTAATAGTGTAGTCTTGACCTGTAAATACTACCTCAAATTTGGCACCATGACGTACCCGATCAGAGAAGGGATCAATAAAGCCATCATCCACTGCACGGCGAAACTTGACAAAATCCAGTGGGTCTTGTAGTAGCCCTGTATCAGGGTTGTGAGGTAGCCCTTTGGTAAAGGACATAAAATACTGATCATCAGCATGTCGCTGTTCATCCCCATTGGCTTTATGGGTAGGATAGTCTCGACTTCTGGCTAGTTTTGCAGCGTCAAGGCGAACCTCAAAGGACTTCTCTGAACGATTTGCCATGGGAATCTCCTTAGGAAAAAGAATTTTGATATGTTTTGAAGATGTCTATTCAAATGTACAAAGTAATTTATGACTCTGGCAGTACCCACAAGGGTACTTTTTTCACCAAAAAAAATGGGTTGGTTTGTAAGCATTTAGCCCTTAGCTGACAGCATGATAGCTGACAGCTAAGGGCTGAAAATAAATCTCTTGCGAGAGAATTTTATACTTCGAGATTTTAGAGAATTGAAAGTCTAGAGAAAAGCCCAAGGCCAACGGCTGAGGGGTGACTGCACCTCAAGTAGCGTGCGTGGCACAGGCTTCTAGCCTGTGAAGTAGGGCATATGCTTACGCAGAATCTAGGCAGGAAAAGCCTTTGAAGAGTATGTTGAATGGGTTTTCCCTGACCTTAGGATAAATGTTATAACGGGCTTATTTGACAAAATTTACCATAAACTAACCTGAGCGATCGCAATATTTCCTGACAAACACACATCAACGTCTGTTCCTGAATCAGATTTGCGGTTGATGTCATCTCCCACATAACGATATCCATCCTCTTGCTTTACAAATTCTGTCAGTAGAGGACGGGTACAGAGGGAACAAAAGACTATCTCTGGCTCGGGTGCGTCTGGTTCTAGGTGGGGAAAGTTGACGCTCCAGAAGGTGCCAGGGTCAGACGGTTGGTCTAATAACTTGTGCAACACCCGAACCGTCCATTCCGTCGCCAGCTCCCAGTCTATCTCCCAGTCAGTTCTCTTAAAATGAGAAAAAGCGATCGCGTTCAGACGGTGTATTGTCGCCTCTCTAGCCGCCGCTATGGTTCCTGAGGGATAAATGTCTGAGCCCAGATTGCAGCCCCCATTAATCCCAGAGACAACAAACTCGATATCGTCGTAGAGATAGTTGACTCCCAGACGCACACAATCAGCGGGCGTACTGTCTACACTCACCTCAGTCTGCGATCGCCATTCCACTGGAATCACTGTGCGAATATTGACCCGATGGCCACAGCCGGACTGGTGGTATTTAGGAGCAACTACCGCAATGCGATCGCTTGTTACTTGGAATAATGCTTTGTGCAATGCGTGAATGCCGGGAGCATCAATCCCATCATCATTGGTTACTAAAAAAGCCATAATCCCAGCTCCACCGATAAACAAAATGAGGATAGCAGATCAGTGAGAGCAAATACCATCTCTACTGACCTACTAACCACTTAAAGTATCAAGAAGCTACAAAAGCTAGAGTCTGGTTGCGTCTAACCACATCACCCCAAATAGGTCATGACCCACACCATAGCCTGGTTGCTGAGTTGCCTCCAATTTCCGCAACACTTGAGCTAGCATAGACTCGACCTTCTGTCGGTACAGGTGTTTGTCAGAAATCTGTTGTAATTCTTGCTGGGCGGCTGCCTTAAATCCTTGAACTTCAGGGGGCAACTCAACGGTCGCGACCGCCAAAGGCTCACCCAATAGCTCTGTGGCGTCACTCACCAAACGGTTCCACCAACTAGAGAATTTCCTGAAGAAATCTAAGATGTGCTCTGGTGCCGCTCCTAACTCGACTTGGAAGATCAGTTGGCTCAAGTCTGTCTGTTGTGAGGGTGAGAGCAAACTATTGACTAGGTCGCGATAGTTGGGCAACCCTGGGTTAAACTGCCTTGTTGAGGTATGGCGACCAACCATAATCGAGCGATCGAAAAACTGAAACTTCTCAACAGGACAGCCTACGGCATTCGCTGCCTGCTGCATAATTTCTTGCAAGTGTTGATGGGAGTAAAAACTCATCCATGTTGGTTCTGTATCCCCTTCGGTCTGGAAAAAGCTCATCGAGTAATTCCAACGGCTGTTCTGCCATTGGGCTGTCCACTCGATACTGTAGCGCCCCAAAACATCCACAATCACAGCACACCGGGAGCGATTCTCGCAAACATTGGTCACAATCATCTTTAAGGCTTGGTCAAGCTCCTTGTGAGTCAGATGAGAGTAGGGAACGCCGCAAGAAAGATATAAATCGAAGGGTCGAGCCAGCTTGCTAGTCCGAATATCCGCACATTCAAACCCAACGTTACTGTGGTTACCATATAAATTTATGGCAGTTTCCACCATTTGGGTACTAATATCAACTCCCAAGTACTCTAGCTCATAGCTACCACTTAGTTCTGGGTCCTTTAACAATAGCGTTGACAGTAAAACATATCCATCACCTGTGCCTGCACCAATATCAACAACCCGTAGTTTCTCCCCCTTATTTTTGCTCACTGGGGCGATTGCTTGCTTAAACACTGAACGAGAGAACGGCTCCTCCCAATCAACTTTTACACCGTCACGGCGACTTTTAGATAAGTAATGTTGAACAGCATTGCTTTGGTCGTATACAGTCTTAATCTGCTCTGGAGTTACTTTCATAACCAATGTAGGTTTCTACTAGAACTTCAAACGTCTATCGACTCAACTCTGTCACTTCAATCAACTGCTAAGTCTCTCTGGAGCAGGCTTGTAATGAATTTAAAATTCGTTCCTAAAGCATTGTATCATAAAAAATCGTAACCACAAAAAATTGTATCAAAAGAAAGCGCGACAGCTATAGCAATCCTCAATTTTTCGTAATTTTATTAAACTCGTAAATCTTTGCTGGGTAAGGGTTATAGCGATATATTTCGCCACTATTCGGCTACTAGATTTGACGAATCAGATAGGATTGCTATAATCTTCAACAAAATACCAGTAGCTCAATTCTTCCAAAGAAATATCATTTTCTGGCTGTGGATCATGGAAATAGGAATGGATCGGAAGTAACTCAGCAGCAGGATTTGCTGATGGTTTAGAAACAATTTGTTTGATTCGGCTCAAGTAGTTTAAAGCGGTGCTATCCCAGGTGTAATATTCCAAAACATACTGCTGACAACGTTTCTGTAACCTTTGCCACAAGTGTTGATCACAAAGTATTTCCCTGATGCCTCTAGCAATATCTGCTGGATCGCTGGGATCAACTAACATCCCATAGTCTTCATCTCCTACTTTTAGACTTTCACCAACACCACTATTTTTTGTTACTACTATCGGTAATCCTGCTGCTGCTGCTTCTAAAGGAGCAAGACCAAAGGGTTCAAACAAAGAGGTAAGAGTAAACACGGAACCACGCTGAGCAAAATACCGATAGGAGGCGGCTAGTGCTGGTTGATCGGGTACTGAAAAAGCGCTAATTTTACCCCACAAATTTTTTTCTCGTACTACTTCCCTGATTGGACCTATTACTAGTTTTTCGGTCTGTTGATCGTGGACTTTTTCTTGCAAAGGGTTATCCAATCCACCAGTAATCAGCACGACATTGGCTTTCTGTTGGACGATCACATCGTCAGCAAATCCTTGCACTAAACCTAGGAGGTTTTTCTTGGGATCTAAACGGCTGGATGCCAAGATAGCCGGTAGACTCCGCCTTGACTCACTGATGTCCCGCTGCAATCGCTCTTCAATCAGTTGATAAGTCGCTTCTTCATTATGAGCGATCGCATCGGAACCAAACACAGAGGCATTGACTCCCGGTGCAATAACGGCAAATCGATGATCAGCTTCTACATCCACTGCTCCACGATAAGCATGATGACTGTACTGTTGGAACCGCTCTTGTGCCGTATTAGTAATATTGAGGGCTGAGTGATTCATGCTCAACCGTTCCGCTAGGATCCGGTATCGGAAATTGTAATAGTGATCGATTTGAGCCAGATTCTCAGGAGTGACGTGGAGTTTATCCATTTTTTGAGCCCCCAGGGAATGACCTGTGAATGTAAAGGGTATCCCTGTCTGTTGCTCAATCAGCACTCCACACACTCCCCCATCACTGTAGTGGGTAGTCATGATATCAGGGAATTTACCTTCCTCTCGATAAAATTCCAGGATGTTTGGTACCCAGTCTTGGACGAGATAGGGCCATAACAACTCCTTGCGCAGGAACTCTTGTGGTCCGGCTGGCAATCGGATAATCCGGAGGTTGTCTACACTCCCATAGCAATCAAATGTCTCGGCAAATTCTGGCCAATCCGGATCAATGATGTGGCGGGTGAGAATATCTATTTGGTGACCTTGTTTTGCGATCGCATCTGCGACTTGCCTGACATAGACCAACTGACCACCGAAATCGGGATGTTCGCTAATGTAGCTATTTTTATGGTCAAAATTACCGTGAGGGTTGAGAAATCCAATGTGCATCACACTGACTCGAATAACAACCAACTGTTACCAAACCCTTACAATTCCTAGGATTTACAATCCAGGTTTAGCTTGTTTTGGGGATCTTATGTTAGTTAAAAATTAAACTTATCATTATATTATTAAATTGGGTGGTTTTTACGACACAGTTAATAGTTTTTAATGTTAAATTATATTAAGAAGCCTCGGGAAAGACGAGACCTCTTGCGTAAATAGACAACAACAGCGTGATAACTACGATAGTTACCTCCTAATAAATGACTTTTGCAAAAGGTCTACGGTTAAGGCAGGGACGTTATTCGTAATCAATCGTAAATAGGACTTACGCATTTGCCCCCGTGGGTCCCCCAATTCTGGGGGACTTTAACTCAATTTCCCCCCAAAATTGGGGGGCTAGGGGGGCGAAATCAAGTTAACCGCGTAAGTCCTGGTAAACAAATTCAGGAGAGGTAAGACATTCTATGGTTAGTTCTATGGTTAGTTCTATAGTTAGTGAAGCAAAGACCACTACTCCTCACCATGTGGTCATTATTGGTGGCGGATTTGGTGGACTCTATGCTGCTCAGGCTCTGAGAAAGGCACCAGTGAAAGTAACTCTAATCGATAAACGGAACTTTCATTTGTTCCAGCCCCTACTCTACCAAGTTGCTACAGGGGGCTTATCCGCTGGTGATATTTCCTCACCCCTGCGGGCAATCCTGAGTCACCAGAAAAATACTCAAGTGCTGATGGGGAAAGTAATTGGTCTTGACCCGAACCAGAAAACCGTTCAACTAGCAGACAAAGAAATATCTTACGACTCCCTGATCGTGGCGACTGGCGTTAGCCACCACTACTTCGGTAATGATCAATGGGCAAAAGATGCTCCTGGTTTGAAAACCATTGAAGATGCCCTAGACATTAGACGTCGGATTTATTCTGCCTTTGAAGCCGCAGAAAAAGAAACTGACCCCGAGAAACGTCGCGCTTGGTTGACCTTTGTGTTGGTAGGAGGCGGACCAACTGGAGTGGAATTAGCCGGGGCCATGGCAGAATTGGCTTACGACACCTTAAAAGATGACTTCCGCGACATTGATACTTCCGAAGCCAGGATTTTGCTGTTGGAAGGGATGGATCGGATTTTGCCTCCTTACCCACCGGAGTTATCAGTAAAAGCCCAAAATTCTCTGGAACGGTTAGGAGTAACAGTACAGACAAAGACTCTAGTTACTAATATTGATGACGATATAGTTACCATGCGTCGAGGGGAGCAGGTAGAGGAAATTAACGCCAAAACTGTTCTGTGGGCAGCAGGGATGAAAGCGTCTGCTATGGGCAAGGCGCTAGCAAACGCTACTGGTGTGGAGTTAGACCGGGCTGGACGGGTGATAGTACAACCGGATATGAGCTTGGCAGGACATCCCGATATTTTTGTGATTGGTGATTTGGCGAATTTCTCTCATCAAACTGGTAAACCCCTACCAGGAGTTGCGCCAGTGGCGATGCAACAAGGCAAGTATGTCTCTACTCTGATTCAGAAGCGCCTCAAGGAGGAGACAGTAGCGGATTTCCATTATCAGGATTATGGCAATTTAGCGGTGATTGGACGGAATGCCGCAGTAGTGGATTTGGGGTTTGTTAAGTTCTCTGGTTTCCCCGCTTGGCTAGCCTGGATTTTTATCCACATCTTCTTCCTGATTGAGTTTGATAATAAGTTGCTGGTCATGATTCAGTGGGCATGGCATTACCTTACCTTTAAGCGCGGGGTTCGTTTAATTACTAACCTTGAGGAAGAACCAGCAGGCAATTTCGAGGAGAGAAGAGATTATCGGACGCCGGTACAGGTGTAGGGCTTTAGGGATTAGGGATAGGGTGGGGAGGGTGGGAAGTGTGGGGAGGGTGGGGAGATGGGGAGATGGGGAGATTTTTAGTAAGGGTAATTATCCTGAGATGATATAAGTACTGAAACCATTAACCATTACTCTAACCCCTAATCCCTAATACTATTAACCTGATCTATGAGTCAGATTTCCTCTAAAGCATCTACTCCTTCCTCGATTAATCTATTGGAGCAACCAGCCGCTTGGCTGTACAGTTTCTGGAAATTTTCTCGTCCCCATACGATTATTGGGACGAGTTTTAGTGTTTTTGCCCTCTATGTCATTGCCGTGTCCATGACTAACAGTGGTTGGACTTGGCAAGGGTTCGGTCAACTGCTGGGAGCTTGGATTGCTTGTTTGTGCGGTAATGTCTATATCGTAGGACTAAATCAAGTCCACGATGTGGAGATTGACCGGATTAATAAACCCCATCTTCCCATCGCTGCAGGGGAGTTTTCTCTGCAACTAGGTCAGGGGATTGTGGCGGTAACTGGTATCCTAGCGCTACTGTTGGCTTGGTTATTCGGGCCGTGGTTGTTGTTGATGGTCAGTATTAGTTTGGCAATTGGTACATGCTATTCCTTGCCACCGGTCCGGCTGAAGCGGTTTCCCTTTTGGGCAGCACTATGTATTTTTTCAGTACGGGGAGCAATCGTTAATGTAGGTCTGTTTTTACACTTTAGTTGGGCATTGCAACAGGGACAAGTGATGATGCCTACCGCAGCAGTGTGGGCATTGACCTGGTTTATCTTAGTGTTTTCCGTTGCGATCGCAATATTCAAAGATGTCCCAGATATCAATGGGGATAAGCTTTTCAATATCACTACCTTTACCATCCGCCTCGGTAAATTAGCGGTATTTAATATAGCACGGGGAGTGATTACTGCTTGCTATCTCGCCATGGTGCTAGCTAGTGTGCTGCTCCTCGGTTCAGTAAATATCCTCTTCTTGGTAGGAACCCATCTGGTAGCATTGGCAGTAATGTGGTGGCGCTCTTACCAGGTAGACTTGGAGGATAAAAATGCGATCGCTAGTTTTTATCAGTTTATCTGGAAACTGTTTTTCCTGGAATATTTGATTTTCCCAGCAGCTTGTCTTTTTAGACTATAGGGTTTCTCAATTAATCGAATCAACAGCACTACCAAAACTAAAAAAAATAGCCGTGGATAGTATTTCCACGGCTATTTAAACTCCACAATAAGTCCGTTGAAATTGTTGTTAGGTGCGCTGCATCGCTATGTCACTCAGTTACCAAACCTAACCTGATGTGATCCTATGTTAGCAGACCGGAACCTTTGACTGGGGGGAAACCCCCCAGAAATTTAAGGTGTTATGGCAACAGCCAATACTTGTTGAGTGTAGTCATCACTTCGCCTGGAACGTCAGTCGGCTCCAGAGGAGTCCATTCGCAAATCTCCGCATACCCTAGGGCATACATCCTCTGCATACTATAAATTACTGCTTCCCGAGACCCTTTCAGAGTGTGCTGAGCAGGTTGTTTTTTGAAGTTTTGAGTAAATCCTTGTCGCATAATTTAACAATTGAACTCATTGTGTTGATTTAATGATTATTGTAATGATTATAATCATACTTGTCAAGGGTTTTTTAAAAGTTTTTTTGGGGAGTTTTAGGATTAATAAAAAACAGCGATATTCTGAAATAGATGCTATATACACGCTAATTAATTATTAACTAGTATTTATTAAAATAATTCGCTCCTAAAACGTAAGTATTAAACTATCCTATAAATTTAGATTTGCTATAATAACTACTATAGTTACAGCGGTTTGCATAACTATCAGGTACACAAGATTGTCTTCCCTGCTCCCTGCTCCCTGCTCCCTGCTCCCTGCTCCCTGCTCCCTATTCCCTATTCCCTATTCCCTATTCCCTATTCCCTTTGCTCATGACACAATCAATCTTGAGGATGCCAGAAAATGCCAGACTAACATCCCAACAGTTTTACGACCTGTGTTGTGCTAATCCCGACTGGAAAGTAGAGCGAACCGTACAAGGAGATTTGGGAATTATCGCTCCAACCGGTGGAGAAACAGGAGCAAGAAATGCTAATCTCCTGATTCGTTTGGGAATCTGGAATGAACAATCTCAACTGGGAATAGTGTTTGATTCATCCACAGGATTTCATCTACCTAACGGAGCTGATCGTTCACCAGATGTAGCTTGGGTTAAGCGGGAAAGATGGGAGGCTCTGACACTGGCACAACGGGAAAAATTTCCACCCCTAGCACCAGATTTTGTGATCGAATTAATGTCTCCCACCGCCTGAAACAAGCCCAACTAAAAATGCAGGAATACTTAGATAATGGGGTGAAATTGGGTTGGTTATTCAACCGATTAGCCAAGCAAGTGGAGATTTATAAATCTGGGAAACCTAAAGTAGTATTAGAGCAGCCTAATAAATTATTGGGAGAACCAATTTTGCCTAATTTTGTGCTCAGCCTCGATAGTTTTTGGTAATAAATTGGTAAGCTATCAGCTATCAGCTATCAGCTATCAGCTATCAGCTATCAGCTATCAGCTAATGCGCTATCACAGGCTAGAAGCCTGTGCCACGCAAGCTCTTGAGGTGGTTTTGAATAAAATAGGCTGACCGCTGACCGCTGACCACTGACGGCTTAATGCTTACAGAAAAACACCCCGGCGAGATCTACATTACTAGAATCTCTCGGGGCTTTGATATTTTAGGTTATTACCTTGTACTCCTTGGCTAACAGATAGCGTGGAGTGGTTAAGCGTTGTAACATATTGAGCGGCGATACCTTAGATAATCAATTTCTAAGGGTTTGGTTATTTCAGGTAAAAATTAACTGAAATAATTGATTACCTCGTGTACCGGCTTGCTGCTTTTATCTTTCGCAGTAAAAGTCCACTGGTCCGTTTCCTTCCTTTAGATAGAAGACACCATACTCAGGCAGGGGCAGGACTATATACTCATTTGGGGATATGAAGGTTGGCTGGCCTGTAGCTGAGTCTACTACTTTTACTCGCTCGGGAGATTCGTTGTGTAGTTTAGCAAACAGATAGTCATAACCAGGAGTAACTTCGACATTGCATTCCATCTCATCTGGATACCTCAGGTAGGTGACACCTCCTCCACAGCAATACCCGGCAAGTGCTTCCCCGGGATTAAGCGCGAAGGTGATGATTACTGTTAGTGCTACTACGGCTAAAGTTAACACTTTGCTGAGGCTAGTTTTGATTGTATTCATCTTTTTTCTGATTGCTGTTTATTGTTGCTATTTTATGCAAGTTAAAGTTGGTGGTTTTGTCTGGAAATCCTATTATACCATTGGTTTGAGCGATCGCGTTTTTACCCAATCCATCGGGCAAGTATTGCTATCGGTGAGCTTAGTTGATGGGGGATTAGGAGCTTTTTTAATAGAGATTACCTTTGCTGCAACAGATTCTTGCTCTACCAGTGACGTTATTTCCTCTGCCGTTGTCTCTAATTTGATCTCCGAATAATTACCCTCTTTTCTACAAGCTTTTCTGGGGTATCAAATTCAGTAACTAAGCCATTCCCTTCTGCCACTGCGATCGCCTTTGGCGGAAGCTTCGCTTCATCGCTTCGAGGTTTTCTACTCCTATTGTCCCAGAGTTATTTTCTCGATGGCAGTCTATACAGCAGTTATGGGCAAATTTAGTCAGCCATCCCTTGAGATTGGTAATCTTTGCGGCAAATTTGGGCAATTTTTCCCAAGCCTTGAGCATAATCTCAGAAAGAGCATCTTGGGCTTGAGACCGATTACCCCCCATCCAGGTGCAGCAGCGATGGTAAAGATAGTCTTGATACTGTTCCCATAGCGGCCAAAAGGCCGTGCGGTCTCCAGTAGACAGTTTTTCCAGGAGGGGCTCCACCGAAGCAGCGGTAGATTCGTTTTCGGCATTTTCCCGCCATTGGCCATGAAAACCTTGGTTTGTTGCCTGCATAAGTCCTGTTGATCCACCGAAAACCAGTTTGACCTATTCGCCCAAGTTATACAAGTGACGTTCGTTAACTTAAGCCGTCAAGTCCAGTCAGCCCTTGAGTTAGGATTTTTGTAAATTTTATTGAAGCCTTTTCTTTATCTTTTTTTAACTTTATTTAAGGTAATAATTAATTATACCACATCCGCTGGTAATAAGCAAAATGTATTGGATGCAAGGCAAAAGGCAAAAGGCAGAAGGCAGAAGGCAAAAGGCAGAAGTAAAAAGGCAACAGTATAAAATGTAAAATGCAAAAGGTAACAGGATAAAATGTAAAAAAGTCAAAAAAACATATCAGATAATGAAATATTATATCTAGAGCATATAAAAGTATTTAAAATACTATCAATAAAAATTAACTTGGTATCGAATAAAGCCTGATAAAAACCTCTATTTTAGGCATCAAACTATCTTATTTAGTTTTAATAGCGCTACTGAAATATATAATATAAGCTTTCATAAGCTCTAAAAGTAACAGAATCTTTATTTGTGACGTTTGTCAGCTAAGCACAGTCAACCCTAGAGGTCAACCATAAAACTACCTAAAAACAGCAATACTTTCAGGTCGAGATTATTAGTATTTTTTCCTTACAGTTGGGAACTCTTATAGATAAGCCTTAGGTTTATTTAAATGTTATGACAAATCTCAACAGTGTTCTTCAACGAGACCCATTTGCCGACAGCACATTAGTTGTAAACGATGAAGGGATTACCATTCGCCTGATCGACGGCAGTAGGAATAATTTAGACCAAGTCTCTTTGGGTATCCCTAATACGCCTTTGCTGCGTTTGAGTCCAATTGAGTATGAAGACGGAATCCAGTCACCGGCGGGTATAGCATTTGATGCAGAAGGCAATGCTCTGATCGGTATAGATGGCAATACTGTTACGCGCCAACCCATTCCCATATTTACCCAAGCCGAAGCAGACCGATTAAATGGATTGGGATTGAATGTCATATCCAATACAGAAGGCTTAAGCAATGTACCTGATGCGCCCTTTGTATTGCTTAACCCACCGGATCGCCCTAGTACCCGAGTGATCAGTAATGCCACCTCTAACTTAGAAGAAGGAGAGTCTGATCCCAATGGTAATGACTTAAGTGCTTTCATTTGGGCTTTTGGTCAGTTCGTCAACCACGACACTGATTTAGCAGCGAATGGGTCAAAAGAACAGAACCAAAACCGGTTAGAATTGCTCAATTTCCCCATTGACATTCCAGCAGATGACCCGAATTTTCCACCAAACACTCCTCCCACTCAAGAAATTTCTACACAGGCAGATGGTGGATTGCAGTTTGACTTTGAACGGGATGCCTTTTTCAGCGGTACTGGAGTCTCTGGGAGCCCAGGAAAAGCAATTAATATTGTTACCTCTTGGCTTGATCTTTCTGTAGTTTATGGGTCTACTGAAGAAGAATATCAAGCAATTCGTGCTTTTTCAGAAGGTCGCCTCAACGTCTTCTCAGATGAAACAGTTACCACTAATGACGACTTGTTACCCCTTAACATCACAGGTGCTGATGGAGAACTGATCAGTGGTAAAGGCGCTTTTATGGATGTGGGTTTTCTAGCGGGGGATACACGGGTTAACGAGAATGATAGTTTGGCATCCCAGCATACTCTCTGGATGCGTAACCATAACCGCCTTGCCCAAGAACTTTATCGGTTTCATCCTGACTGGACAGATGAGCAGATATTTCAACGCTCTCGCCAGATTAATATTGCCCAATATCAAGCTATTGTTCTCTACGAGTGGCTCCCCCTGATGGTGGGTAATGTGATCACTGACTACAGCAGCTATAACTCTAATCAAACTCCAGAAATCACTAGTGAGTTTGCTGCTGCTGGTCTTCGTGTTGGTCATACCCAAACTAATAACCGTATAGACACTATTGATGCTGATGGTAATCTCACAAGTTTGCAATTATTAAGGACATTTAGTTCACCCAATATTAATGATAGTAGCGATATAGATAATATCTTGCGCGGTGCGAGTCAAACGATTACTGAAGACGTTGATACTAATGTAGTCTTTGACCTGCGCAACGCTTTAATACCAGGTGCAATCGGATTTGACCTTTATGCTGCTAATCAGCAACGGGGACGAGATCATGGTTTGGCTGACTATAACCAAGTGCGAGGGAGTCTTGGTCTACCACGGGTGACCACTTTTGCCGAAATTACTTCAAATTCAGAGTTGGCAAATACTCTCGACGAGCTCTACCAGACTGTAGAAGATATCGACTTATTGATTGGGCTGTTTGCAGAAGATGCTGTTGCTCCCTCCGGTGCCGGAGAAACTATTCAAGCAATGCTATGGGAGCAATACGAGCGGATACGGGATGCTGACCGCTTCTGGTTCGAGAGACCGACTGAGGATGGCGGTTTCTTTACCCAAGAGGAAATTGCAGCCATTAAGGAAGTGACTTTTGCTGACATTATCAAGCTCAACACTGAAATTACTACAATTCCAGACAATGCCTTCGTGATCAGCTCTGATAACAATCCCTCCTCTGATGGACTGCTAGATTTAACCGGCTTTTCGGGACAAGCTACAGCAACTGTGACTAGAGAGGCGGATTATGACAATTTAATTGGCTTTTATCTAATTGCTGATCAACAGGGAACGATAATTGATCCAATCACGGGTCAATCTCTTACTCCTGGCCAAGACGGTTATGCAGAAGCTGCTATTAATGCCAGCGTGGCTGAATTCAAGGTAGAAGAAAACTTGACCACGGTGAATTTTGATGTTACTCTTCCGGGTGGATCTCTCCTAGCTCCCTACTTAGTTACAGATGGGGATTTGGATGATTTTGAAAATGGTGATGCTGAGGTATTCTTTGCTTTCACAGCTGCTAACAGTGATGGCATGAGCCACATCCTTCAACTTGGAAATAGCAGTGACAACACATTCACATTCGCCTTTGAAGATTTAAGTGGTAATGACAGTGAAAATAGCGATGCTCTAACAGAGCCGCTACGCGATCGCGACTTTAACGATCTAGTGATTGATCTTACTCTTTTATAATAGTTCATCTTCCAGTAGGGTGGGCAAAGTAATCTAATCATGAATACTCATTTAAACCAAACGGTTTTTGCCCACCCTACAAGCTGGCGTGAAAAAAAATCCCAATTAAAGTAGGGTGGGCAAAGTAATCTAATCATGAATACTGATTTGAACCAAACGCTTTTTGCCCACCCTACAAGCTCCCCATCTCCCTATCTCCCCATCTCCCCCTCTCCCCACCCTCCCCACACTTCCTCTAGTTATAGATTTACAACAAAAAGATGCACCACTGATCTACTGAGCAGCTAAGCTAAAACTCCTCTGTACAACAGCACCACGTTCCCCGAGGGATTTTGGTTGCTGTTGATCCACAGTATACAAAACACCTCCCGCATTCCCTGACCTCACAGTCAGTTTTTGTTTAGCAATCCAGGTTTTCTGATATCCCTTGGGTAAGGTTTCTTCCAACTCGATTTTGCCATCAACTACCACTCGTACCCAAGTTTGCTCTGTAATACTCAAGCGTACTTTAATTAATGGATTAGATGGGACAGGTTTGGGTTTGGGGGGTGGTTTAGGTTCGGGCTTAGGGGCTGGTGCTGGTTGTTCTGGTTTATCGGGGATTGTCTGGTCCTGGGCAACTGATGAGTTTTCGATCTGTCGATTAGTGATATAGGTGAACACGGTGTTGAGTAGATAAATTAGTCCACCAGCAACACTGACCAAGCTTACTATTATGATGTAAGGATAATAGGGTTGTATGCTTTTGGCTACAGTTTTAACAGTCTTGCTTTTGGCTACAATCCTAGGAATCTTTTGAGGAGAGGTTGGAGTCTCAGAGTTCTCTTCTGAGGAGATATTGGTATACAAGACTAACCCACCAGACTCGGTGTTCTCGGTGTTCTCGGTTTTCTCAGTTTTCTCGGTGTTCTCGGTTTTCAAGGACAATCCAGAATTAACTGGAAACGTTTTGGCTATTCCTGGACCATCTAGACCGAGAAACTCTGCATAGCGACGAATAAAGCCTTGAATATAAACTGGCTCGGGCAAGGGCTCGGATTGCCCTGCTTCAAGGGCTTGCAATATATGCAATCGAATAAAGGTGTTGTTAGCGACTTCCTCAATAGGTATAGATTTCTCCTGCCTGACTTGGCTGAGATAGGTCCCTATTTTCTGGAGTTGCTCCTCTTGCTCTAGACTTAAGTGGCTCACCAAATCTCTCCACCCATTAATCCACGTTAACAATTTTTATACA
>NZ_JAAHHW010000143.1 GCF_010692325.1 Moorena sp. SIO3I8 | reverse complement strand
ACCAGTTTTACAACAAATTCATCCCGATGGACACTATGCCATTGGACAAGACTGTGGTATCTATTGGCGAGAAACTGACCCACCCGAAAAAGGAGCAGAAGCTCCTGACTGGTTTTATGTTCCCAACGTTCCGCCTAGGTTAGATGGTGAAATTCGCCGTTCCTACGTTATATGGCGAGAATATATTGCTCCTTTAATTGCTCTTGAATTTGCCAGTGGGAATGGCGAAGAAGAACGAGACAAAACTCCTCTATCCCGAAGTGAAGAAGGCAAAGTAACTAAACCAGGCAAATTTTGGGTTTATGAGCAGATTATACGCATTGCCTATTACGGCATTTATGAAATCAAAACCGGTAACTTGGAGGTCTATGAATTCCTTAAAGGTTTCTATCACAAAATGAAGCCCAACGAGCGAGGTCATTATCCCATTGAACCATTAGGAATCGAATTGGGACTGTGGCAGGGAACCTATCAAAATCAAAACCAACTCTGGTTAAGGTGGTGGGATAACCAAGGTAATCTATTGCTGATTGGTAATGAGCGGGCGGAAGTAGAACATGCACGAGCTCAAAAAGCTGAACAGGCAATCTTCGAGGCTGTGCCCCGTTTCCTGAAGATGGGACTAACAGTGGAACAGGTAGCAGAAGCCCTTAGCTTGAGTGTAGAACAGGTACGAGAACAAGTTGAGGGTTGAATAACTGTAAAAAGTCATGAGCATTATCAAACAAACCACCGAATGGTTAGAAACCAACTGGGTTAATCCTGCCTATGGAGGTTTTCTTTTAGCAGGAATTGCCATTTGTTTCTTTGGCGCTGCCACCAATACCATGGCAGGATGGCTCTATGTGATCAGTGCAATTATTTTTGCCCTACTGGTAATTGCCGTTATCTTACCAGTGCGATCGCTTAACCATCTATCAGTACGCCGACGCCCGATCTCACCGGTCAGTGTGGGAGACCAGTTAACCATTGAACTAGAAATCGAAAACCCCACCCTCCGGCCTCAAACCCTATTACAAATTCAGGATATGCTCCCACCGGAACTGGGAGCTATGACCAAAACCCCAGTAGCCAATATTCCAGCCCAAAGTGTCCATCGCTGGGTTTATTACCATCCCACCCCCAAACGAGGAGTCTATCGGTGGCACCAGGTACAATTGAGAACTGCCACACCCTTGGGATTATTTTGGTGCCGTCGCCGTCGATATGTCAGCGCTAGGGCAGTAGTTTATCCCACTGTACTTCCCCTTACTCGCTGTCCCCTAGTGGATGAAATTGGTAAAGAGGACAGTATGCAAGTCCAAAGCGATCGCAAATCTCAATCACTTAGCCAAGACCTTACCAAAGCACTACGACCTTACCGAGTTGGTGACCCTACCCGTCTGATTCACTGGCGCACCAGTGCTCGTTACGGTGAATTACTGGTACGGGAGTTAGAAGTATTGACTGGTTCTCAAGAAATTATCATCTGTCTCGATAGCTCCAGTCAATGGCATCCCGAAGACTTTGAACAAGCCGTGATTGCTGCTGCTTCTATGTACTCCTATGCTTGTCGGACTCAGCCAAATGTGAAATTATGGACACCAATAACAGGGTTATTGCACGGCAGTTCAGTAGTGTTAGAAGCCCTTGCTGCCACCCAAGCCGGAGTTGATGGGAAAGCTGAAGAGCAACCCTATTTACCCCCCTATCTACCCTTGATCTGGCTGACTCAAAATCCTCTTAGTCTTAACTCCCTACCTCCTGGGAGTCGTTGCTTACTGTGGCCAAAAGATGTATCCGTGGGGAAGCCAGTCCAACAACTTAAGCGCGATAGTTTGGGAATTGTAATTAATACGACTGAGCCCCTAAAACCCCAGTTACAGCAACCGATACAATAGCAAATAAGCTGTGGAACGCAACGGAGCTAAGGTCAGGTTGTTTGCAGTCTGGTCTGCTGATTTAGGGTAGAGCAGAGGGTTTTGGTATGTCTTAACACCAATTCAAGCGATCAAACAATTATCCTAAACTATGTTATGTATCGCTATCCCAACGATCAACAACTATCCGATTTAGGTTTAAGACAGTACGATACAATTCTAAGAACTCTTTCATAACTCAATTTTACTAAATGACTACATCACCAATAGCTAATCAAGCCAGTGATAGTAAACTGGAGGCGATGCAAAACTTTGCTCAGACTTATGCTCAGCGCACTGACACTTACTTCTGTGTTGACCCAAGCGTAACTGCTGTGGTGATTGAGGGACTTGCCAAAAACAAAGAAGAACTCGGTGCTCCCTTATGCCCTTGCCGCCATTATGAAGACAAAGAAGCAGAGGTGAAAGCTACCTTCTGGAATTGCCCTTGTGTCCCAATGCGGGAACGCAAGGAGTGCCACTGTATGTTATTTTTGACCCCGGATAACGATTTTGCGGGTGATAAGCAAGAAATTTCCCTAGACGAAATTAAAGCTGCGCGAGATAGCATGGCATGACAGCCATAGTACTACCTGAAGAATTTTGGCAGGGTGTCGATCAATTTAATCAGCAAGAGTTTTACGCTTGTCACGACACCCTTGAAGCTTTATGGATAGAAGCAGTTGAGCCGCAAAAGCGGTTTTATCAAGGCATTTTACAAATAGCTGTTGGCTGCTACCACCTAGGTAATCTAAACTGGCGTGGTGCAGTGGTTTTACTCGGTGAAGGGATCGGACGTCTCAGTAACTATCAACCAGACTATGGGGGGATTGATGTCACTGAGCTACTATCTCAAAGTGTTAATCTCCTAGAGGCATTGCAAAACGTCGGCTCAGAGCAAGTTGCTGATTTTGTTAGACAGTTAGAGGCGGCTGACAGCAATGATGTTGTAGTTGGTGGCGAAGGGGTTAGGGGTTTTCCAAAACTCAAAGGAGTTGATGGTTAACCATTAACTTGTTAACCATTATTTGTTAGCACATGCTTTGAAGGGATGAGAAACTTTGTTGGTGCCTAGTCGTCAAAACTAAAACACGTGCCTTAGAGCAAAAAGCCCATTTTAATTCCCAAGCTATGGCTGGATTTGCTTAAACTAGTAGGCAGAACAGCTTATTGGTATTCGAGATCAGTCATCACACACAACAGCATGAAGTCCGACCTTAAATATACTAACCGATTAAGGCATAATCTAGGTCTAAGATTATTCTTGCCAGTTACCTTGGTAGGTGCGATCGCATTACCAACTTTCGTTAACATCCCCCAAGCACAAGCCCAAAATAAACCATCAGCTGCTGATGGAAGTGCCTTGACGGTTCGCTCTGATGTCCAGGAAGCTAACTCCAAAACTGGCGTAGTCACAGCCCGTGGCAATGTCCAAATTAACTATCCCGCTCGCCAAATACAAGCAACTGCAGCCCAAGCCCAATACTTCAGCCGTGAGCGCCGTCTGGTTCTCAATGGCAATGTTTTTGTGTTGCAAGAGGGCAATAGTATTCAGGGAGAAACCATTACCTATTTGATTGATGAAGGACGCTTTGTAGCCCTGCCTCAACAGAATCAACAGGTAGAATCAATTTACATCGTTACAGACTCAGACAGCACCACATCACCGGCTCCAGGGCTTCCCTAGCTAAATCAACCCCTACCATCAGCCATTATGGCTTAAAAACTAGATCTTAATTGATAGAATGGCCTGCAACCACTCCTGGTCATTTCCTGGTCATTGGTCAATTACTAAGGATATCAGGATTATGGACTATTGACTAATGAGTGATTAAAGGTGCTATCTGTGAAAATATTATTAGATAATATCCATAAGTCCTATGGCAGGCGCAGTGTTGTCAGTCGTGTTCATCTTTCCGTTGCCCAAGGAGAAGTTGTAGGGTTGCTTGGTCCTAATGGTGCTGGTAAAACTACAACCTTCTACATTGCCACTGGTCTAGAAAAACCCAATCTGGGTACAGTTTGGCTAGATGATCAAGATATCACTGCCATGCCGATTAATCGGCGAGCCCAGCTAGGTATTGGTTACCTGGCTCAGGAAGCTAGTATTTTCCGCCACCTTAGTGTTCGGGACAATATTCAATTAGTCTTAGAACAAACTGGTGTGCCTCGTAGTGAGTGGCGATTAAGAATGCATTACTTACTCCAAGAGTTTCGTTTGGAAAAAGTCGCCAATACCTTAGGTAATCAAGTGTCTGGAGGAGAGAGACGTCGAACAGAACTGGCAAGAGCGTTAGCTGTTGGTTCACTTGGACCGAAGTTCTTATTCTTGGATGAGCCATTTGCTGGTGTCGATCCCATTGCTGTCTCAGAGATTCAAAAAATTATGGCTCGATTACGCGATCGCCAAATGGGAATTCTGGTGACTGACCACAATGTAAGAGAAACCCTAGCGATTACTGACCGCGCCTACATTATGCGAGAAGGACAAATCCTGGCTGCCGGAAGTGCTGAAGAACTTTATGATAATCCTCTAGTACGTAAGTATTACTTAGGGACAGGGTTTCAACGATAACAGAAGCTATTAAAAATTAATTTAGTGATTAGCAAATCATGAAATTTGGTAAATCCAAGTCCATCATTGCACTAATGCCTGGCTTATCAGTGATGGATCGCTACATCGTATTTGAGCTAATCCCACCACTGCTGTTTGGTATTGGTGCTTTTTCATCACTGGGTGTAGCTATTGGAACCCTATTTGAGTTGGTTCGCAAAGTTACTGAAGCAGGATTACCACTGGGAATTGCACTTCAAGTGCTACTGTTGCAGATACCCCAGTTTATTTCCTATGCTTTACCAATGTCGATGCTCCTAGCTGCTCTGATGGCATACTCTCGCCTCAGCAGCGATAGTGAGTTGATTGCCATGCGCAGCTTTGGCGTAAGCATCTACCGACTCGTAATACCTGCTGTAGTGGTGAGTTTGCTCGTTACAAGTCTGACATTTGTATTTAATGAATTAGTGGTTCCTGCGGCTAACTACCAGTCCAAAATCACCTTAGACAAAGCGCTTAAAAAAGAAAGACCATCCTTTCAGGAAAGGAACATCTTTTATCCCGAATATCAAAAAGTCAAGCTACCCAATGGCAAAAAAGTTAACAAAATTAAGCGTTGGTTCTACGCCGAGCAATTTGATGGTAAGCAGATGAGAGGCTTGACAATTTTAGACTTTTCTCAGACCGGTCTAGAACAAATTGTCACCTCTCAATCTGCCGTTTGGAACCCAACTGAAAATCTCTGGGATTTTATAGATGGCACCATCTATATTATATCTCCCGATGCTTCTTACCGCAATATCCTCAGATTTGAAAAACAAAAGCTACAACTTCCTAGAACACCTTTGGATTTGGCCAAAAAAAATCGTGACTATGGTGAAATGAACATTGCTCAGTCTCTAGAGCGTTTGGAGGTATTACGCCATAGTGGTAATGCTAAAAAAATTCGTAAACTTAGGATCAGAATTCAACAAAAAATTTCTTTTCCCTTTGTTTGTCTAGTTTTTGGTTTAGTGGGAGCTTCCTTGGGAACTCGTCCTCAACGTACAGGTAAAGCAACCAGTTTCGGCATTAGTGTTTTAGTAATTTTTTCTTACTACTTATTAGGGTTTATCACCAATGCCCTAGGTCTAGTTAACATTTTCTCTCCTGTTATGGCAGCCTGGTTGCCCAATTTATTTGGACTAGGTGCTGGAGGATTGTTGTTATATAGAGCTGCGCGATAAGTAGGCTAGATAGACAGGTGGTTATTGTTGCTAATTGTAAATTGCTAATTGTAAATTGCTAATTGTAAATTGCTAATTGTAAACCTGAATCGGTTGATTAGAGGCTAGCATCAAGTTACAGCGAAGCTGAAATGTCTAACATCGTTGAAACGTGCCATGTCTTCTCGTCATCAACCTCCTGCCTACCTCCGCTATTGGAAAGCTCAACTACAACCTTTGGGACGACCAGCATTTTGGGGAGCAGCTGTCTTGTTATCCCTAATGTTGTGGTTTCTCCGGGAATACTGGAACCATCCAGAATTGTTAAGGGCAATTGGGATCAATCAAGTGGCTGAAACTGATACTCCCACCTTTGAACCAACCCTGTCTTCTGAAGATGATGAACTAGCGGCAAGGTTAGCTGATATTGATAATTCTGCCGTGCTATTAGCAGAGCTCGAAGCCCTAAGTGCTATATCAGTACCACCACAGCAAACCAAGAAAGGCAAAAAGTCTAAAACCAAAAATTCAGAAGGGTTATTTACTCAAGTTATTCAGCAGACAAAAGCTAACTCCCAAGCAAAATCACCTTTGCTAAACCCAAACTTCCAACCTCAGCAGTCCTCAAAAGCCAGAAATCCCTTTGCTACATCTACAAACGATTTGTTTAATATCCCTCCCGTTCCTGGGAGTGACTTACTGAGCAATCCTAACTCTGTTAATCAGAGATCTTTATCCTCAAGCACACTGAACCAGACTAATTCTGTGTTGGGGTTGGGTTCCCTCAATTCCCTCTACACTAATCCAACACAGTTACCAGTCAGCCCTTTACAGGAAGCCTTGAATAGGCTTAATGCTGCTAAGTCTGTTACCGGTAATCGCAAAGCTCAACTACCTGCTAACATCTTTCCTTCAAATATCTCCTATGGAAACAGGGGAGTTCTCGAACAACGGAACTCAGGAACTCAGGAAATTAAAGCTAGGGGCGGGATACCGTTGACGGCAACTGGGAATCAAGCATTACCGACTCCCTCCTATCCAGGACAAATTACCTATCCTGGGGTAACAACACCAGGTGTAACCGGCAACAGGACTTTCTCGACCACACCCACAACAGCTCCTTCTCCAGGACAAATTAATTATCCTGGAGTCAATCTACCTCGAACAAGGAACGATAGAACTTTTCCGACAACACCTACAGTTCCTCTCAATTCCAACACCTACTCTACTCCATTCCGGCAAGCTACCGGTGTAACAACGGCAGCACCTCTTAGACCAGTAGCACCGCAAGGAACAAGTAAATTGGGGCAATTTTCTACCCAGTCTACTAGTCAAAATCAGTTTTTCAATCAGCGTCGCTTAAAGTCTAAGCTTGAACCAAGTCAGCTGAGGCGACGTGACATACTCCCGAAGCTGCCCTAACGGGACAGCGCGGGATTCTTACCAACTCCAGCTATTGCCATCGGGCTTTGCCCGACGCGGGGCGCGTTCGGATACAAGGCCTTTGGCCACGCTACGCGAACGATAAGCTTTATTAACGACACGGTCAGAAGTTACCGCAAGAATAGGGTTTGAAGTTACGGTAAGACAGGGTCGCCTTTATGGTCGGCAGGCTATGGGTAAAAGGGTTAAGGCTATTGTTATAAGGCGACCCTGTCTAAGGCGCGCGTCTCTGGCCTTTATGGTTAGTCGGTTATGCGTAAAGGGTTAAAACTTTATGATTAAGGCTGCCCTATTCTAAGGTTTCGTCTCCGGGATGCCCCGACCCGCCGGAACAATACAAAAAAAAGTTCTATTTTCAGTTGGTAGGTGGCGATTAGCTCTTAATTTGTTTTCCCTACCATTGTTAATATATCACATTGGCATTTCGACGTTCCGACCCTTGTCCCGCGCTTCCCATACGACACTTACCCAATGAAGGAAAAGTGCGGGGCTTCTCGAGGTTTAGCTAAAATATTTAATGATTGCCTCAGCAAACTCAGAACACTTCAGGGGAGGTTCTACGGGTGGAGTCATCATCCGGGCTAGGTCATAAGTAACTTCCCGGTTAGCGATCGCATCTGATATCCCCTTCTTAATCAAATCAGCAGCTTCTTGCCAACCCATATACTCTAGCATCATCACTCCTGATAAAATCACAGAGCCTGGATTTACCCGGTCTAGACCCGCATGTTTGGGAGCTGTGCCATGGGTGGCTTCAAAAATCGCACACGTGTCACCAATATTCGCTCCTGGACCCATACCTAATCCACCAACCATAGCAGCAGCAGCATCGGATAGGTAATCACCATTAAGATTCATTGTGGCCAAAATAGAGTATTCCGCTGGTCGAGTCTGGATTTGTTGGAAAATGCTGTCCGCAATCCGGTCATTGACCATCACCTTATCTTGCCATTGACCTTGCCCATGGGTGTCCCAGATGGAATTAAGGACATTTTCCACTTCCTGGATCACTTTCCCCTGTTTTTCTGGGGTCAAGGCATCATAACCCGGTTCAATCGCGCGAGCATTCTCTTCCAGGGTAATATCAGGATTTTGCTCTTTGTTGCTCAGAATCCAAGATTCCCGTTCAGTTACAGATTCTGCTCGAAACTCTGTGGTTGCTAGTTCATAACCCCAGTCCCGGAACGCGCCTTCGGTGTACTTCATAATATTCCCCTTATGTACCAAAGTCACCATCTGCTTAGGCTTAGGTAGCCTGAGGGCATGTTGGATGGCGCGGCGCACTAAACGCTGGGAGCCAGTTTTACTGATGGGTTTAATGCCAATACCAGCATCTAAGGGAATCTGTTTTGTGCCATGTTCTGGAGTCGCTGGGATTAGATCCTGATTGAGTAAAGTAATCAATTTTTCAGCAACTTCGCTTCCTTTGGGCCATTCAATACCCAAGTAGATATCTTCTGTATTTTCCCGATAGACAATCACATCCAGTTTCTCTGGAGTTTTGTGGGGAGAGGGGGTTCCTGGGTAGTACTTACAGGGACGCACACAGGCATAAAGGTCATTAATTTGCCGCAGGGCGACATTGAGAGAGCGTATACCACCACCCACAGGAGTTGTCAAGGGTCCTTTGATAGCAATGCCGTATTCTTTGATGGCATTTAGGGTGTCTTGGGGTAAATACTGATAAGTACCGTACTTTTCGCAAGCTTCGTCACCGGCGTAGATTTTAAACCAGCTGATGCTGCGCTTGGCACCATAGGCGCATTGGACCGATGCATCAATTACCTTCTGGGCAGCTGGCCAGATATCAACGCCAGTACCATCTCCGCGAATAAACGGAATAATTGGGTTGTCAGGAACAATGGGTTGACCATCCTTGTAGGTAATGGCAGAACCAGTCTGGCAAGGGGAAATTTTCTCGTACATAAAGTAGTTTTAATGAATTTCAGATGGAAGTTGGCAATAGACTTATAGTCAGAAAACTACCAGATCTACTGCACTGGGGTTGAGACATTAAGCTTTTTTGCTGATTAACCCCAGGTAAATGGTAGTTTACGTAAGTTCTATCCATAGGGGGATGGCAAAAACTATACTATAGTTAAGCTTCTCATTAAGATAATTACTACTTGACAGGACAAGAGTGGCAGAAAGAGCAGGTAGTTGTTGAGCTTTCTTCCCGAAAATTCCCATTTCTGGGTATTAGCATGAGTGAACGTAGTTCAAGTTCAAAGCTTTGATGAAGTTATTACACCATGGCTCAACTGTTTTAAATCAGCCTTTATGCTGAAATAGGGGTTCTATAGCTTAAGTTCTCCTGTAATAGGAAGGTGTTCAACTGTTTTACAACAGTCAGCCAAGGCTGCTTTGTGCAGCGCCATCGCTCCTAAAAAATTGCTTGGGTGATGTGTCAATAGTTAGGGCTTCAACACCGAAACTTACAGTGTTATTAGCATAGATTCTGCCTATGGTCAATCGAATTACGATCAAAAGATATGGTGTATTGTTTGTCTGAGTGGGCCTTTCACAGACTTCCAGCCAGATGGCAGCAGCATCAATTCATGACCAATTGGCAGGAGTGTTTGTATAAAAGGTGGCTCCAGAAAGAATATGAAAAAGATTTTAGTTGTTGACGATGATAAAACCCTGCTAACTCTTTTGAAGCGCTACCTGGAACATCGAGGATACCAGGTAGAACAAGTGTGTTCGGGAACTGAAGCCTTGGAAGCTTGTCTCAAAAATCCACCGGATTTGGTAGTTTCTGATGTGCTGATGCCGGAGATGGATGGGCTAGAGTTTTGCCGTCGTCTGAGAAACATTCCCAATGGTAGGCTGATGCCATTTATTTTTTTGTCTAGCAAAGCAGAATTAGAAGACCGTATTAATGGTCATTCTATGGGAGCAGATGATTACTTAACTAAACCCGTTGCTCCCAGAGAACTAGAGGCAAAAATCGAAGCACTGCTAGAGCGCTCGCACCGTATCCATGCTGAAATTGTTCGGTTGATGCAAGCTACTGCGATAGCTCCTGGCCATCTAGCTAACCAATTATCAACACCAACAGCTGTTGATAATTCTAAGACTTTTGCTCAGGTAGGGGCAAAACCTCAACCTCTACCCTTGACACCAGCAGAAGAACGAGTATTTTGGCAAGTTATTCAGGGGCTAACCAACAAAGAAATAAGCGATCGCCTATTTATCAGCCCTCGTACTGTTCAGACTCACCTCAGTAGCATACTCCATAAGTTGAAACTACATAATCGTAGCCAATTGGTGCGCTTTGCCTATGAGCAGGGATACAAAAGGCCTAAGGAGTAGACATGGGGCAAAATCGGGTTTATTGGTCAATCTTCGATTTTGACAGAGCTGCCTTGTATTTATACTTCCAACAGACATCAACTGAGCTTTTATTTAAGTATCAGCTATCACCAATGAGTATAATAGTATTGATAGTATTGGTAGTTGAGCTTCCCAGCTTAATAAATCCCTCAAAAGATACACTAGCATAGCTTGGGGAATCTGTAAACCTCCCTGACCCTCTTGGTAAAAAATCCAATCAACATGGTAAACAGTAAAGTATAAATCAACTACTTTGGGGCGAGGGAGGTAGCCTTGGTAGTAGGTAAACCTACTACTGGAGTAAGTCCTTTTAACTCAGCACTGTCTGGCTGATGCACTCAGAAATATTTTCAAGTTAGATGACTGGAATCTACACTGCCGATGAATTACAACAGCTGATCACCCACGAGTCAGAGCGATGGCGACCACTGGTATTTACTAATGGGTGTTTTGATCTACTACACATTGGTCATGTGCGTTACTTAAAGATTGCCAAATCCTTGGGTTCATCTCTAGTGGTGGGGCTAAATAGTGATCAATCAGTAAACCGCATTAAACCATCACAGCCAGGATATCCTCCCCGACCACTGGTTCCTGAAATACAGAGGGCAGAAATTCTGGCAACTCTCAAACCCGTAGATGGGGTAGTGATTTTTGCTGAAACCACAGCTACTCGTTTAATTGAAGCATTGCAACCAGAGGTGTATGTTAAAGGGGGTGACTACAGTCTATCGACTTTACCAGAAGCCCCGATTGTTCAATCCTACGGGGGGCGGATTGAGTTAGTCCAGGTTGAATTTCCTACCTCCACTACTCAAATCATTAACCGCATTCTTCAGGCTCGATAAGCACGTGAGAATAGAGAATGGTTGAAATTTGATAAGTTGTTGTGGGTGTAAATTGATTATTTGTCAATTTTGGAAAAAACTTTTCATACCCTCGGGTGTTGTCTCTCCGTCGCGGGTGTCTCCCTATCTACTTCAGTATAGGCACCCTTAAATTAGCCATGATAGCACGCTTACATTAGGTACTAAGCACGCTTACACCCTTAACTATTAACCATTAACCATTAACCATTAAACCAACACCTAACCCCTAACCCCTAACAATTAACCTGCAAGTTAATTGTTCGAGCAGCTTAGGAGTAAAGCACCGAAGCGAGACAATTGACGGACTACGATCGGTGAAATTTTGGCAAAAGTTCTTCATCGTAAAAGGTTTAAGGTTAGACCATTATAAGCTTGAAGGTTGTATACAAGCGGTCCGGTGCCGTAGTCTAGGTTAAAAGCATGAACTTGCTTGACTCTCGACTTTAAAACCTATCATATTCAACTTCAACCTTCTTGAGTGCAACCTCAAACCCTACCCTTCATGAGCGATCAAACGGCCCCTTTCCCAGCAGAAGTCTCTAACACAGTTGCCGAACTCCAGCGCCAGCTAAAGTCTAGTTCTGAAAAAAAACAACAGGCTTTGATTCAGGAACTTGCCAGCACTGGCACTGCCGGGTTAGACGTGTTAATGGAATTTTTACAGGAGCAACGTGCCAACCCGACTATCCTCAGTGCTGGTTTTGCCTATCAAGCCCTCCATCAAGCCAATATCCCCAAAACCAATGAATTTCTGCAAACCTATTTTCCTACTGGGGTTGTACCCCTACGTTCTGAAGCAGGCATTGATTACACACCCGTGCAACAGCTGCTAGTTAAACAAGACTTTCTCGCAGCTGACCGTCTTACTCTCGAAAAACTCTGTGAGTTAGCAGGAGCTGCTGCTCTACAGAGAAGATGGTTGTATTTTTCGGAAGTAGACAATTTCCCGATTACGGATTTGCAAACTATTGATATCTTGTGGCTTATTCACTCTCAAGGCAAATTTGGATTTTCTGTGCAGCGGGAGCTTTGGTTGTCTTTGGGCAAGAACTGGGAAAAACTTTGGCCAAAAATTGGTTGGAAAACTGGCAATCGCTGGACCCGATATCCCCATGAGTTTATCTGGGATCTCAGTGCACCAAAAGGTCATTTGCCTCTTTCCAATCAGCTCAGAGGTGTTCGGGTATTTTCCTCTTTGCTTTCTCATCCAGCTTGGTCTACTCGGACATCACTCCCATAAGCGGTCAGGAACGAAAAAAACACAAAAATGCTTCTGATACCGAAAAATTTGGCATTATTTAAGCATTTATTTTCCTGAGAATTTGTTTACTTCACTACTCTATCTGGGAACCTTAAGTGTTGTGGGTAGCACTACAGTCGCCAGTGGACTGTGGTGCTACCAAAGGTAACCATGGGGAATGGGTTGGTTATGGGAAAAGAAAATCAACTTTTTTGTACTCTGGATGGTTTGAATCCTAAAGAACGGGAAAAAAAACGACTGAAAACTCTTCGGGATTTAGGTCTACTCGAAGCAGAAACAGTACCAGTTTTCGACGAGGCAACTCAGACTACTGCCCGATTTTTAGATGTGCCTATCTGCATTTTGGGCTTTATGGTACAAATGCAACAGCACATCAAATCAGCTGTGGGATTATCTAGAATCGGGCTAATGAATCGAGTGGCACAGTCCCGTCAGTTGCCCCGTAGTGAATGCTTTTGTAGCTATGTAGTAGATAGTCATCAAATGTTGGCGATTAATGATACAGTCACCAACCCTGTCTTTGCTAGTAGTGTACTGGTTCACCACTACGGTATCCGTTCTTACTTAGGTGCACCACTGTTAACTGCTGATGGAGAGTGTTTAGGTACCCTAGCAGTTATGGATTTAGTACCTCGCAATTTTACCACCAAAGATTATGAGTTTTTGGCAATTACGGCTCGTTGGAGTCTCAGTGAATTTGAGCGGAATCATTTTTTGAAAAAAGAGCGTGACCGCTTTGTTCACTGGCTACCCAACTCTTCAACAGAGCCTCAGCACTCTCAGGAATTCGAGTCTGATCCGGAAACTTCTAGCCCTAGGAATCTCTCTCTAGATGGGATAGCTGGTTTTAACTCAGTTCACACCATTAAGTACAAATTACTAACTCAGCTGACACAGGAATTGCGCACACCTCTAACATCGATTATGGGAATGGCTAGTGTATTAAGTCGCCAAGTTTATGGGTCTTTGACTGATAAACAAAAAGAATATCTAGAAATTGTTTATTGCAGTGGTCGTCAGCTGGTATTGATGGTTGATGAAATTCTTTGCTTGGGAATTTTTGAGGAAAACAGCGAACAACTAAATTTAACTGCTGTAGATATTGAAATGCTCTGTCAACAAGCAATTAACAATTTAGCACAGATAGCGCAGCAACATCAACAAAAGTTGCATCTATCTGTAGAGCCAGGTAATCGCATCTGGTTTCTGGATAAAGAAAAGGTGCGACAAATGCTATATTACCTTATATTCAGTGTGATTTACTCGGCTGAGGCAGGGGGTGAAGTACGCATCCATGTCTCTCGAAAAACTGATTTGGAGAGGGCTAATGTCGTGTCTTTGAAAATCGCGGTTTGGGTTTCTCACCCCTGGCTCGGAGATGGTCTACCTCAGATGTACGGACAAATTTCTGAGTTACCGTTACAATCCCCCTCAGCAGCAGCAGCGGTTGCTAATGCTTTAGAAACCCCATTCATTACTGAAGCACTGGGAATCAGTGAACTACCTTCGAGTTCTAACTTCCTCTGTGACAATCAGTTTTTATCCAGTTCTTTTGATCCAGAAACTACTAGTTGGGGTTCTGAATCGGAAAAAAGACCTCAGAATAGTGAATCTCGTGAAAGTTTAGGGCTATTACTAAGCTGCCATTTAGCTAAACGCCATAGAGGAAAAATTTCTGTTCAAGGTTTGCCAGAGTTAGGGTATCGCTACGTGATTACTTTACCTAAATTAGAGTCTCCTGATCAAAACTGTTAAACCACTGTTCCGATTCATTGACTCCTATGTTAAACTAATATAGGCAACGGTACTGTCAAGGTGATATAGCCATCAGACCTAGACCGTATTTATCAAAAAAACTCATAAGTAGAAGACTAACGGCTGATCAGGGTTGCTCAGTTAAGAAATTGTTTAATTTTGCTTAGTCTTTGTGAAGTGGTCGATAGCAAAAGTGCTAAAGACCCCCTGAGAACACCAGCTTTTCGGGAAGCGTCGAAAAGTTTTTTAGTATTTGGTGAATGAATCCTGATCTAAAATCAAAGATTATAGATAGGGTGGGTTCAAATAAAAAATAGACAATGAATTCAGCATGGGCTAAGTTTACTCTCTCAAATTTACAGCTGTATCGGTGGCGAGGCACTAGCTATTTGTATCGCCTGGTGGGACTCCTAGATGCTTGGCGTCAGAGTAGCTTGCTCCTACAGTGGTCTGACCCAATAGGAGCGATGATAGTTGCTATGGTGTTCGGTTTAGCTCCTTTTGTGTCCAATGCTCTAGTAGGCATCTTGTTAATTGCAAGTGCAGGGTTCTGGGTATTGCTAACCCTATCTGATGATACAGGAAAGCCCAAGGTAAGCCCCATTCATCTGTTAGTTTTCTTCTACTGGAGTGTTGCCACTATAGCCACCGCACTCTCTCCTGTGAAAGGTGCTGCCTGTAGTGGTTTGGTGAAATTAACCCTTTATTTGTTGTTTTTTGCCCTGATGGCAAGGGTATTGCGTTCCGGTCGGCTTCGTAGCTGGATTATTACCCTGTTTCTCCATATATCACTCATTGTCAGTATTTACGGCTTGCGGCAGTGGTTTTTTGGGGCTGAAGCATTAGCTACCTGGGTAGACCCCACTTCAGCAGCAGCAAAACTGACGCGGGTCTATAGTTATCTGGGCAACCCGAATTTACTAGCTGGTTATCTGATCCCAGCAGTAGCATTGAGTTTAGCAGCAGTATTTGTCTGGCAGGGTTTGCTCCCCAAAGCCTTAGCACTGACGATGGTGGTCGTGAATTCAGTTTGTCTAGTGCTAACCTTTAGTCGGGGTGGATGGATTGGTTTTGTTGTTTGTATTTTCGTCTTCTTGATCCTGCTGGTGTATTGGTACAGTGTACAGTTGCCCCCTAAATTACGCCCTTGGGCAATGCCAGCGCTATTAAGCAGTTGTGCTGGGGTGATGCTTCTCGCAGTCATGTTTGTTCCAGCTATACGCGATCGCATTGCTAGTATTTTTGTTGGTCGGGAAGATAGTAGTAACAACTTCCGCATGAATGTTTGGTCTGCTGTGGTGGACATGATTCGTGACCGACCCATCATTGGCATTGGTCCAGGTAACAACGCCTTCAACAAAATCTATCCCCTTTTCCAACGCCCGAAATATACCGCCCTCAGTGCCTATTCCATTTTCCTAGAAACTGCCGTAGAAATGGGTTTGATCGGGATGTTATGTTTCTTGTGGTTGCTGATGGTCACTATAAACCAAGGTATGCAACAACTGAGTCGTCTGAGAAATTTAGCTAACCGTCAGGGATTTTGGCTGATGGGAGCCATTGCCACCATGTCAGGAATGCTCGCCCATGGTCTGGTAGATACCGTTTGGTACCGTCCTCAAGTACAGACCCTATGGTGGCTAGTTGTCGCCATTATTGCCAGTTTCTATGTCAATCCCAATTCTGAGTCCTCAAAAGTTTAAAATTTGCAGGTTGCTTTGAAGGTTGCAGGTTACAAGTTACCAAGGTTGAAGGTTGCTAGTTTTGTGCTAAACAAACAACTTTCAACCCTCCAACCTCCAACCTACCCTACGGGAACGCCAAAGGCGAACAACCTCCAACCTGCCCTACGGGAACGCCAAAGGCGAACAACCCTCCAACCTACCAATCTACCCTTCACCGAAAGCCAAAGGGCAACAACCTTCAATAACGTTTAATAGCCCGTGCCATATCTCGCTGATCCTGACGCCTCTTGATCGTCTCTCGCTTATCATGGAGCTTTTTCCCTCTGCCTAAACCAATGCTGACTTTAACTAAGCCGCGCTTCAAATAAATCTTTAAGGGGACAAGGGTTAAACCTTGCTGTTCTAATTTACCGGTGAGCTTATTGATTTCCTTACGGTGCAGCAGTAGTTTTCGGC
>NZ_JAAHHW010000142.1 GCF_010692325.1 Moorena sp. SIO3I8 | reverse complement strand
CCACATCTGATGCCAATTCATTTTGGGGATAAAAGCGGGAGTATTGTCGAATCAACTCTAAACCATCTAAGTTCAACCGAGCAATTTGGTCTGCGATCGCTTCTGGGATCGTATTGCCCAAGCGAATGCCACTCTTACGTTTACCAAACAGCTCCTCCAAATCTGTTGGTGTTTTTTTGATCATCGGAGCCAGCAAAGCAGCAATTTCCTGTAAGGATTTTTTGAACAACTTCGGGTGAGCATATAATGTATAGACAGGTCGGTCGATGGCTAAAACATTCCCCTTGCGGTCAACAATAGGACGGCGAGGTATAAACGGCCGCATATAGACCATTTGCTGCCGCCGTGCTTTTTCCTCTAGGGAGGATGCCTCTGAAACTTGCAGACGGTATAAATTTAGCAACAGTCCACTGCTGCCTGCCATCATTATTACCCATATCATTAGCAGTCTCAGACGCTTGTTTCCCAGTGAATTACCGGGCTTCATACTGTTTCACCTGACTATCATCTTTAACAAATATACCTAACTAAATATACCTAAACAGACGCACTTAAATAAATATATTTAAATAAATATATTTATTTAAATATACTTAACTAAATATACCTAACTAAATACACCTAACTAAATATACTTCAGATATACTTGACTAAATATACGTAAACATATTTTTAAACAGATTTTTCCCTACCACCATTCCCTCTATCCCTAGACAAAAAACTAGTAACCCAGGGGTGTGATTTTCTTGGGTTTTGGCTGAGGAGGTTTCGTAAAAGCGGTAAATGGCTGACGCTGTGGACGTTCAGGAGCTCGTTTCATAAAAATTGTATTACTGGGATTGGGGGTAACCAGCCCTGTAGCTGGATTTTCAGCCTGTTGAGCGAGTTGATCTTTGATCACTTCCGTTGTTGCTGTCATATTGCGCTCATCTCTTTGCAGCTCCTCTAGTTTACGATACTCTTGGGTCCATTGTTGCTGGCTGTAAACTGTCCAGGAATAAACGGTGACCGCAGTAGCAATTAGTGTAAATGTTACTAGATCTGAGCCACGTTTCAATAATAGTAAGGCTTTCAACAAAATTGGTGTTTGCTGCTGCAAAACACTCAGGTTTTCAACCTTTGGCTTAGGGTTTTTGGGTGACATCATAGTATGTGTTGGTGGTCGTGCTATCCTAGAACGCTGATCTTTTGAAATAGCCAATGATTGCTGAGACCGATTTCTTTGAGTGCGAGCAGAGCGAGGAACAGCATTCATAAAAAACTCCTTAGTTGTTGGAAACACCTATGGTAAACCGGTAACTTTTACTCAGGGCAGGAAAACAATCTGGTGGCCGAGACTACTGACTGAATTTCTGATGGCGAATCAGAAATTCAGTCAGTAGTTCATAAATCTTTCGGGGTTTGAGCCCTTACCAGTAACCTAGACTTCAGAGGTCTGAGGCTGGTCAGCTAACTCAAGAAGCGCTGCTGACCAGGATTAACTTGGTAGCAGTTTGACTTAAAGTAAGCCTAGAAAGATGATGCTAGAACGCACCTATCTTAGCATCAGCTCAGATTCAAGAGAAATGCTTAGTTACCCACAGACGGGTATTTGTGATATCCTAAAAATTGGTGGTAAAAATCATAAAAAAAACCTGAGCGCACCAATAACCCTAGCTATCACCCTAAGGTTAGAGCAAAAAACCAATCCCATCAATAGAAATTCCTGTAAATCAATCACACAGCCACACTGATTAATCCAGACGTCACAGGCAGTGCTGAATAGCTTGAGATAGGATTTGATTAACGACTCAATTGAAGTAATCAATCTTGTTGGTGATGGCTAAATTGTTGAAATTGTTAGGAATTGGCCTAGAATTAACTATCGCTATACTTATAGCTAGACCAGCTTGGTGTTTACCACCTCCGGAGGATCTACCGGAAGAGGTGTTGAGAACTGAGATTATTATTGAAGCGCGATCGCCTCTTGATGGCAAGCCAATGAATCCCGCTGAATACGCCCAACTGCAAGATGCCATAGCACAACGCTCAACCACCCCTGGCCTTGACCCCAAGATTCGAGAATTGATTTTTCTGCTGCAACTGAGCGATTTGTTTCGGACAATCCTTCCGTTCTAACGGTGATACTCCCAGACCTGTTTACCCTGAATGTATTCAAGAATTAATCCCGAACAAATTGACCAGATCGTAGGAAACCAACATCATGACCCCTTTGAGGTGCTTGGTTCCCATAAATTTGAGCAGGATGGTAAGGTGAGTTGGGTAGTGCGGGCTTATCTACCAAATGCAGAGGCAGCATGGGTACTTCTGCCAACGGAAAGGAAGTCTTACCTCATGCAATCGGTACACCATCCTCACTTTTTTGAGGTGGAAATTGAGACACCTCGGCTGGCTAATTACCAACTGCGGATAAAAAAAGGCGATCGCGAATGGGTGAGCTATGACCCCTATGGCTTCCGTTCTGCCAAACTAACCGAGTTTGATTTGCACCTATTTGCGGAAGGGAATCATCACCGCATCTACCAGAAACTGGGGGCTCATCCTACAGAAATTGATCGGGTTGAGGGAGTCTATTTTGCGGTTTGGGCACCTAATGCTCGTAATGTTTCAGTCATCGGCGATTTTAATCATTGGGATGGGCGTCAACATCAGATGCGCAAAGGGGCCACTGGTATCTGGGAACTATTTATTCCTGAACTGGGAGTGGGAGAAACCTACAAGTACGAGATTAAAAATTCTGAAGGTCATATCTACGAAAAATCTGACCCCTATGGTTTCCAACAAGAGGTCAGACCGAAAACTGCTTCTATTGTTACCGACTTAGATGGCTATCAGTGGCATGATCATGACTGGATGGAGCATCGGCGTCACACTGACCCCTTGAGGCAACCGATTTCTGTCTATGAGCTACATCTGGGCTCTTGGCTTCATGGTTCTTCAGCTGAACTTCCTCAGGGAGCAAATGGTGAAACCCTAACGGTGGTAACCGTTTCAGACCTCAAACCAGGAGCCCGTTTCCTGACTTACCGAGAACTAGCCCAAAAATTGATTCCTTATATCAAAGAATTGGGCTTCACCCATATCGAAATCTTGCCCCTGGCGGAGCATCCCTTTGATGGCTCTTGGGGCTATCAGGTTACCGGTTACTATGCCTGTACCTCGCGCTATGGTAGCCCACAAGACTTGATGTATTTTATCGACCAGTGCCACCAAAATGGGATTGGGGTAATTTTGGATTGGGTACCTGGTCATTTCCCCAAAGATGGTCATGGTTTGGCTTTCTTTGATGGTACTCATCTCTATGAATACGCGGATCCCCGTAAAGGTGAACATCAGGAGTGGGGAACCTTAGTCTTCAACTATGGCCGTAACGAAGTGCGGAATTTTCTGGTAGCTAACGCTTTGTTCTGGTTTGATAAGTACCACATTGATGGGATGCGGGTGGATGCGGTAGCATCTATGCTCTATCTGGACTATTTACGTGGGGATAGAGAATGGATACCAAACCAGTATGGGGGTCGGGAAAATCTTGAAGCGGTGGATTTCCTTAGGCAAACTCATCAGGTAATTTTTGGTTATTATCCCGGTGTTCTCTCCATTGCGGAAGAGTCAACGGATTGGCCGATGGTGTCTTGGCCAAATTATTTAGGAGGTTTGGGATTTAATCTGAAGTGGAATATGGGCTGGATGCATGATATAATAGACTATTTTAGCATGGATCCCTGGTTTCGCCAGTTCCACCAAAATAATGTTACCTTCAGCATGTGGTACAACCATGCTGAAAATTATATGCTTGCCCTATCTCACGATGAGGTGGTTCATGGCAAGAGTAATATGCTTGGGAAAATTCCCGGGGATGAGTGGCTCAAGTTTGCTAATCTCCGCTGTCTGTATGCTTATATGTTTGCTCACCCAGGTAAGAAAACTCTATTTATGAGTATGGAGTTCGGTCAGTGGAGTGAGTGGAATGTCTGGGGAGATTTGGAATGGGATTTGTTGCAATATCAACCCCATAAAAATTTAAAGCAGTTTATTAGTGACCTGAATTATTTGTATCGTAGGGAACCGGCGCTTTATACTCAGGATTTTGACCAGGACGGGTTTGAATGGATTGATTGTAGTGACAATCGCCATAGTGTGGTGTCATTCATTCGCTATGCTCACGATTCGGAAGAGTTTATTGTGACAGTGTGCAATTTTACCCCTCAGCCCCATAGTCATTATCGGGTAGGAGTGCCAGAGATGGGATTCTACAAGGAATTGCTCAATAGTGATGCTCGCCAATACGGTGGTAGTAATATGGGGAATCTAGGGGGTAAGTGGACAGATGAATGGTTCTTCCACAATCATCCCTATTCCCTAGATTTGTGTTTGCCACCCCTGGGGGTGTTGATTTTAAAGCTAGATCATCAGAAGACTCAGGCAGAGTTACAGTAGTCGGGAGATGGGGAGATGGGGAGATGGGGAGATGGGGAGATGGGGAGTCAGATCAGTTTTCTCGATTCCCGATTCCCGATTCCCGATTCCCGATTCCCGATTCCCGATTCCCGATTCCCGATTCCCGATTCCCGATTCCCGATTCCCGATTCCCGATTCCCTGCTGCCCTCAATAACAATACTTCTTACTGTTATTCGGTTTAGGATGAGATCTACCCTTGCGTAGGGCTCCGAGCAAGGTGGATAGGTAGACGCAACGTTGGGTGGTGCTATTATTCTTGGTGATTATGGTGATTTGTCCGAGTTGTCCGTTGGTGTTTCCTTTGTGGTTAAACTGGACTCGCCATGGTCCAGTATTTGAACAGTCTCCCTTTGGTTTGGCTAGGGTGGTCTCGGATTTACCTTTCTTATTTTTGTCTTTGTAGATGGCGATGGTAGGGTTAAGGCTATGCCAATGGACTTGATTTTCGATGCATGTTTTTCCCATAGCTCGGTGAATTGACCACTGGACAATGCCATCTTTTTCTCGAAAGCTAGTTTGCCAGGTCGCTTTGTCTCGTTTAGCGTTGCTTTGGGCAATCCGCATGGCTCGGTAGATTTGGTCTTGGGCTATGTTGAGCTGCAGATGATTGATAAAGGTAAGCCAGCTGGGGGTTGCGATCGCAGCCAATATTCCAACTACTAATACTATTAGAATAGTTTCCAGTACAGTGAATCCAGCGATCGCATCAGCTCGGGATTGATCGGCCTGTTGGCTATTAAATTGCATGGACTATCACCCTGATTTAAGTAGGTTTAACTCACATCTTGCACCATTATCAATAATATTGGTTCATGTAGGGTGGGCAGTGCCCCAGACAGATTCAGAAGCTTGCAAAGCGCCTAGGTAGGCACTGCCCACCCTACGATTAATGACAATGGTGCAAGATCTCGGTTTAATTGTTGCTTGATATAGTTCGATTAAATTTAATTTTTTGAACGACTAACAGGGAGAATCTTCTGAATCAAAAAAGGTTTTGAATTATCGAGTTCAGAAATTTTTCGGTTGTCTTTGGTTTAGCTTTATTGTTATAGCGAAGGGAGTAGGGAGTAGGGAGTAGTGAATTGACACTCCCCGGTCTAAAGACGCGGGTAGTGTCAACTTTATACCCCACTCAACACTATGTTGAAAGATTACATTCTGTACCTTTTTTATTAGCTTCCATTGCACCCAAGATAGTTTTTATTTTTACACATCGCTGGGTCGCTTCAATCGGGTTATTTTTATTCTTAGAATCGGGAACAGCTACTACGATAGCTAAGCCCAAGTCATCTGGGGCAATTTGTGCATTTTTGAGAACGCCCTGGTTATCAAAGGTAATTGTTTTCTGTTCTTCCAAAATCGATAATGTTTGACCAGATTGGTTGTCACCAGTTAGGTTTGTACCCACCCAAATTTGGTCTGGTTTCACCCCTAAATCACCAACTAAACTTTGCCATTGAAAGTCCACAGGTGTGTTATCTTTCCACTCATTATCCTTATCTTGATACTGATCTTGATAAACAGCAGCTTCTGGACCTTTCTCCTTACTCATCATCCTAAAACTAACACTGTAGCTGAGTTTTTTCTTTTTCGCTTCTCGCTGGGCTTCTTGGATTGCACTTAATACTCTCTCATTCACTTTATTCACGCGCTGTCGATTCACAAAAGCCAGCCAGCTGGGAGCAGCAATCGAGGATAAAATTCCTACTAGTAAGATAACTACTATTAATTCCAGCAACGTGAAGCCAGCATCCTGCTTTGATTTCGCTTTTATGGTTTGATAATATAACATTTTTAGTTGAGATGTAAACATATAGCAAAGGGAACAGGGAATAGGGAACAGGGAATAGGAGGATTTTTGAGTATTATGCTGAATCAGCCTTGAGGTACACAGAATTTTTTAGCTTGTGCCTCTTGCCTCTTGCCTTAAAAAAAACGTACCTCACTTAATTAAAAACTGCTATATTAGTTAATATTCAAGAAACCCCGTCCTTCAATTTGCATGGTTACGGTAGGGAAATAGCTAGACCGCTCTGGTGTGTATTCATAGTCTTCTGGATTATTCTTAAGCCGAGCTAAAGCATTCCCTCTCAAAAATAATTGGGCTATTTTTTTTGTTGAATCCACACAGGCATAGAACGCACCGTTTGGTTGACTTGGAACTAGCAAATAATTAGTATTTTGATTATTTGGACAATCTGGTCTTATTCCCGTTGCTGTGTTATCAATGTAATCTACCAAGATTTGAACTTGAGTCTTGTAATCACCAGCCCCTTTTGTCCACTGATTCAACTTTTGCTTGAGAGTGCTTCCTTCCTTGTCGAGATCAAAAGATTCAAAGCCTGGGCTAGCAGGTATACCAACTGCATTGGGTTGATTTGAAGTTTCATCGATGACTTGATCACGAATTTCAAACCGACCAATTCTAGCAATATTTGACCAATTATCATTTTCTTCAGTGATTAAGTAATAGGCAACCAAAGCATAGACAAAGGTATCATTGTCATTGGTTAAAGTGCCAATCCTTGTGCCATTGACTTTGTCATCTCTATCAAAATGCTTCCGCTTCCAGAATACCAACACAGGTGTACAGTTATCTTTCTTACAACCCCCTACTTCATTAGCAAATGGTGGGATTTGGTCTTGGATTCCAGATTCATCCGGTTCGTCGTTATGGTCTCTTTCTACTCCAGAGTTATCGTAGATATAGACCGCTTGCTCCAAGTCTCTGGCTATGTAGTCCATAGCCGCTTGGATTTCTTGTTCTGAAGTAGCCTTGGCTTGCTCTTTACGGTCTGTATCGACGATAGTAATCATAAATCTCAATAGTGGTGCGATGATCAGTACTGCAACGATCATTGCCACCAGCAGTTCAATTAAAGTGAAGCCGCCATGGTTGAGCTTAGGCTTGTTGCTTTTCAGTTGGTGGGCGAGTAAGGTTCTGAGTAATCTAATCATGGTTGGGGTTTTTGCTTGTGATTTATATGATTAGTTTCTGATAGTAGTGACCGTATTAGTTACTGTATTATTGACAACCTAGGCGATCGCAAAAATCGCTATAACTGGGTGTACCTGTGGTAATTTCTGTAGTCATTTCTACTAGGGGGGCTTTGCGATCGCTTAATCCAGGTCCAATCGCTTTCGCCTTAGCCCCCTTCTCACCAATGCTCAAATCACCATTATCCTTAAAGGCATCCGCTCGGTAAACCCGCACCCCCAGAAAGTAGCTTTTATCAGTATTATTAGCTGGGTCTCCTAATAAAGTGATACTCCGAAATGCCTGGATGATTAAATCTCTTGAACTGTCACTGCTACAGCCACCGTCATCAAGATCTACGCAGTAAATACTTTTGTCATTCTCATTATCACAATATGAATTTTTGTCACAAGTCAAGTTTGATGGTTTAGGAGCCTCAGTCTTAGCAAATTCACTTCTGTTTTTTCCAGCATCAAGTTCCATTTCTAATTTGTGTTCGGGATGTTCGATGGCCCCACTCCGCACACCATCGATGTAGGCCCTAGCTGCTTGCACTGCTAGTTCTACTCGTCGCGACTGGACTCGATTTGCCACTCCTAAGACAATCATGGGTGAGATGCCAAGCATCAGAATAGTAATAATCAGCATTGCCATCAAGGATTCCATAATTGTGAAACCGGCATCTGATGATTGAGAAAGGGGTTGTTGCTTTTGGGGATTAATCATGGTTTTGGAATTATTAAGGGAGTCGGGAGTCGGGAGATGTAGGGTGGGCAGTGCTTGAGTTAGATTGATTTCCTTGCCATCGGGATACTCTTAAACCGTCATTAATCGGTACAAAACCGGATAATACGGTCAAGGTGCAATTTATTGTTGCCTGAGGGAGGGGTGGTCATGCAGTAATTGGAGTCAAACCTTCCACCCGTCTGTCTAGGCGTTCCTCAAATCCCTTTGAGGAGTTGCTTGAAAGCCTGAGTTTTAGTATGCTTGCAATCAAGCCATCCAAGCTCAACCGCATCAATTAAACTCAGTCCCATACCTTCCAAGTAACGCGCGGTACGACGCAATAACACTGCCTGCACCTCGGCTCTACTCATATACCGGGTTATCTCCTTGTCAGTACCGCGAGCAAGGATATTCTTGGCAGCATTATGGTCAGCCTGCAACACGACCCCATCAAAACCGGTAAAATTGTCCCCAGTCCTTTTCCCAAGAAGGGTTCCATTCCTGGAGTCAATTTGCGACGTGTAGCTAGGCTGAACTTCTGTAACGACCGATCCAGTCCAATTAGCCCACTTTTGCAAAGAGTCCCGCATTATTCCTTTCATCCAACTGTTTAATTTGCGGGATACGGCCTTAGACTGGCGTTTATTTCGTATTGGTCGTGTTAAATCTTCTGCAAACACCTTTAAAGACTCCCCATTAAAGAGAGACTTAGATGCCGCCCCTATCATAGCCGTTAGTTCTGATTGATCCTGTCTGTAACGGCGGTTTTCTGTTTTTCTGGTTAGGTTATTTTCAAGTATTCGAGCTGACTTAGCTGGGTCGATTTTTTCTAACTTTCTGTGAAGTGCCCAAAGCTTCCCTCTATTTCGGTTCTTTCTACATATACGATGGCCAAAAGGCCACGCTACGCGAACAGACTTCTTGGTGGTTACTTTTCCTAGTCCTTTCCCGTGAGCCTGACCTTCTGAATCATAGAAAGCCTCCGTGTACCCTTTATCTACCCCGACACTCCGACGTTCAGATGTAATTCCTACGGTTCCATGATCTACCATAAAATGAACTTCAAATCTTTGCAGGAGTTGGTTATAGATTAGCCTGATTTGTCCTTTTATTTTTCGATTAGACCTGACAACTATCCTGTTCCTCTTTCCTCTCCTTAATCCAGCTAATTCTAACTGGTAGGTATTCCGCGAAAGCCTTTTGCCTTTATACCCTCCCTGTTGATACACTATCTGATTCTTAATCCAAGAATGCCCTCTTTGGAACTCTTTCCTGACGAGTCTATGAAGGAGAGTATTTTCTAGAAAAGCTAAAGTCAAAAGTAGCGTGGCATACTCTTTCCGCTTGTTCTGGTTCTCTTTCCCAGAGAATCTTCGATAGATTTTTTTTACTACAGCTTCAATACAAGCAGCTTGTTGGGCTGTTATGGCTTTAGCTACATCGCTAACAGTCCATTCCGCCAGTTTTGAGGGGAGTCCCAGAGATTCAGGAGTCCTAAAGCTTCTAACTTCTGGGTAGGCTTTCTTCCAGTCAAGTCCCCAGTGGTTGATACTCCCTAGCTTGTTGTAAGACTCAGACCTGACGATGCCCAGTTTTCTCATGGTAGACAGTAACTCAAGTTCAACCGACTCTGTCACTCCTATTACGGGGACGACTTGAGTGGATATTCTCTTGGTTGCTCCTACTTTTCTGGGCATAGTTACAGGGTCTTTGTCTTAATTGAATTATACCATAGCGCTAGTAAAATGTCTATGTCCGATTTGTACGGTTAAATACCGTATTATCCCTATTTTTAGGGTTCTGATTGCTAGGCACTGCCCACCACCCTCAGATTAATTACAATCGTGCTTGATTATTCATAATTTCAACCTTCAACCTTTAACCAAACAACCTTGGCCAAAGGCCACGCTACGCGAACAACCTCCAACCTTCAACCAATTAACCTTGGCCAAAGGCCACGCTACGCGAACAACCTCCAACCAAACAACCTTGGCCAAAGGCCACGCTACGCGAACAACCAAACAACCTCCAACCTTCAAGCACCGTTTTTTGACGGGCAATAGCGCCCGTTAACCGCTAGATTTCCTTTATCGTCTTCAGCACACAGTAAGGTTTTGACCCATCGGTCATCTCGGGAAACTTCGCGGAAAAACTCATCAGGGTCTCCCGCTGGGGGAGTGGTAAACAGGCCAGAGAACAGGTCTGGTAACTGAGTCAGCAGAGCCACATCGAAACCATATCGACGTTGGGGTGCCATGTAATAGGGCAGTTTGCCATTACCAGTGGCATAGGGCATGAAATTCTCACCGCCTCGATCATCCTCATCTATCTCGTATCCAAATCGACTGGGGACGTTTATATTCGGGGCATCCTGGGGGCCATGCCAGAATGGGGCTGTATCATAGGCCGAACGCTTGAACTGAATCAGGGAGCCGCTGATCCGAGCCGGAATACCCTTTGGTTCGCCGCAAGTTCCACCCGGTTGCTGCCAGTTTTCTAGGTAACGGACGAAGTTAGCTAAACCACCATTATTTTCATTTGGGCTTGGGGGACTATCCCCGGAAGCAATCACTAAATTGAAGGTTTCTCCGGCTTGATTGGCTCGCTGTGTCCAGCCCTCAACGATTTCCACACATTCCGATTGTATTATCGGGAATCCGTTTTGGTTTATTCTTGGTTGAGCAGTCAGGGAGTGAACTTGTAGGACTGGTACCAACATCGGTTGCTCTTTTGTTGCGTTTAATGGCCTTTGGTAAAACAGTGGTCTGTCCCTACCGAAGTTTAGAGCGGCATTGGTAAAATCCTTTGGATTTATAGTTGTTCTGTACCACAGAGCATGTTCTGCTAATCGAGGTCTTTTGGTAGGGCTGAAATCATTGTATGGGTAAGGTGTGACAATCCCACTATCATTTATTCCGACAGGAATCGGAGCATTGTCCTCTATCACCAATTTATTTTCTTTATTCCGTAAGAAAGCAATGCGACGGGGATAGCGTCGATCGGCGGGATCTATCGCAGGTGTTGCTGTTGTCCCAGACAAAAGTTGAGCGACATTATTGCCCAAAATGCTAGTAATACTACTGTCAGTTCTATTATCTGTAGCCTGTTGGTCTTCTCCTGCATCAAATGTCCTATTATTATTACCATCAATGCCAACCACCCAGTCATCAGGGTTACAAGCTGACACCGGCACTTTCCGACAGATTTCCATCACATACTCTGGAAATTCTACCCGTCGCTGAATTGGAGTGACAAAATTGCTTAGGTAGGAACTGTTTATTCTTCTAGGGTTCGGATTTTCTATAGTAATAGGTCTTGAATCAAGACTAGGCTGAGGGTTGCCCCTCCCATCTGGATTATCAATAATATTGTCATCATTGACATCCCACCAGTTGGCACTAGTGACAAAATTATTGTCAAATATGCCATTAAGTTTTAGTCCTGCTGCAACAGTTATCTGAGACTCCGGAACGTTGTCAGTTGTATCACCATCACCATTAAGGTCAAAGTTAATGGTCTGGTCTGTCTCATTGAAATTTGTTGTTAAGTTACCATCCCCGTCCACGTCATAACCGTAGACAATTTGAGACTCTATAACCTCAACTGGTTCATTTGGGATACCGTTGCCATTTAGGTCAGCATTATTATAGTCAGGGTTATTCTCCATTACAGGGTCTATTAAGTTACCATTATTGGGATCTTTCAAATTACTACCCATTGGTATTCCCCTCAGGTCATAGTCCCCATCGGAGCGGTAACCAAACTGAAAATTATTAGACAGTAGGGTAACGCTATCAGCAATCACTACTGCTGGTCGCCACAAATCCCCTGGATTACAATTTTCCAATCTATCATCATTTGTGCGACAAGCAAAGTTTTTGTCGAGAGTGTCACGACCGTAGAAATTGCCATTTTGATTAGGCTGCCATTGCTGATTTTCCAGTTGATCCGTAAACTCTTCCACCAACTTTCCCTCAGGGGTTTGGTGTAAATTAAAGCCGGATTTTATATCCCCATTGATAACGTTGTCATCGGCTTTGATATACACTGGCAAATTAGTAGCTAAAATTAACCCTTTCTCTGCTCCTGGCGGATCGGTCAATGTAAATGAGTTATCTTCGTCTTGACGGGCTAGCACTGTCCCATTGCGTAACATAATTCCATTGGGACGGCGGGTGGGGTCTAGGGTAAAGTCTACGCTACTGGAGCTGAGATTTTCTTCACGGGTAGCGTTGGGATCATTCCGACTTAGGTCTGGTAAAGCATCATCACGGGTGGCGTAGATAACCCCACTATCCGGTAGCAGAAATTCTGGGGTGGGACCTTTACCGTTGGTTAATCCATCAATTGGTGTTGTTCTGAGCAGATTGAGATCCAACACCGTAGCCCTGATTTCCAGAGGCTGACGGTCTTCTATCCCTAGGTCATAGGTATGCTCAGATAAATTATAGTTATTGGCCTGGTTAGGAGCCTGATTAATATCCTGGACTTGTCTGGCATTCAAAAAGGACTGTTCGTAGATTGCCCCATGAGGGATCGGTGGATCACCCATAGGAGTAGCACCGTCTAAAATTGCTAAGGCGCAAATTGCAGTATCAATGGCTGAATTATCAGCTAGGGTAAGCTCTTCACCTGCGTCTTGTTTATCTAAGGCTATTTTCAAGGGTTCATTGGCAAGACGCCCATTGGGAAAGACTAATCGGGATTGTCGTTCCAGTGCTGGGTCACTATCTTTTCTACCGGGAAAGCTGTAAACGATGCCATTGTTAGACCTTCCGTTTCTAGAATCAAATCGGTCTGGTGTGTCCCAAGCCGGATCCCCAGATGGCAAATTATTTTTAGCGGAGTTTTCATCTGTGGGGTCATAGTAGCTACTGACACAGGCAATCGGTTCTTGGTCAAAATTTTCTTCTTCTGGGTTCTTTCCTGGGTTTTGGGTGTAGTGATAAACCGCGCTTGCCCTCATCAATAGGTCACTTTTCTGGTAAAAATCAGTAATGTCATCACCATTAGCAGTCTTACCATTATTATTTTCAGTTAAATCATCATCTACACCACCATGCATGGGCATGGTATCTGGCCAGACCAGTATGGGTTCTGCACCCAATTCGGTTCTTATGTCATCTAGATTTATTCTGTTACCTGTTGTAGAAGAATTTGATGGATCCACAAACCTAATATCCCAACCAGGAGGGGGTAAATAAGACTCCAAGTCAGGGCGACCATCATTATTATTGCGAGGGAATATAGGTTGTCCTTTGGTTCTCGTCAACAGACCCAACTCATCATCATCCACATAAATCCCAGCACCGGTGACTACCCGCAATCCCCCATACCCTTCCAGAGGCTGAACCGGTTGCCTGGCTGCTGATGCTTCCCAGAAACCATTGCGGTCAGTATCCCCTAACTCAGACAAGGGAGTGACTTGGGTAGTGCGGAAGCGCACCTTCTTGTCGTTATCCTCAAAGTCATCCCACTCAACCTTACCATCGATGACTTGTTTAGCTCTGGCATCCTGGAATTGCTCTGCATTGTTATCCCACCATAGAGCGGGTAAGCCATGACCGATCAAAACGCGATCGCCAATTGTTTTTTCCGTACCTCGTTCCTCTTGTAGGCTTGGTTCCGTTGCTGCCGGACTGAGAGTGTTTCCATTGATATTCAGCTTCAGCTTATTGTTACTGTTTTTAGTACCTGGTTTATAAGGGAATATCCACTCATCCTGGGGTCGAAGCTCGTCACCAGTACCTTGGAGATTGGCATTTCCCGGGTCTTCACCATCGGAAACTTCTGCATAGGGAACACGACGGGTGCGGTCTTTGAAGTATATCCTTAGAGCTTTGAGCCGTTGTCTTTTAAGCTCCTCACCTTTAAAGTCTTTGTACCTTTTTTTGACTTCATCTGGGTCAGTATTATTAACTTTAGCAAACTGTTTGTTTACCAGATCATTAATTCGTGCCGTGTAGGCTTGGCTGTTATCCCCAATCTCATTGGGTGTTTCGTCAACAGATTTATCATTTTCGCCTAAGTTAACATCTGTGTTCGGTGCTCCGTTCCCATTGAACAGATGTATTTTTCCTCCTTTGTTCTCATGGGCCTCCTGATCAACACGACCAAAGGCCATATTGCCCCCGACAATGATCTTGCTATTTTCTTCCGTGTAGTAACAAGATTCCGGGCTACTGACTTGAAAATACTCATTAGTTCCCCGACGATTACCGGTGAGAAAATTCCCGTTGGTAAAAATCCGGCCATTAATCTGGATGCCCTCCCCAGGAGTAATTTGTAAATCATCCTCGTAGACAATAGCATTGTTGACCAGGGGAATTCTGGCTCGGTCTTGCTGATACTCTAGAGCTGATAATCCGGCCTCACCCTTGTAAGCCTCATAGGTTTGACCATCTATGTTGTTATCCCCAGCTACAATCGGCACCGTTGCGGTGTAAACAAATATACTTTTCTTTAACTTCGACCCGGACTTAAACCACCCGGAATTATCCACTAGGCTAGCGCTAGTATCAGCGGCTAGGGGACATCGCTTGCTATCGCCAGACTCCCCCATCGGTCTGGTTCTCGCTTGTAGAGGGGTTCTGGTTTTTTCGTTTTTTAATGGATTTTGATTTGGACTTGGCTGTGGACTTTTGAAGTAAATTCCGTAGAGGGTGTAGCTATCGAATAGGCCATTATTATCCGTATCAACCGGAAACCTCCAGGCAGTATTTATCTGTTTACCATCGTCTTCGAGAATCAAACGCTTTTCATCACCAAAGTCGTATCTTGTATTTTGGAACGCATTTTCCAACGCATCCTCTGAGGGGGTGGAGCGGGGCAGGGTGGGGTCAGCAAACAAGGCTTCTAATTTGGCTTGAGCGCGCTCAATGGCTGGAGCTGCGGCATTGAACACCGCTTGATTGACGCGATAATTACTGGCATTTTTAACCCGGTCAAAGGAGCGCAACACAATGGCAGTTACCAGCAAGGTTACCACCAAGGTCACCATAATTGCGGTAGGCAACACAAACCCAGCGGTTGCCACCCGCGACCGACGGTGTAAAATAAATAAGCTACGCAACAGCCAACGCATCAAAGGTTTGGTGATGGCTTGAGAGAGTTGGACTACTTGTTGGAGTAGTTTTGCGATCGCATTCGCTAACTTCTTCCTGGTTGACTTCCTGGTTGACATAGGGATTTTCCTGTCACATTTCCTGAGTAGATTCCTGAAGACGAACTAGTTCAAGCACCCTAGATGATATAGCTCAAGGCAATAGGCAATAGGCATGCTAGCAATAGTTGACGTGCATTAGCTTTTGCTGCTTGTATCAATGTCAAACACCTTAATTGCCTTAATTGGTAGTCCTATATTCAAATGCTTCAACGAAGCCAAGGATTACCTATCTACGGTTAACCCCATAGTGTTAGGTCTACCTACGAATAGAGAATATTCTTAAATATTTAATTATACTATCGAGATTTACGAAAAATACCACGATTTGTTAACAGTTTACCTAACCTAGAATTTTCCTACCTCCTCTAAAGGCAGACTATATCCCCTTTACCAAAAACTCATAGATTTAACCTACCCACATTAAGCGAAAAACCCATCATCCCCAGAGAAAAAAACATGGGGAGATGGGGAGATGGGGAGATGGGGCGGGAGTGTGGGAAGTGTGGGAAGTGCGGGGAGATGGGGAGATGGGGAGATGGGGAGATAGGGAGATGCTCAATTATCGGGTTAATATATCATATCTGTTTTAAAATGTTCCCGATTCCCGATTCCCGACTCCCGACTCCCGATTCCCGATTCCCTACTCCCTACTCCCTACTCCCTATTCCCTTAATAATGATTTAGATTAATACCAGCTTCCTGAGCCATTGCTTGCAGGCCCTTTTTCTGTAAGGTCTTAATCGCCTTAGTGGAAATCCGCAGCTTCACCCAGCGTTTCCCTTCTTCCCACCAAACTCTTTTAACCTGTAAGTTAACGTTTTGTAAGCGCTTAGTCCGACGGTGGGAGTGAGAAACGGCATAGCCGTTATTGGCCTTTTTACCAGTCAACTGACATCTACGGGACATGGGGTACCTCTTGATTTACGTCTGTTCTTGATCATATCTCGGAGATGGTGCGGGGAGTGGGGAGATGGGGAGATGGGGAGGTGGGGAGATGGGGAGATGGGGAGATGGGGAGGTGTGGGGAGTGTGGGGAGTGTGGGGAGTGTGGGGAGTGTGGGGAGATGGGGAGATGGGGAGATTGGGAGATGGGGAGATTGGGAGATGGGGAGATTGGGAGTGATTAATCCTAGGTGAGTAGGTAGGCACTTAATCGGAAGTTCCCGACTCCCGACTCCCGACTCCCGACTCCCGACTCCCGACTCCCGACTCCCGACTCCCTACTCCCTACTCCCGACTCCCTACTCCCGACTCCCGACTCCCGACTCCCGACTCCCGACCCCCGACTCCCTGCTCCC
>NZ_JAAHHW010000141.1 GCF_010692325.1 Moorena sp. SIO3I8 | reverse complement strand
GCTGCCATCAACAGATACACTGGAGCACTCCGAAAGGAGAGGATATCTAGGAGCTGGGTGAGGTGAAAGTCTCACGCCCAGTTCTGAAGGAGAGGTGCCCTGGGTAATACCAGGCATCGACTCTAACCGTCTTAGCAGTGAATTTACTGAGGCAACACGCAGCTACCAAACCTCAGTTGCCAATTTACCAGGGTGGCTTACCCCTGCGTCAACTACAGCAAATTATAGATTACATTGATACAAATTTAGATCGAGATATTAAACTGGCAGAATTAGCTCGATTGCTAGACATGAGCCAATTCCATTTCAGCCGTCTATTTAAGCAGTCAATTGGCATGTCTCCCTACCAATACTTGATTCAGCAACGGGTAGAACGGGCGAAGCAGTTGTTGAAACTAAAAGACCGATTAATTGTGGACATTGCCTTAGAGTGTGGGTTCAACAGCCACAGCCATTTGAGCAAAAAGTTTCGAGAATTTACCGGCATGACACCGAAAGCTTACAGAGCAAATTAGTAAGCATTAAGCCGTCAGTTATCAGCTATCAGCTAATGCGCTACGCGCATTAGCTGATAGCTTACCTTAGTCCTCTCTTGGGTGTGGTCAGAGCGCCAACATTGGTTCCTAGGGGTGAAGATGGGAGTTTACTATAAACCGAAAGAACCGACTATTGTCCCTGATGGTTTCGTGACATCTCCCGACGCTGCCAAGCGCGGGACAGCGCGGGCTTCTTACCAACTCCAGCTACTGCGTTCGGATACTCGATAAGCTTTATTAACGACACGGTCAGAAGTTACCGCAAGAATAGGGCAGCCTTTATGGTTAGTCGGTTATGCGTAAAGGGTTAAAACTTTATGATTAAGGCTGCCCTATTCTAAGGTTTCGTCTCCGGGATGCCCCTCCGCGCCGGAACAATACAAAAAGTTCTATATTTAGTTGGTAGGTGGCGGTTAGCTCTTAATTTATTTTCCCTACCATTCCTACTATATCACATTGGTAAGCTCCGTTGGGACCCTTGCCCCGCGCTTCCCATACGACACTTACCCAGCGATGCAGCGCGGTCATGGGGGTTCCCCCCATGACCGCGCTGCATCAAGACAATGAAGGTAACGTGCGGGGCTTCTCGCGGTTCAACGGTTAGCGGATTATCTCAAAACAATGGGGATTGATCCAGAAACCCTACCGTGAATGGGAATCATAACCGTCAACCTTTGATCAGTAATAATCTATCCTTGATCAATTTAAAACCCGACTTTCCGGATATAGGGTAAAAGGGATTGCTATACTAACCACAGCATAGATGGTAAAAAAGCGAGATTTGTTGTAAGATATGCAGCCCACTGACGCCAACAAGTTTACTGATAAAGCCTGGGAAGCGATTGTTAAATCTCAAGATGTCGCCCGTCGCTGCAAAAATCAACAGCTGGAAGTCGAACACGTTGCGATCGCATTGTTGGAACAAGATGGGCTACCCAATCGAATTCTATCCCGTATCACTGTTGATGTTAACCGGTTTCAGCAACAACTGGAAAATTTTGCTAACCGCCAACCTAAGGTCGCTAACCTAGACCAATTGTACCTGGGTCGTGCTTTAGACGTGATGCTCGATAATGCGGAAGCCTATCGCAAGGCTTTGCAGGATGACTATATTGCAGTAGAACATCTGTTACTGGCTTTAGCGGTGGATGAACGGGTAGGACGCCGCTTGCTCAAAACCTATAACCAGGATGCGGCAAAGCTCGAAGCCGCCATTAAAGCCATCCGAGGCTCTCAAAAGGTCACAGACCAAAATCCCGAATCCCGTTACGAAGCCTTGGAAAAATACGGGCGGGATTTGACCGAAGCCGCTCAAGCCGGAAAACTTGACCCAGTGATTGGTCGGGATGAGGAAATTCGTCGGGTGGTTCAGGTGCTCTCTCGTCGGTCGAAAAATAATCCCGTGTTGATTGGAGAGCCAGGGGTAGGAAAAACTGCGATCGCAGAAGGACTAGCCCAACGAATTGTGAATGGGGATGTCCCAGAATCCCTGAAAAACCGCCAGCTGATTTCCTTAGATATGGGCAGCTTGATTGCAGGTGCTAAATATCGGGGGGAATTTGAAGACCGACTTAGAGCTGTACTCAGGGAAGTGACCCACTCAGATGGTCAAATTGTCCTGTTTATCGATGAATTGCACACCGTAGTCGGAGCTGGTGCTAGCGGTGGCACTATGGATGCAGGGAATTTACTCAAACCAATGCTAGCTCGGGGAGAATTGCGTTGTATTGGAGCAACTACCCTTGATGAGTACCGTAAGCATATTGAAAAGGATGCTGCTCTAGAACGTAGGTTTCAGCAAGTCTATGTTAAGCAACCAACTGTAGAAGACACCATTTCGATTTTGCGGGGACTCAAAGAACGCTATGAAGTCCATCACGGGGTTAATATAACCGACTCAGCCTTGGTAGCAGCAGCTACCTTATCCCAGCGCTACATTAGTGACCGATTTTTACCCGATAAAGCCATTGATTTGGTGGATGAGGCTGCAGCCAAAATCAAAATGGAAATTACCTCCAAGCCAGTAGAATTGGAAGCGACTGACCGCAGGCTGATGCAGCTGGAAATGGAAAAGTTATCTCTAGAAGGGGAAGATAAGCGAACCACTGCCACCACCGCCACCTATAGTTCTGCCCAAGAACGGTTAGAGCGCATTGAAAAAGAAATTGTGGTTTTACGGGGAAAACAGGAACAACTCAATAAACAATGGCAATCGGAAAAGCAACTGTTACAAGACATCAGTGCCTTAAAAGAGGAAGAAGAACACTTAAGGGTACAAGTGGAACAGGCAGAACGGAATTATGACCTGAATAAGGCAGCCCAGCTAAAATATGGCAAATTAGAAGCTTTACAGCGGGACCGGGAAGCCAAAGAAAGTATGATGCTGGAACTCCAATCGGGAGGTAGTGCTCTGTTGCGAGAACAAGTCAGTGAATCCGATATTGCCGAAATTGTGGCCAAATGGACCGGAATTCCCCTGAAGCGATTGCTGGAATCAGAGCGCCAGAAGTTATTACAGCTCGAAGGACATTTACATAAACGGGTGATTGGGCAAACAGAAGCCGTTTCTGCTGTGGCTGCTGCCATTCGTCGCGCTAGAGCAGGGATGAAAGATCCCGGGCGTCCCATTGGTTCCTTCTTGTTTATGGGACCAACTGGGGTCGGTAAAACCGAATTAGCTAGAGCACTGGCTCAGTTTCTGTTTGACAGCGAAGAAGCTCTGGTGCGGATTGATATGTCCGAGTATATGGAAAAACACGCAGTTTCTCGGTTAGTAGGTGCCCCACCAGGATATGTAGGGTATGAAGAAGGAGGACAACTGTCAGAGTCCGTGCGTAGGCGTCCTTACTCAGTAGTATTGCTCGATGAGGTGGAAAAGGCACACCGGGATGTATTTAACATTTTGTTACAGGTACTTGACGACGGACGAATTACCGACTCCCAAGGCAGAACCGTCGATTTCCGGAATACCATTATTGTCATGACCAGCAATATTGGCAGTGAGCATATTTTGGGAGTAGCTGGGGATGATTCCAAGTATGAGGAAATGCGCAAACGAGTGACAGAGTCTTTGCGATCGCATTTTCGCCCAGAATTTGTGAACCGGGTCGATGATGTGATCATATTCCATACCCTAACCAAGGATGAATTGCGGAAGATTGTCGGGATTCAACTCAAACGGATTGAGCGGCTGTTGGCAGAGCAAAAGATTACCCTGGCAATGTCTGAGCAAGCTCAAGATTATCTGACCGACGCTGGATATGATCCCGTCTATGGTGCTCGTCCCTTGAAGCGGGCAATTCAGCGGGAGTTAGAAAATCCCATTGCTACTAAGATTTTAGAAAATATGTTTATCGAAGGGGATACCATTTTCATTGATTGTGGAGATCAGGGGCTTACATTTAGTAATAAAGTACCCAGTAAACCAGTAACAGCTAGTGAATCAGTTGTTCCAGCGGTTAGTTAAGAGCAGGGAGCAGGGAGCAGGGAGCAGGGAGCAGCGGAATAGGGAACAGGGAACAGGGAACAGGGAACAGGGAACAGGGAACAGGGAACAGAGGGAACAGGGAACAGGGGGAAGAGTTTGGGTTACCTGGATCTGCACCTTCAAAGCCCTGGAAACCACAACCGTTGGTGATCTGACTCCCCGCGCCCCTGCCCCACACTTCCCCATCTCCCCATCTCCCCCTCTCCCCATCTCCCCATCTCCCCATCTCCCCATCTCCCCACACCTTTAAAACTGGAAGTAAAGAAATTCGGACACTCTGTTAAGAGATAGTAGGCAAAATGTAGCGATTAAGCCAATACCTGTTGCCCAGTACCAGCTAGGCTTGAAGTGTTCCATGATTTGCTGGGTATTAGGCAAAAAGGTAACCCCTAGGATTAGTCCGAATAGTACCATAAAGGTCTTTTCTAAACCTATAGGTGGCAGAAGAACGTTCATCTCTTGCCACTCCTGAAATTGGATGCCTAAGGGGGTTAACCAACCCAAGGTATTTTGATAAGTAGTAGGCAAGATAACGCCCTTGAGTCCTACCATTGCCTGTAATATTCCTAAACCATCACTAATACTAGTTGCCCGAAACAATACCCACGTACTCACCACTGCTAAAAATGTCAGGATCCAGGCTATAATTTTCGGCATCGATAGCTTCATTTGCCGCCAGCTATGATTAATTACCAAAAATAAGCCATGGAGTCCCCCCCAAATCACAAATGTCCAGCCAGCACCATGCCACAATCCTCCGAGAAGCATTGTGGCTAATAAGTTACCATATTGACGTAGACGACCGCGACGATTACCACCAAGAGGAATATACAGGTAATCCCGGAGGAAATTGGATAAGGTAATGTGCCAACGTCGCCAAAAGTCACTGATAGATCTCGCTTTGTAGGGTGAATTAAAGTTAATCGGTAGGCGGATATTTGTGATTAATCCTAAGCCAATTGCCATGTCAGAGTAGCCGGAAAAATCGAAATACAGTTGAAAGGTATAACTCAATGCCCCAACCCAGGCTTCTACAAAGCTGAGTTGGTCAGTATTGTTAAAAATAGTGGCTACCCAGGGAGATAGATTATCTGCGATCGCAACTTTTTTACCTAAACCTAGGATAAAGAGGCTCAGCCCCATTCCCATGTTTTTCCAGGAAAACAGGCTATTGCGTAACTTCTCAAACTGGGGCAATAGTTCATCGTAACGGAGAATTGGACCGGCTATCAGTTGGGGAAAGAAAGACACAAACAGGCTATAGGTCATAAAATTATACCTACACTTTTTCGTTTCCCCACGATAAGCATCAACAATATAGGCAATTTGGGTAAAGCTATAAAAAGAAATTGCTAAGGGGAGTAAGATTGGTGGAATAGTGATACTTGTGCCTAAAATATAGTTTAATGAATCTACGAAAAAATTAGCATATTTGAAATAGCCCAAAATCGCTAAATTAAAGCAAATACCTATCCAAAGCAGCAGTTTCGTTTGCTGTTTATAACTAATTACTGTAGATACTAGGCTTGAGATTTTATCGGGTTTATCAGGAGCCGCATTATCCTCTCCACTTCCTTCGTCTAACAGAATTACTAGCTTCTCTATCTGTTTACCAATGACATAGTTACCACTAATTGAAATTATTAACAGAGGCAGATAAGCAATTTTCCAATAACCATAAAAAAATAGGGATGCTAACGTCATCCATACCCAGGTTGCTTTAACCACACGGAAGCGACTTAAGCCAAAAAAAACCACCAGGGTAATGGGAAGAAAGCCGAAGATGAAAGCGTATGAGTTGAATAACACGGTAGATGACTCTTGGTAAGTAGGAAATGCTAGGAATATTGCTGTTTGTTAACAGTCAATAGTGAATAGTTAACACTAACTAGTCAAAACGAAACAGTAAACAGTCAACACTAAAGAGTCAACGGTCAACACTCAAAAAATTTTTGGATAAGGGAAAATTATTTTATAAACACCCTGCATGTCCCTTACCTAGTCCGGTGTCAATGGTTCTAGTCAATGACGTCCATACTCAAAGGTTTTTAGGTAAGGGAAAATAATTTGTAAACACCCTGCATGTCCCTTACCTTGTCTAGACCACGAGTTATATGGGTAAGTTCACCCATGCTGGCCAATGGGATCGCCCTTGAATTCCAGGAAAATACAGTTGTTGATCTTATCATAATTATGATTGAGTGGGTGAAGGAGGTTCTCTCCATCAATCTCAAATCACCAATCAGGATATCTCAGGATATCAAATTATGCTTCTATTAGTTGAGCCAATTTGGCAAAATTGTGGTGATTTACTAACAAAGCTAGATGAGCTAGTTCTATGGCTGTTGACTTTACTGTAGCGATTCCGACCTATAATGGGGCGAAGCGTTTACCATTACTGCTCGAACGACTGCGATCGCAAACTTTCCTCAACTCCATCAGTTGGGAAATTATTGTTGTTGACAACAATAGTAGCGATGATACTGCCCAGGTTATTCAAGACTATCAAAGCAATTGGGATTTATCTGTCCCCTTAAGATATTGTTTTGAACTCGAACAAGGATCAGCATTTGCCAGGTTGCGAGCTGTCCAGGAGGCTAAAGGTGAATTAATCGGTTTTTTAGATGATGACAATTTACCTGATCCCAACTGGATTGCTGCAGCCTATAGCTTTGGTCAAAAGTATCCTAAGGCAGGAGCCTACAGTGGTCAAATTCACGGTGATTTTGAAGTCGAACCCCCAGAAAATTTTGATCCCATCAAGCAATTTCTCGCAATTCGGGAACATGGACCAAACCCCCATCCCTTTCAACCCGAGCAAATCAGGCTACCCCCAGGGGCAAGCTTAGTCGTTCGTAGACAAGCTTGGCTCGATAGTGTGCCACCTCGTCCCAGTTTGACAGGCAAACTACCCGGATTATTCGTCCAGGGGGATGATTATGAGCCATTGCTGTATATGTACAAAGCAGGTTGGGAAATTTGGTATAACCCAGCCATGCATAGCTATCATCAGATTCCCCAGTGGCGTCTTCAGAGAGATTACTTGCTCACTCTCGCTCGTGGCTGTGGTTTGGCCACATGTCAGCTCCGCCTGATTAATGCTACCTTTTGGCAAAAGCCTATAGTAATTACCAAAACCTTATTGGGAAATTTGCGCCGATTTATCCTACATTTCCTTAAGTATCGAGGACAATTTAAAACTAATCTCATTGCTGCCTTTGAACTAGAATTCTTCTGGGGCAGTTTGCTCAGTCCATTTTTTACTATTAGAAAGCTTTTACAAAATAAGGGAACAGGGAACAGGGAACAGGGAACAGTGGAAAATAATAGTTGACGCACATACTATCATTATAACACTTTTTTAATAGGTATGTTTAGATTAAAAAAAATCATATTCAATGAAGTACAAAAACTAATTTTTCCGACTCCCGATTCCCGATTCCCTACTCCCTATTCCCTATTCCCTATTCCCTACTCCCTACTCCCTACTCCCTTTGCTAAAATGACTCAAATATCCTTAATTATTCCAGTTAGAAATAGGCAACACTATACTCAGAATATTCTGAGTCAAATTTTTCAGCAAATTCCTCAAGCAAATACCGATAATACCTCAGTTATCTCAGTCATCATAGTAGATGATGGTTCCACAGATGGCACCCCAGACATGATTAGACGTCAATTTCCCAATGTTTACTTAATTGAGGGAGATGGCAATCTTTGGTGGACAGGTGGAATTTGTCTCGGGATGAACTATGCCATAGATAAATTAGACTCCGATTACCTAGTCTGGCTAAATGATGATATTTCTCTGTCAGACAATTTCCTTAACAACCTGATTGATATTTGTCAATCTCCACTGTACAATAATACAATTGTTGGGGGTATTGTCCGGGATAAAACCTATTCCGATTGGATTGTGTTCAGTGGCATGCATAAAAAACAGCCAATTCGGAGTATGGATTATTTTGCGACAGCAGAAGCTAGGTCAGTCGATACCCTAAATGGTAATATAGCTATCATCCCCAGAGCAGTCGTCGATAAAATTGGATTTCCAGATGCTGATAGATTCCGGCATTACGGCGGTGACTTTGAGTTTGTTAGTCGTGCTCATAAATCAGGATTTAACGTGATTTTGTCAAGTAAACTCCAAGCCACTACTGATTATAATTTAAATGACTTGATTCGTTATATGCCCCCTTTACTACAATGGTATCTTCAACCGAATACAGCCAAAAGACTAGAGATATTGAAAGGATTCACTAATTTAAAGTCAAATTATAATATCTGGCATATGGTCAATATAATTTATGAAGAATCACACCATGTACCTTTCTGGAGGTATGCTATTTCCTATGTTAGGCAAGTTATTAAACTGTTAGTCAGTGATTTTTTACTCAAGAGTAAAACCGAAACAACTCTCAAAACCTATTTGAAGCAGCAAAATGCTCCAGAAGAAACTATTAAGGGGCTAATGAACCATAGAACTAAATCAGTATAGCATTGTCAGCTATCAGCTATCAGCTATCAGCTATCAGCTATCAGCTATCATATTAAACTAAATACTTAAATTTTTTCCTACTCCCTACTCCCTATTCCCTACTCCCTGCTCCCTGCTCCCTACTCCCTACTCCCTTAATGTCAGAACCATGAAATTTAAATGAAGGCCAGCTTAATATCTATAATTATACCAGTTTATAATGACGAAAAAACTATCAAACAGACTATTCAATCTGTTTTAAATCAGACATTTACGGATTTTGAAATAATTGTCATTGATGATGGCTCCCAAGACTCGACAGGGGAAATAATTTATAGTATCAAAGATGTTCGATTAAAAATTTTTTCCTATCCCAATGCTGGTGTCAACTCAGCCCGTAATCGTGGATTATCCCATGCTTCAGGGGACTATATTGCTTTCCTAGATGCCGATGATCTCTGGCATCCAGATAAATTAGAGTTCCAGTTAAAGGCTTTAGAGGCAAACCCCCAAGCCGCCGTTGCCTATAGTTGGACAGATTATATCGATGAATCAGGTCAGTTTGTGCGGCGGGGTAACCATATCACTCTCAATGGTAATGTTTATCCTCAGCTCTTGCTAACTGATTTTTTGGAAAATGGTTCTAACGTCCTGATTCGTAAGAAAGCATTTGACACAGTTGGTCAATTTGATGAATCCCTAACCCAGGCAGAAGATTGGGATATGTGGCTGCGGCTCGCAGCTCGTTATCCCTTTGTAGCTGTACCATACCCACACATTTTATATCGAGTCTCAGCTAATTCAGCCTCTTCTGATACTTCCAAGATGGAAGCAGGTTGCTTACAAGTAATTGAACGAGCCTTTGCTGCTGCTCCTGATTCTCTACAATATCTGAAAAAGCACAGCCTCGCTAACCTGTATAAGTACCTAATTTTCAAGGCTTTTGAATCATTTCCAGAACGACACATAACCCTAGCCGCACTCCGATTTCTTTGCCATGCCCTCAGACATGATCCAACCTTATTACTGGCAAAGGTTACCTTAAAAGTATTGCTGAAAATTATCCTATTACTTATATTACCTGCTCCTCAGTCTACCGCATTACTGAATCGATTTCCAGGATTATTTAATACTAGCACTATTCTCGGATATCTGCGAACAGAACCTTAGAGCATCTTGGTTTTAGGGAGCTTCGGAGCAGGCAAGTGTGGGGAGATGGGGAGATGGGGAGATGGGGCAGATTTTTATTAAGGGTAATTATCCGGAGATGATATTAGTGATTGGCTCAAGACAATACTAATGGTGCGAGGTTTGGTGTTGATGAGCTGAGCCTGTTAATAACTTTCAACATAATAACCTTTAACATAAAATAGCAATTCTCTCTCCGATTAGGGACAAAGCGATCCCCCTAAATCCCCCTTAAAAAGGGGGACTTTGAGATTTATAAATGTACCTCATCAATGCAATAAACTAACCTTGGCCAAAAGGCCACGCTACGCGAACAACCTGCTAACCTTAAACACTAATAACCTTGGCCTTTTGGCCACGCTACGCGAACAACCTACTAACCTTAAACCTACTAACCTTAAACTTACTAACCTTGGCCTTTTGGCCACGCTACGCGAACAACCTACTAACCTTGGCCTTTTGGCCACGCTACGCGAACAACCTACTAACCTTGGCCTTTTGGCCACGCTACGCGAACAACCTACTAACCTTGGCCTTTTGGCCACGCTACGCGAACAACATACTAACCTTAAACCTGCTAACAAAAAAAATAGCCGCAGAAATACTTTCCACGGCTAGGAATTTTCGCTTATGCACTCAATTTTATTACCAATCTGTTCGCGTAGCGAACAGACCGGAGCCTTTGGCCGGGGGGGAAACCCCCCCAGAAATTTAAGGTGTTAACGCCAAATCCAGTATCTCCTCATCATCGTAATAAATTGCCCTGGAATTCCAGTGGGCTGAAGAGGACTCCACTCCGAAAGCTGTGCATAGCCCATGGCATTAAGGATATGCATGGTATGGCTTATTTGCTGGCGAGTTCCCTTCAGAATATACGGAACAAGGAATTCTTTTTCGGAAAACTCCTCAGGAGTAATCTTCGGAGTGATATCCTCTGGATTGTTGTCTGAATTTGGCAGAAAATTGTGATGCATAGTCGAAACAATGTTTTTAACTTAATAAATATAATCCTAATGATTACTAACATATTTGTCAAGGGTTTTTAGAATTTTTTTTTAGGGATAATTTAAAGGAAACGAGGAAATCGGGAATCTGAAATCGGGAATCGGGAATCGGGAATCGGGAATCGGGAATCGGGAATCGGGAAAATATCGGAAGCGTTCGCGTAGCGTGACATGCAGGTCAATCGCGTAGGGTGACATGCAGGTCAATCGCGTTTTTTTTTAATTAAAATTACCGATAAAATCGGTTAGCTAAAATTGTAATAACAAGTTAGCGTTAGCGTAGCGTGACATGCAGGTCAATCGCGTAGCGGCTCTTTGCTGAGCATCGCGTTTTTTTTCGGAGTAATATTACCGAAAGCTTCGACAACAGTAAATTTGTAAAATCTGAAGTTCCCTACTCCCTACTCCCTACTCCCTACTCCCTACTCCCTACTCCCTACTCCCGATTCCCTACTCCCTACTCCCTACTCCCTACTCCCTACTCCCTACTCCCTGTTCCCTTTGCCATTAATCTACACCGTTCAATCATATCAACATAGGCGGTTGATAACTGCTGCCAACTAAACCTTTCATAGACCTTGCGATGACAATTTTTACGCTTACTATCGTTATACCCTTCACTCAATACTTGAGTAATTAAATTAGCTAAACTTCCAGTTAATTCAAAATTAGCGAAATATCCTTCATTGCCTAAAACAAAGTGAGTAATGTCATAATCATGAGCTAAACAAGGTAAACCATGGGACATCGCCTCGACAATTACTCGTGGTAATCCTTCATGGAGAGAAGCTAAGACGAAAATATCAGCAACTTTATAGTAATTCGTTACCTGCTCACGAGCAACAGTTCGCACTTGAAACTGATCAACCCCTAATAGATATTCCCCAAGCTGAATAATTTCCGGTGATTCAAAATCCTGTTGACCTAATAATAATAGGAATGGTCTAGGTTTTGGCAAACTCGCTACTTCATGAATGATGTAGTCCATGCGTTTATGATACTTGTTAATCGCTGCCACAGAAAGAATTAACGGTTGCTGTTTCGGTAGTCCTAATTTCTCTCGTAAAGCCTCTCGTTCTAATGGTGACAGTATCTGTAATTTGGAAGGGATGAAGAATCCAGAGGGAAGTAGACTTTGTTTCTCAACAGGCTCTCCATAGGTTAACGCCTGTTTATAGTGAATTGGTGTTAACTGCTGTACATGATCCCAACGGTAAAAAGGAGGAGAGAAGGCTCCTCCATTACGGAAAAGCAGCTTATAACTCTGTTTTGTCAAACGCCGCCAGTGCCACAGTAGATAGCCTAAGCCATCATCACTGAAGTAAATTACCTCTGGACGTTCACGATATATATGTGATAATAAACTTACGATAAATGATGCTTGTTCAATAAAGTAGCCTTCTTGTCTGACAAAATAGTCACCTTTTTTTAAAAAGTTACTTAATTGCTTAACCAATCTTCCCAGTTGACCGGCCATCCAACTATACCGTGGTAGATTCCATAATGTAATCATTTTTTCTTGAGACTTACCTCCTCCTTTAAACAGGGTGATATCAAGAGAAGATTCCTGAGATAAAGCGGCGAAGCACTCTTGGGCAAACGATTCATAGCCCCGCTGGATATGACCCAGACCAGAACAGATTATAAAAACTTTAGTCATGGTATATAGCAGTTATCAATATGGGTGAGGTACTTTCGTCTTGGGTTTTAGGGAGCAGGGAGCAGGGAGTAGGGAGTAGGGAGTAGGGAGGGTGGAGTGGTAAAAATTATGTGTATCTCATGAATGAGTCTGAGAATTGCTATAGCGGATTTATTTATCTTGGGTATATAGTTAAATTGTATAGCGCTGCGCTCAGGGAATAGGGAATTGATCACTTTGGTTTTTTTGTTAAAATAGCTTTTTTTATAGTAATGACGTAAACAGGATTTTTTGGCAATTCCGAAGTTCCCGACTCCCGACTCCCGACTCCCGACTCCCTACTCTCTACTCCCGACTCCCGACTCCCGACTCCCGACTCCCTTTTGTTAACATCTAAAATTAACCTATAATAATTATGATACTTAACGGGATTTTAGTTAGATCAATCATTGTTGGTGCTTGGTCTTTTGTCAAGAGCAAACTACCACCAGAAGGAAGACGAAAACTAGGAACATTCCTAGGACGAATGGCTCAAAAGCCTCTAATCACTAGTCTAGTGCGTTGGTATGATCAACGGTCAGTGGATGCCTATCTGATTTCATTTCCTAAATCTGGACGAACCTGGCTCAGATTGATGATTGGACGGGTATTAGAAAAGCATTTAGGTCTAACTGACCCCAAAATTATGGAGAGAATATTGGAGTTGGAAACCTTAGCACCATTGCACCCTGATGTCCCAAAAATTCGAGTTATTCATGATGATGAACCAGAATGGAAAAAGCCTGATGAACTTGTTCAAAGTAAGGCAAACTATAAAAATGCTAAGGTAATTCTATTAGTCCGAGACCCTAGGGATGTAGTAGTATCTATCTACTTTGAACATACTAAACGGGTGGGACACTATGCTCACATCATGCAGCAAGTAGACTCTCTGAAGCAGTATGCTGAACGAATTAAACCCTATGAGGGGGATTTGCCTAGCTTCATTCATGAGTCAGTGGGGAGCTTTGATACCTTGATTCGGTATTACAATATATGGGAAGCTAATCGCTATCTACCGAAAGATTTTTTGCTGGTGCGTTATGAAGATATCCAAACAAATACAAAAAAAGAATTGAAGCGGGTTTTAGAATTTTTAGGTGTTAAATCAGTTCGGAATGAAGTAATTGAGGAAGCTGTTAACTTTGCCTCCTTTAAGAATATGCGCCAGATGGAACAAAACCGGACATTTAAATCCGATCGCTTGACTCCAACTGACCAGCAATATCAAGAGTCTTACAAAACTCGTAAAGGAAAAGTGGGAGGATTTACTGAATATTTAAATCAAGAGGATATTGATTATCTGAATTCAAAAATGGAGGAAAATTTATCTTATTTTTACCACTACAAACCCTGAAGCTGTTGTGGGTTATGATACTAAGTAGCGGTCAAAGGTACAACTTTCTATTGCCCCAATCTCCCCATCTCCCAATCTCCCCATCTCCCCATCCCACCAATCTACTATCTTTGAATGCAACTCGGTATCAGGTGTGGGGTGTTTAGCGATCGCGTAGCGTGACAAGCAAGTCAATCGCACTCAAGGCAAGTGGGCTTATTCAACAGGCTAGACTAAACTAGTGTATATATCTAGCTAGTCGGCTATTAAAAATGATTCTTAACCAAAACTTCCAGGTCATTGATAATGCTGCCCAAATTGATGAGCACTTTTGTTTAAAATTAGAACCGGAAGCTAAGGCAAAAGTCTACCGAGTCTTGATCAACGATACAGGACAAATCCTACTCGATCCAATTCCAGAAGAAGAACAGTGGTTATGGCAAAATCCCGAAACCCTGGCGCAGGTGAAACGAGGTATCCACCAAGCAGCAGAAGGGAAAGGAAAATATTTAGGTGATTTTGCTCAATATGCTAGCATGGAGATTGATGACTAGTGGATTTTCGGTTGGAATTTCAATCTGAAGCTGAACAAGCAGCTGACTGTTTTGGCTATTACCTCTCATCCCTAGCCAGGAAATTTTTCATTGTTGTCCCTATCCCAACCATGTTCTGTAGATTTGGGGGGTTAGGGGGGCGAAACCAAATAAACTTCACTAGTCCTACCCAAGATACGGAAATCCGAATCCCTATCGGTGGACAACCCCATCTGTCGTATCAAAAGTTATCCCTCAGAATCGTTAAAGGGACATTCATATAAATATACCTATACCAATGACTGTACTGGAACAAGGCACAATCACGATTCATACTGAGAATATCTTCCCGATTATCAAGAAGTCTCTCTACACCGATCACGAAATCTTCTTGCGGGAGCTGATCTCCAACTCAGTGGATGCCATCCAGAAGTTGAAGATGGTCTCTTATGCTGGGGAGATTGACGGGGATGTGGGAGACCCGGAAATTAAAATTACCATTGATAAGGATAAGAAAACTCTCTCCATCTCAGATAACGGCATTGGGATGACTGCCGATGAGGTGAAAAAGTATATTAATCAAGTTGCTTTTTCTAGCGCTGAAGAATTTATCCAGCAGTACCAAAAGGAAGCTGACCAACAGATTATCGGTCACTTCGGATTGGGTTTCTATTCTGCTTTCATGGTGGCTCAGAAGGTGGAAATTGATACCCTGTCTTATCAATCAGGAGCTTCCGCAGTTCATTGGGCCTGTGATGGTTCTCCAGCCTTTGAACTATCGGATTCTGAGCGGACGGAACGGGGTACTACCGTTACCCTGACCATGCAAGAGGAGGAACAGGAGTACTTAGAACCCTCACGGATTCGTCAGCTAGTCAAATCCTACTGTGATTTCATGGCAGTGCCCATCAAGCTGGAAGATGAGGTGATCAACAAGCATGAGGCACTGTGGAAGAAATCCTCAAGAGACCTGACCAAAGAAGACTATCTAGAATTCTATCGCTATCTTTACCCGTTCCAAGATGAACCCTTGCTGTGGGTACATCTAAACACAGATTATCCTTTCTTGCTTGATGGCATTCTCTATTTCCCTAAACTGAAGCCAGACGTGGATGTGACTAAGGGGCAAATCAAGCTTTTCTGTAATCAAGTGTTTGTGAGTGACAACTGTGAGGAAGTAATTCCTAACTTCCTGATGCCACTGCGAGGGGTGATTGATAGTCCTGATATTCCCCTGAATGTTTCCCGTTCTGCTCTGACCAAGGACAGGACAGTGGCTCGGATTGGTGACTTTATTGCTAAGAAAGTTGGCGATCGCTTAAAGCAACAGTATCAAGATGAGCGGGATCAGTACATCCGTTCCTGGCAAGATGTGGGTACATTCGTTAAGTTTGGCTGCATCAATAGCGATAAGTTTAAGAAACAAGTAGAAGATATTGTGATCTTCCGCACCACCTATCAACCGGTGGAAAGTTCCGAAGCTCCAACCACTGACAGCCCTAAGGTAGAGGTGCAATCCCAAGATGGGGATGCTTGGGAGGATGTCACTCCAGATGCTGGCACAGAAGAGGTGAAGTCTTCCTCTTCTCAACCCTACACTACCATCAAAGAGTATCTAGAGCGCAATAAAGAAAATCACGAAAATCGGGTATTCTATTGCACTGATGAGGCTAGCCAAGCCACTTATGTAGAACTGCACAAAAATCAAGGGTTAGAAGTCCTATTTATGGACTCCTTTATCGACACCCACTACATTAGCTTCTTGGAACGGGAATATACAGAGGCTAAGTTCTCTCGGGTGGATTCGGACCTGGATGATACCCTTGTTGATAAGGAGCAGGAAAAAGAGATTGTTGACCCGAAGACCAACAAAACCCGTTCTGACCTGATTAAGGAACTGTTCGAGCAAGCGATTAATAAGCCTAAGGTCAATGTTCGGACTCAAGCCCTCAAGTCTGATGACCCCCAAGGCACCCCACCGGCAATGGTATTGTTACCGGAAGCAATGCGCCGTCTACAGGAAATGACTGCCATGATGCAACAGGAGTCGGTACAGTTCCCAGAGGAACATATTTTAGTGGTCAATACCACCCACCCACTGATTCAGAATCTAGTCAACCTCAGTCAAAGCAGTATTATTCAGAGTGGCGGTCAGTCTCCCTCAGCGGAATTGGCTAGCATGATTTGTCAGCATGTCTATGACCTGGCACTGATGGCCCAGAAAGGCTTTGATGCCGAAGGCATGAAGGCGTTTGTGGAACGGTCGAATAAGGTTATGACGCGCTTGACGCAACAGTAATCGGGAGTAGGGAGTAGGGAGTAGGGAGTAGGGAGTAGGGAGTAGGGAGTAGGGAGTAGGGAGTAGGGAGTAGGGAGTAGGGAGTCGGGAGTCGGGAGTCGGGAGTCGGGAGTCGGGAGTAGGGAGTCGGGAGGAGGGAGTAGGGAGTGGGGAGTCGGGAGTCGGGAGTCGGGAA
>NZ_JAAHHW010000140.1 GCF_010692325.1 Moorena sp. SIO3I8 | reverse complement strand
TCAAGATTTTGCAGTCAACTGAGTTAACCGCTCGAACTCTAGAACTAGAACTAACTGAAAGTATACTAGTAAAAAACACTGAAACTGCTATTCGTCAGTTAAATGAATTAAAAAACCTAGGATTAGAAATTGCAATTGATGATTTTGGAACCGGATATTCTTCATTAAGCTATTTACAACAATTTCCCTTTGATGTTATCAAAATTGATCAGTGCTTTGTCCGTAATATTGAGCATAAACCTAACCAGGCTGCTATTACTAAGGCCATTATACAAATGGCAAAAAGTTTAAATCTACAACTGATTGCTGAAGGAGTAGAAACTCAAGAAGAATTGGATTTTATTTATTCTCATAAATGTGATCGAGTTCAGGGTCATTTGATTAGTAGGGCTTTACCAGCGCCAGAATTTAAACGTTTACTCAATAGCGGTATTGGGTTCCCACTACCTCAAGTCAATTAGATTAGTTTCACAAAGCGCAAAAAAATGGTAAGAACAAAAATTATGTTAATTGAAGATGAACCTTCAGTACGAGAAAATATACTGGAGTTACTGGAGGCTGAAGACTTTGAGGCGATTGCTGGTAGTAATGGTCGGATTGGTATCGAGTTAGCCCAGCATGCCTAACATATTTTAGGATTTGCGATGTTATGATGCCAGAATTTGATAGTTATGAGGTATTGCATATCTTGCGCAAACATCCTGATACGGCAACCATTCCTTTTATGTTTCTCACAGCTAGAGATGAAAAAACTGATCAGCGCCAAGGAATGGAATTAGGAGCAGATGATTATCTAACCAAGCCATTTACTAGAGTAGAACTACTAGGAGCAATTACTACTAGATTGGAAAAGCAAGCTGCCCTTGAGTTGCAAAAAGATAAAAAACTGGATTATTTGCGCAGCAATATTACACTGTATTTGCCCTATGAAATGGATAAACCCCTAAATCTGATTCTGGATATTTCCAAACTAATTATGGATAAATGGGATAGTTTGGAACGATATCAAATTAAGACTATGGCAGAAGATATCCATCAGTAGGCTGAACGGTTATTAAGGTTAATTCAGAACTTTTTACTTTATGCAGAACTTGAAATAATCGCTACAGATTCCAATAAACTGGAAAATCTGCGAAAGACTACCAGTAAATTGCCTAATCCGGTTCTGGCTAATTTGATTCAGAATCTTGCTCAAAAGACAGGACGGGTTGAGGATTTGCAATTAGATTGGCAAGAGGCTACTATTCCTATGTACCAAAATCGACTTAATAAACTGTTGGAAGAGTTAATTAATAATGCCTTTAAATTCTCAGAAGAGGGAACACCTGTTTGGGTCAATAGCTATTCATAAAATAATACGTTTATCTTGTCAGTGCAGGACAAGGGACAAGGGATATCTAAAGCTGAAATGGCTGAATTGGAAGCTGACTTACAGTTTAAAGGTAACCTTTACGAACAACAAGGCTCAGAGTTGGGGCTGCTGATTGCTAAACGTCTAGCTGAGTTACACGGTGGTAAATTAACAATAGATAGTATACTAGGAGAACAAACTACAGTTCAAGTAATCCTACCCCTAATCTCCAAAGGGCTACTGCCTTGACCAAGAACCATTTAACATCTACCATTTCCCATGGACTTTCTTTCCTTAAGTTAGTAGCTATCCTAGAATAAATAATATTATATTATATTATGGAATGACTTGGGTAGGTTATATGCTTAAACCAAGAAGTGGAGGTATTTTGTGAGTTGGGTTGTAATCAACTTAACCGTTATGGCAGGACATAGTAAATGGGCAAATATTAAGCGTCAGAAAGCGAGGGTTGACGCAGTTAAAGGTAAGACCTTTGCTAAAATCTCTCGGGAGATTATAGTAGCTGCTCGCAATGGCATCCCGGATCCGGAGGGTAATTTTCAGCTGCGGCAAGCGGTGGAAAAGGCGAAGGCAGCAGGGATTCCCAATGAGAACATTGAAAGAGCGATCGCAAAAGGAGCAGGTACCCTAGGCAATGAGAGTGACAATCTCGAAGAAATTCGCTATGAGGGGTATGGTCCAGGAGGCGTTGCTATCTTGATCGAAGCTTTTACTGATAATCGGAATCGGACAGCAGCTGACCTGCGCTCAGCATTTACTAAGAATGGTGGCAATCTGGGTGAAACAGGCTGCGTTAGCTGGATTTTTGAGCAAAAAGGTATCGTTACGCTTACGGGTGATATCACAGAGGACCATTTGTTTGAAGCATCCCTTGAAGGGGGAGCTCAAACTTATGAGTTGAACGAGGATTCCGAAGGTGTAACGGCTGAGGTATTTACAGAAGTTAGCAACCTGGAAAACCTGAGTCAAATTTTGAAAAATCAGGGCTTTGAGGTCAGTGAGGCGCAGTTGCGCTGGATTCCTAGTAATACGGTGGAAGTGACTGACCCAGATCTGGCGCGGACGCTTTTAAAATTAATGGATGCTCTGGAAGAGTTGGAGGATGTACAAAATGTTACCGCCAATTTCGAGATGTCCGATCAGCTGATGTCCCTGAGCATGATCTAGCAGATAAAATATTATAAACCACTATAGGTAATTTTAAATGTTTCTATCTGCCAAGACAAAGCAAAAGCGAACAGATCACCAAAAGGTCTTAATGGCTAGATGCGCAGGCATCGCTCCCCCCCGATTGCTCAAGAGGAGAGTTTTAGCTAAGTCTGGTGCTTTGTCCCAGCATGGAAACAAGCCAAACCATCTCATCTTCAAGCAGTTCTTAAATAACCAGCCTCTCACACTCACCTTCAAGAATGGGCAAACGGCTTGTGCTATTCAAGTGGATCATTCTGTTGACTTGTCTGCTGCCCTGAACCAAATCGGTCTTCACGGCTCCCGTCCGGTTCTAGTGGTAGTTGGGGGGGCAAGTAAGATGAGTGATCAGAGTATGGCTCGTCTGCGCTTGTTGTTTGTCAATGTACTAGCTCCCATTGCTGAAACCCTCGGAGCATGTGTGGTGGATGGCGGTACCGATACTGGGGTGATGCAGATGATGGGGCAAGCTCGTGCTGAGATTGCTGGCACCTTTCCCTTAGTAGGTATTGCCCCAGTGGGCCAGATTGCGCTTCCTGATGCACCCCCCTCATCTTCTGGTCAAACATCACTGGAGCCAAATCATACTCATTTTGTGCTGATTCCTGGGTCTACCTGGGGTGATGAATCCCCCTGGTTGGCTCGTATAGCTACTACCCTGGCAGACGAAAAGCCATCAGTCACAGTAATGGCTAACGGTGGGGCGATTACCTTGGTAGACTTATTTGAAAACAAGAAAGCTGGACGACCATTGGTAGTTCTTGGGGGCAGTGGTCGGTTGGCAGATGAAATTACGATGGCAGTACGCTATCCAGAACAAGAAGCACGAGAATCTGTTACGGAACTATTACAACCAAATCACTTGCAACAAAATCACTTGACCTGTTACGACCTCTCACAACCATTCAGTGAATTGACTAAAATCCTCATGGAGGGACTGACGAGACAGTCAATGTACACATTAAAAAGTACATAGACTACACATAGACTGTCATGACGTCAGAAGTTGAGGCTACATACTCCCCTGGGCCAAGCCCAACCCTCAAACGTGCTTGGGAACGTCAGCGTACCTATAGCAAAAATGCCACAGCGGCTCAGAAACGTTTCTTCCTGCTGCGGATAGGAATTCTGGTATTGAGTGTGTTGGCTACCTTGCTAGCTGTGGTCCACTCAGAGTTGGTAGACGTCCTTGGTGATTCACATCAGACGGTCAAAGTAATTCACTACATTCTTCTACTAGTGCCCATTGCTCTAAGTGTACTACTAGCAGGTGCAGTGAAGTTCGACAAAGGTGGCAATTGGATTCTGTTACGGGGTAGTGCCGAGGCAATTAAACGGGAAATTTACTGTTACCGTGCCCAAGTTGGGGAATACAGTGATAACACCTCGCGGGATGCTAAGCTCGCACGTAAGGTCAAGGTGATTAGTCAAAGGCTAAAAGGAACCACAGTTCACCACACTAGTTTTAGCCCCTACGAGGGGGAAGTTTCCCGTAGAAAACGCTCATCCTTAAGCAAAGACAAGAAAAGCAAGGACAAGAAACATCAGGAAGCTCAACAGCATCATCAAGACGATAAGTTTTCTGACCTCACCCCCGAACACTACCTAGTCTGGCGAGTGGAAGACCAGTTTAAGTGGTACCGAAAGCGAACTAGGAAACTTGATATACAATTGCATGGCTACCAGTGGGGAGTATATATCTTGGGCGGTGTGGGTTCATTTCTGGTGGCGCTGGGTGAAGACATCTGGGTGGCGGTCAGTACAGCCTTTGCTGCAGCATTTTCGAGTTTCCTGGAATTGAAACGGGTTGAGACAACGCTGATTGCTTACAACCAAGCAGCTGATGATTTGTACGATATAAGCACTTGGTGGCATGGTCTCTCAGACGAGGAAAAATTGGAAAAATTTGAGTTATTGGTGATCAGTACAGAGAAAACCATCCAAAACGAAAATGTAGGCTGGGTGCAAGAGATGAATGATGCACTAGCAGAACTCTATGGTGAAACCCAGGAGTCTGAGGCTCAGGAAAAAAACACCTCTCCGTCTAAGAAAGTCGATACTAAATGAGATCATTTATAATATCATTTACGTGCTTGACAGACTGGCTTTCTTGTGGTGTAAATTCATCCGATGGGCAGAGCACCAGAGGTGACACCTCAATCCTAACTATTCTTCAGCTGCTCCCCATTGGTTATATCCGTTACCTATCCGTTACCCATCTGTTGCCCCTATTTCCTTGTCTTGATGCAAAGCGCGAGTGGGGGAAACCCCCAAGACCGCGCTGCATCGCTCTCACAACTCTTCAAGCTTGCTCGATTTACGAAATCCAGGGTGTTACAAGTGTAGTGTTAAGTAGATCTCCTCACTTAGACCCCTGGACAAATGACTATATTTTTCGATGCCTTTATCTCCTACGGACGTGCTGACAGCAAAGCCTTTGCTACTAAACTTGAAGCTAGACTAACACAATTGGGCTTAACGGTCTGGTTTGACCAGAAGGACATTCCGCCTGCTGTAGATTGGCAGCATCAGATTGATAATGGCATTGAGAGAACTCATAACTTCATTTTTATCATTTCCCCCCATTCCGTTAATTCAAAATACTGCCTCAAAGAAATTGAACTGGCTATTAAATACAATAAACGCATTATTCCTTTAGTGCATGTTAAATACCCTCGTGACAAAATTCCTACGATTATCCGTAAACTGAACTGGATCTATTTCCAAGATAAAATCAACGATTTTGAAGCGTCCTTTAAACAATTAATGAATTCCATCCGTAAGCATGCTGATTATGTAGAACAGCATACTCGGTTTTTAGTTAAAGCTCTGGAGTGGGACAGAAATCAACAAAAAACGAACCACCTGTTAATCCAGTCAGAACGTATTCAAGCTGAATCTTGGTTAAAGGTGCGGTTTAAAAAAGAGCAAGCTCCTTGTGTGCCAACGGATTTACATTGTGAGTTTATTTGTGAAAGCACCAAAAATGCCAATAATTTAATGACCCAAGTGTTTATCTCTTATGCTGATAAAGATCAAGATATCAAGGATAAACTTAGCAAAACCATGATGCGGGAAGGAATCACAATCTGGAAACCTGAAACTGATATTAAAACCGGTATAGACTTCCAAGCGGCAATCAACCAAGGAATTGAGGAAGCTGATAATGTCATTTACTTAATTTCACCCAATTCGAGTCAATCAAAATACTGTCAGCAAGAACTTGAACACGCCTTTGCTCACAATAAACGGATTATATCACTACTGATTGAAGACACGGATATTGACCAAATACCACCAAAAATTAGTTCATTACAATTCCTAGATTTTACTAAGTCTAACCATGAAGGAAACTACCGCTTAATGGCTGCTCAATTATTAAAAGAATTAAATCAAGATGCTCTCTATTACGAAGAGCATAAGCTTTTGTTAGTCAAAGCGATCAAATGGCTGAGCCAAAACCGTAATTCTAGCATTTTATTGCGGGGTCACAATTTAAACTATTACGAAAACTGGCTGAAAGTAAATCGGCAACGCCTGGAACATCCACCCCTAGGATTACATGAAGAATTTCTGGCGGCTAGCAGGAATCAACAGCATGAATCTTATCTAGACGTTTTTATTTCTTATTCCCGTACTGATTCGGATTTGGCTAGGAAGTTAAATGAGGCATTGCAGTTACAGGGTAAAACGACTTGGTTTGACCAAGAAAGTATTCCTCCGGGCAGTGATTTTCAAGAGGAAATCTATCGTGGAATTGAACATTCTGATAATTTCTTATTTATTATTTCCCCTGCTTCGGTAAATTCACGCTACTGTGCTGGGGAGGTAGACTATGCTCAGACATTAAATAAACGGTTTGTGACTGTGCTTTCTTCACAGGTACCAGCAAAAATGCTACATCCTGGATTAGCTAGCATCCAGTGGATTGATTTCAACCGGCATGGAGGAGATTTTTATCCCAATTTCAGTGAATTGGTCAGAACCCTTGATACTGACCGAGAGCATGTGCGCAGTCACACCAAATGGTTGCAGCGAGCTAGGGAATGGCAGCAGTCTAAGCAAGATACAGATTTGCTGTTGCGTGGCAGCGAATTTTCTATTGCCCAACAATGGTTGCTTGATGCCGAGACCAATGATAAACAGCCGACTGCGACACCTTTACACAAGGACTATATTGCTAAAAGTCGGGATGCCATATCGATTTTGAGAAAACGGGAAAAGCGTCGATTAGTTATCTTACGGTTGTCCCTTACTTTGATGAGTGCAGCATTTGCAGCAGCTGTTGGCTTTGGCTTGGTTGCTTTCATGCAATGGAAACGGCCAGAAACGGTTAGGGAAGGTCACATTAATGCTCTGAGTCGATATTCACTGGCTCTGAGAGAATCAAATCAGGAATTTGATGCCCTGATCGAAGCAATCAGGGCTGCACGGCAACTGCAAAAACAGATACGTAGTGTAAAACCTGAAACTGAGGGGCTGGTTAGGACAGCATTGCACGGAGCAATGTCTTGGGTTAGAGAATACAACCGTTTGGTAGGCCATAACAGTTGGGTTACTAGTGTTAGTTTTAGCCCTGACGGTAATCTGATTGCTTCTGCTAGTAAAGACCATACTGTCAAACTGTGGAGCCGCAAGGGTAAGCCACTCCAAACCTTTAAGGGACATGACGGTACCGTTTGGAATGTTAGTTTCAGCCCAGATGGCAAGACTATTGCTACAGCTAGTCAGGATAAGACGGTCAAACTGTGGAGCTTAGACGGGAAAAACCTCCAAACCTTTAAAGGACATCAGCGTGGAGTGCGGAGCGTGAGTTTTAGTCCGGACGGCAGGATGCTGGCTACGGCTAGTAACGATAATACTGTCAAGCTGTGGAGCCTCAATGGCAACCAACTCCAAACCTTTGAGGGGATTGCGGCTGGATATCGCAGCATCAGCTTTAGTCCGGATGGCAAAATTCTGGGTTCTGCTGGAAGTAACAATACTATCAAACTCTGGCACCTGGATGGGACAAGTATTGCAACGTTCAAGGGGCATAAGGCTGAGGTTAATAGCATCAGTTTCTCACCCCAAGGCAAGATGATTGCTTCTGCTAGTAGGGATAAGACTATCAAACTCTGGAGCCTTGATGGTCGGGAACTGAAGACTTTTCCAAAGAAATTCGCTGGAGTCAGAAGCGTCAGGTTCAGCCCGGATGGCAAAACCCTCGCCTCTGCTAGTCGGGATAAAACCGTCAAACTCTGGAGCCTTGATGGCTCGGAACTCCAAACCTTCCGAGGGCATAAGGCTGGGGCTTATGACCTTAGCTTTAGCCCAGATGGCAAGACCCTGGCTAGTGCTAGTGAAGATAAAACCATTAAACTCTGGCGCTTATATGCGAAAACACCTCGCACTTTCAAGGGTCATAGGAGTAATGTCTGGAGTGTGAGTTTTAGCCCAGATGGCAAAACCTTGGCTAGTGCTAGTGAAGATAAAACTGCTAAGCTATGGCATTTAGATTATACCTGTGGCAAGGAAGTATTAGGGGAAATAAGGTCTAGTAAAACTATCAATATGCTGGATTTTTGTTTGACTCCAAAAGTTCTAGAAAACCACAGGGATGCAGTGTTTAGTGTTAGTTTCAGCCCCGATGGCAAAACTATTGCTACAGGTAGCCGGGATAGTAAGGTTAGACTTTGGAGTAAGGATGGTAAAAAAATCCAAACACTCCAGGGGCATCAGGCTGGAGTCTTTAGCGTTAGTTTCAGCCCTGACAGTCAGACGATTGTATCTGGCAGTTGGGATAAAGCTGTCAAGCTTTGGACTTTTAAAGGAAGAGAACGCCAAAGGTTTAAAAAGCTTAGGGCTGCGGTTAGAAGTGTTAATTTTAGTCCCGATGGTATGATGATTGCTGCTGGTAGTGATGATAATACTATCAAGCTTTGGAGTCGGGGAAACTTATGTAATGGTGAATTAAAATCAGCAAACTTAAAATCAGTAAACTTAAAAGCAGCAAACTTAAAACCAGCAGTTGGCTCAGACCATAACACAAATTTTTTGCCTTTTTGCTTAACTCCTACTATCCTCAAAGGTCATGATGATGTAATTTGGAGTGTCAGTTTTAGTCCCGACAGTCAGATGCTTGTCTCTGGTAGTGAGGACGAAACAGTTAAACTTTGGAGTAGAGACGGTAAAGAAATCCGAACTCTCAAAGGGCATAAGGGTAAGGTGTTTAGCGTCAGTTTCAGCCCAGATGGCAAGATGATTGCTTCGGCTAGTGGTGACAAAACGGTTAAACTCTGGAATTTGAAGGGGCAAGAACTTGAAACTCTGATTGGACATAATGATGGCGTTTTTAGCCTCAGTTTCAGTCCCGATGGCAAAATCCTGGCTTCATCTGACTCCAGTGGCAATGTGATTATGTGGGATATGGATCTAAGTTTAGATTTCAATGACCTTCTGGGTCGGGCTTGTGATTGGGTAGGGGATTATCTCAAGCACAATTCTGCAATCGATGAAAGCGATCGCACTCTTTGTGATGGTATTAAACCCAAATCAAAATAGACTGGATTAAGGAAAGGCAAGAGGCAAGAGGCAAGAGGCAAGAGGCAAGAGGCAAGAGGCAAGAGGCAAGAGGCAAGAGGCAAGAGTTAATAAAGTAAGAGATAAATTGGGTATAGAAAGGGAGAGACACTTGTGGAAAAAGCATACACAAAAGATTTTAATTCCTGGACACAACAAACAGCACAGTTGTTGCGAGAAGGTCGTTGGCAAGAGATTGACTTAGAAAATCTGATTGAGGAGGTTGAAGACTTGGGCAAGAGTGAAAGGCGGGGAATTACTAGCCAATTGATTCGCCTGCTGTTGCATTTGCTCAAGTGGCAATACCAGCATCAGCGTCGCTCCGATAGCTGGCTGGATTCGATTACTGACGCTCGTACTCAGATTGAGTTAGCTATTGAAGATAGTCCCAGTCTCAGGAGCTATCCCGCTGAGCAGCTGGAACAAAGCTATCAGCGGGCTCGCCGTAAGGCAGCCCAGCAAACAGGAATGTCTGTTTCGGTTTTCCCAGAGGCTTGCCCCTATTCTCTTGAATTGATTTTAGATCAGGATTGGTTACCAGAATCCTAAAATTAAAGCCTATTTTAGCATAATATAGTGAATATTAAATTAATTGATATTGGTGTGATTAAACCCATAACTTGGACTGAAAAACTCAAGGCACTAGAGGCACGGGTTGATAAATGGGAAACGGATAACCCCTCATACAATTAAGCTGTATTTTTAAAGTTAAGTTATCATGACCCTGATCAAAACTAAACGCTTTAGCCTAGCTGACTATCATCGCTTGATTGATAATGGTTTTCTAACAGAAGATGACCGGGTGGAGTTGATTCGGGGAGAGTTAATACAAATGGTGGCGAAGGGTACGTCCCACTCGGTTTGCAACACTAAGTTATGGCGAGAGTTGGACAGACTAGTAGGCCACCGTGGGGTGGTACGGGGACAGGAACCAATCATCCTATCGAACGACAGTGAACCGGAACCGGATGTTGCGATCGCATGGGGTCAGGCGGATGACTACTTGCCAAATCACCCTTATCCAAAGGATATATTCCTAGTGATTGAGGTGTCAGATTCAACCCTGGAGTATGACCAAACCGTAAAGCTATCCTTATATTCAGAAAACCAAATTCAGGATTACTGGATTGTTAACCTGGTGGCTGGTCAACTAGAGTGCTATACTCAGCCCTATCAAGATACTCAAAGAAATTTCGGCTATCGCTTGACACTCCCCGCCCTATAAGAGCGGGGATTCTTAGTTCTACGACATGCCTTAAAATTAGTTATCCTGAAAGGCAATACTTAAGCCAAATATCCGTCCAGAAGAACCAAATATTGAGCCTAATTTAACTAACCCCAGTGGGCTTGTCTCCCTAAGCGTTGGGATTTCCCGTTCCCGTGTGCCCCACGGTACGTTATATACTTTTAATTTGTACTTTACTGGTTTTCGGTGTCTGTTAAGACCCATGCGTTTTAGAGGTTTTTCGCGCCTCGTGTACTAGCATCGCTTTACGTCGTTGTTGAGTGAGGCAGTACCGACGAATCCTGCCTGTGCTAGGCTACACACTTAGATATATTATACACTATTTTTTTTATAACTTCTGGAAAAGTCGCCCTAGAAGGGCGTTCGCCTAGCGTGGCCATAGGCCAGGCTTGAAACCCAAAATTTTTGGTCAAACGGGTAGTGTTGCCCAATGAAACGGTTACCATTCCTGGTCTTGGAGATCTGTCCCTAGAGTTAAGTCGTGTGTTTCCAGGTTGAGCAAAATTGGATCAGTTGATGGGTTGATCTAAAAGCGTCAAAATGAAAAAGAGTATATATTCCTATTTACCGAGACACTTACTACTATAGTTATGGCGCTGGAACTGCTGATTCAAACTACCTCAGCAACCCATCAAAGTTTTGATTACGACCTAGCCATTGTGGGGGGTGGCATTACTGGTTCTACCCTGGCCTGTGCGTTGAAACATTCTGGGTTGAGCGTATTACTCATAGAAGCCAAACCGAAGTCAGTGGCAGCTGCCAGGGTACAAGCCTATGCTTTGTCTATCCTCTCAGGGCGTATTTTCGCAGGTATTGGGGTTTGGGATAAAATCCTGCCGCAGATTAGCACATTTCGGCAGATCAAGCTTTCTGATGCTAACCATTCCGGTGTGGTGCATTTTTCCCCTTCAGATTTAGGTACCAACGCCCTAGGGTATGTGGGAGAACACCGTCCGGTGCTAACGTCCTTGCAAGAATTTTTGACAGATTGCCCCAATGTTGACTGGCTTTGTCCAGCAGAAGTAGTGGATGTAGACTATCAGGAGTCTGGGGTGGAAATTACTGTCAAGGAGGGTGATACTCAGCATCGAATTAGGACACGGCTAGTGGTGGCGGCGGATGGAGCGCGATCGCAAATTCGGACTAGGGCTAGGATTACGACTCGTGGCTGGAAATACTGGCAATCTTGTGTGACTGCCCGGATTAAAACCGAAAAGCCCCACAATAATACGGCTTTTGAACGCTTCTGGCCTAGTGGTCCGATGGGGGTGCTGCCCTTGTCAGAGAATCGCTGCCAGGTGGTGTGGACAGCACCCCATGCTGAAGCCAAAGCGTTACAAGCACTAGACGAAGATCAGTTTCTCGCTAAGCTGGAATACTACACTGGTGGTCTGTTGGGTCGCTTGGAGTTGGAATGCGATCGCTATTTGTTTCCAGTGCAATTGATGCAGAGCGATCGCTATATTCAGTCACGATTAGCACTGATTGGTGATGCTGCCCATTGTTGCCATCCTGTCGGTGGTCAAGGACTAAACCTTGGGATTCGCGATGCTGCTGCCCTTGCCCAAGTCTTGACTGAGGCACACCAAGCAGGGGAAGATATTGGAGCCATAGAGGTTCTTAAGCGCTATGAAAACTGGCGCAAGCAAGAGAATCTAGTCATCTTAGGGTTTACCGATACCCTGGATCGGATCTTTTCCAACAACTGGTTACCAATAGTCGGGATACGCCGTCTCGGGTTATGGATGCTGCGCCGGATTCGTCCAGTGAAGATTTATGCCTTGAAGTTGATGACTGGTTTAAGGGGAAATATTCCTCAAGTTGCTCAACACTAGAGCAGTGGCTCTCGCACTCAATTGCTGCTAGAGAGCGCTGCGATCAGAATTCTGGTTAAGGGTTCTAAATCGGTTGGTACCCGGTAGAGAGTCAATATTTGGGTGATTAATTTGTGTTGACGGTGCAGAATACCAAACTGCCAGATTGTTCCAGTTGAAACCGCTCCAAATAGCTGTGGCTGTTGCTCAACCGATGGGCATTTCTCCCACTGATCGAGGGCAATCAGTTCCACTGCCATCTGAGTGAAACCATTGGTAAGATCCTCTTGCTTTGCCTCAACTACTAACAGATTAGTCGTTGTCCTGAGCAAATAGTCCAACGCGCCTTGAAGCTGATTGCTGACCTTGATTGAATACTCAATTCGCAATTGCGCCCTTGTGTAGTGAATCAAATCTGCCATCACAGGTGCAATTAACATCTCCCGCCGGGATTGTTCGTTGCTCAGATCCAGGTAAGGTAAAATTTCTTCGAGGCGTGATTGGCGCTCCTGCAATCGATCTAAGTCACCCTGATATTGCCGCAAATCCAATAAGGTACGTTCTAGTGAATAGCCATATTCTGCCAAGAGTTCATCCGTCGGAGCTTTGAGTTTGGCTATTTCACTGAAGGTGTAAGAACGGTTGGGGTCGAGCAGAGGCATAGGATGGAAACCAGAAATCAGCGATTAAGGGGAAATATTCCTCAAGTGGCTCAAGACTAGACCATTGCTTAGGTAAATTTATTGATGATCGGGGGATGGGGTGATTAGGGAATCGAACTATCTAGAGTAAGTGGTTGTTTGATTGACTCACTTGAGCCACTTATTGGTTATTTGATCAACTTCTATTACTTGACGAGCGTTCTAGAAGGAATTAAAATTATTATAATGTACAGCCTATTTCAGAAAATTTATTAATTAATAATAAAACTTACGCATGGGTGCATCTCATATTTTAAAATGTTGCGTAGGGTGCTTCAGGGTGGGATGCTATTGGCGAAATATTTCTTAACACGCTGAAAGCCTTGATATTCCGTGTAATGGTGGCAAAACCTTTTATAGTTTTGTAACCTAATCAACGGCAGAAAAAGTGTTTTGGATATTAACTTATATTTCGCCAGCAGCGTCACCCCGTAACGCACCACTTGGCCAAGCAGCAAAAATGAGATGCACACCTTACCCATTGACAAAGTGAACGAGATGTCTAGATAATTATTCTCTTCTAAAATTTTGTAGCAATGAAGGATTTATTGACAGCTTTATTCAGTGGATTAGTAAAACAACCACCCTTATTTACTCAATTTATTTCTCTTGCTTTAGGGGCAATGTTCCTTGTAATAGGTGCCGGGATAGAATTCAATATCAGAAACGGAGAGATTAAAACTGACAATAGCCAGAAACCAATTCTGATCGTAGTAGGTCTAGTTCTTATAAGTTTTTATATCTTTATGGTTTTGTTCAAGGAAATAAAGAATCAAAAATTAGCTGAAAAAGATAGGAAAATTTATAAAATGCAAAGTGATTTAAATAATAAAGATAAAGAAATATCCAAACTCAATAATCTTAAACAAACTATACAAGCTATATCAGTAATCAAAGACAGCAATGAATTAAGCAGTTATTATGAGCATAATCTTGAGATAATGAAAGGAATTAGCCAAAGTATTGAAGAATATGATTCTCCATATGTATCTCGTAAAACTGCAGCAGAATGGGTCAGTCAAAGGATTAATAAATGGACTAAAGAATTAAACTTTAAAGACTATTCATACGATGGTGTTTCTCGCAAAAATATCAATGATTTTAAAAAAGATGTAGCTCAACTTTTAGAGCTTTTATGCCAAAATATAATTGATGATGTACATGAAGCACCTCTTTTAGTTAACCCTCAATTTTATCAAACATTAGGTGGTAAGGCTATTCCCTATAAAAAGGCGCTTATATTTATTGAAAAGCGAATGTCTGAGGAGCTTGATCAGCAAGTAGACACCCTGGGTGTAGAGACGATTGACTACGTCAAGAACAAAATGGCTAAGCTTGTAAAAGACACAACTTACGAGCCTTAGTGGTCTGTTTACATTCAGGACTTATTGATCCGTTGCCAAGTTCGTGTAATTGGACCAGATTCACCCTCAATCTTTGCTTCTTTCTTTAGTTTTTCATTCAACTTATCAAGAATGTCACACAAATTGTTATATGCATTAACTACAATTTCATCTTTTTTTGGGTGTTGTTCTATCTCTTTTTTTAGTTCAGCCACGTATTTTGCGAGATATAGTGTAAATTTATACCGTCCGGACATAAGTTCACCTCTAGAGCTAATGGGAATGGCTTACCAAAGTGGAAAAACATATTCAGTAAACACACCTTAATTTTTGAGACTCTTACTTTGATGAGCAATTATTGGAGTCAAAGTTAGTTGAGTATTTGTTCATTAAATCTGCCAAAGGGCAATTTTAATTCAGGCTACTCTACTAATAATCAATACCACTATCGGCTGGTGTTATCCGGAATAAATAGCAATCCTAAATAAAAAAAACACTATATGTAGAAACTACATGGTCAACAAGCACAATAAGCCAGGATTGATTGAAAACTATCCCCGGTTACCCAACAAGATGGCTTTGCCCTCACCCCATCACCAGTCGATATCTGTTATGGTATTGGTCTCAAAACCATTGATTGTAATTACCTAGACAGAGAAAAATATGGAAATTCGAGGGATCGATACACCACGGTTAGACTGGACTGGCGATGCCCTAGCCATTGGGTTATTTGAGGATGCTGTAGACCTGACTGGTGATTTAGCCGAGTTGGATCAGAAACTGGCTGGTACGATCACAGAATTGATCGAGGAAACAGAATTTAAAGCTAGCGCTAATAGTTCTGCTGTCACCCGTGTGGGATCCGGTAGCCCAATCCGTAAAATTATATTGTTAGGATTGGGTAAACCAGATGACCTGAGCTTAGATACACTGCGCCGTGGGAGTGCCACAATTGCTCGGACTGCCAAACAGCAAAAGATTACAACTCTTGGAATTAGCCTACCCGTGGTTAATGATGACCCCACAGCAACGGCACAAGTGATCACTGAGGGGATAATCCTGGCACTACACCAAGACAATCGCTTTAAGTCGGAATCCGAGGATAAGGGCGCAAAGCTGGAACAGATTGATTTACTGGGATTGGCTGGGCAAGAAGCAGGGATTGATAAGGCTCAGAAAATCTGTGAAGGTGTAATTTTGGCACGAGAGTTGGTGGCAGCACCAGCTAATGAGGTGACACCAATTAGTTTGGCTAAGACAGCAGAGGAGCTGGCCTCAGAGTATGGTTTTTCCCTGGAAATCTTGGACAGGGAAGCCTGTGAAGAACTGGGAATGGGTGCTTTCCTAGGGGTTGCCAAAGCCTCAGATCTGCCCCCGAAGTTTATTCATATTACCTACAAACCTGATGGCACGCCAAAACGCAAATTAGCGATTGTGGGTAAGGGGTTAACCTTTGACTCCGGTGGCTTGAATCTTAAAGGTGCTGGTAGTGGCATCGAGACTATGAAAATCGATATGGGTGGTGCGGCGGCTACCTTGGGGACTGCTAAGGTAATTGGTCAGTTAAAGCCAGATGTCGAAGTTCACTTTATCAGTGCGGCCACGGAGAATATGATTAGTGGTCATGCCATGCACCCAGGGGATATTCTTACTGCTTCTAATGGTAAGACGATTGAGGTCAATAATACTGATGCGGAAGGAAGACTGACCCTAGCAGATGCTTTAGTGTTTGCGGAAAAATTAGAGGTGGATGCGATCGCAGATTTAGCGACCTTGACTGGTGCCTGTGTTGTAGCATTGGGAAATGATATTGCTGGTTTATGGACCACTAATGAAAACCTATCGCAACAGTTTAAAGAGGCAGCAGAAGCGGCTGGTGAAAAACTCTGGCAGATGCCCATGGAAGAGAAGTACTTTGAGGGATTAAAGTCTCAAATTGCTGATTTCAAAAATACTGGGCCCCGTGCAGCTGGTTCGATTACAGCAGCGTTGTTCTTGAAGCAATTTGTTAAGGAAACGCCTTGGGTACATATCGATATTGCTGGAACAGTTTGGACTGAGAAAGAAAATGGTTGTAATAATTCTGGTGCGACTGGCTTTCCAGTTCGTACTTTGGTGAATTGGGTATTGAGTGAGACTTAGAGTAATCGGTAATCGGTAATGAGTAATCGGTAACTGATCCAACTATACTTAAGATCATTACTTAAGATCATTAAGATCATTCCTTAGTTTAGCAATCCCATAGTAAGGCACGGCGGAAATAAAGATACTTTTCAAAGCGATGCAGCGCGGTCTTGGGGGTTTCCCCCATGAGCGACTGCCATAATTTTGAATTTTAAATTCCGCCCAGCATTACTAGCTATGGGTTTTCAAAAGAAGCAATTGGCTAAAGTACATAATTTATTAGTTTTAGGGAATAGGGAATAGTAAAAAACTTCTTTGTACCTCATAAGTATGGACAACACTATTATAAATCGAAC
>NZ_JAAHHW010000014.1:2500-61162 GCF_010692325.1 Moorena sp. SIO3I8 | reverse complement strand
CTATTCCCTATTCCCTATTCCCTATTCCCTATTCCCTATTCCCTATTCCCTATTCCCTATTCCCTATTCCCTATTCCCTATTCCCTATTCCCTATTCCCTATTCCCTATTCCCTATTCCCTATTCCCAGAGCCGCTGTTCCCTGTTCCCTAAAATCCAAAAATTATGTACCTCACCTAATTGAAAAATGCTAGAGATCACAACATACATATAACTATCCAGAAAATAACTAATATAAAAATATTGAGTTTATCTTTCATCGAAAACTAATCCATGTTTATAATCGAACCATAGGTTTTATTATAAACATGGATTAGGCAGTAATTATACTGGTAAGGTGCCTTAATAAGGTAACCTACTACTTATGGCCTTTGGAGTGATAGCCCTTAGAGTGATAGGGTTTCGAGTCCAGTTTTGGGTAAGTCCTAAGCAAAAATGATTATTTTATAAATCTTGAACTTTTATAAATATTTAAAATTGATAGCTATATAGTTTATATTTGAGTTGTGAACATACTCCCAAAGGCCAAGAGGCAAGAGGCAAGAGGCAAAAGGTAAGAGGGGAAACAGATCCGGAGTTTTATTCTCCAATAAAAAAAGACCATACAGGTTTACATCTCATGTGTAAACGCTATATAACGTCTCTACATGTAAGCAATCAGCTAACGCGCCAAGGGCTTTAGCTGATTGCCCTTGGCTAAATACTTAGGTAATTGAAATTACGTATTTAAACATAACTTTGCCAACTCGGATCAGTTACTGGCTCAAGCCTCTCCAGGCGATCGAACCCATTAGCATTCATCAGCCAGACACTATTTTGTCCATCGTCGAGATTGCGCCAGAGGATATCATCGAAACCATTGTCATCGATGTCGAGGGTACCATGGATTACCTCCTGACCAATACTTATTGGTGAGTCAATCAACACTGATTCAATGTACTGAGTCCCTTCCATCCTCCAATAGTAAATAGTTTGGTCTTGAGTATTGCGCCAGATAATATCCCCATCACCATCTCCATCCAAGTCTCCCGCTGCCCTCATTTCCCAAATACTAGTGACTGGTTCCGATGGAATGGACACCTCCTGAGCGACATTGGTGCCATTCATTAGCCAGACTTTATTTTCCCCAGTGGAAGTATTGCGCCAGAGAATATCCTGTTGTTGATCACTGTTGAAATCTTCCGTGCCACGAATCTCCCAGTCTAAGCCTAGAGTTGGGGTTATGGACACTGCATTCTGAAACACCGATCCTGCCATCAACCAGATGCCAGTTTCACCAGTAGAGCTATTACGCCAGAGAAGATCCTGTTGTTGATCACTGTTGAAATCCCCTGCACCCTGCATTTGCCAGGGACTGTCGGCTGGTTCTGTTGGTGAATGAATTGTTACGGCTTGAGCTAAGTCGAGACCATCCATCAACCAAGCACCATTGACTCCGGTCTCGTCATTACGCCAGAAAATAGTCACACTCTCGGTGATAGTGGATTGGTCATTGTCGGTAATGGTGAAAGTGGCACTGGGAGTCTCACCTAATTGATAGTCGGGACTATTCTCAAGGGTAATAATTACAGTTTCTTCCCCTTCTACTATTCCATCGGCGATTGGGGTGAGCTTGAGATCTACTGACTCCTGACCTTCTGGAATAGTAACGGTACCGGTTAGGATGGGCTTGTAATCTGAGGAGCTAGCGGTGCCACTGACCGTGTAAGTTACCTCTAGGCTTTGACTAATGTCTCCGGTACGGGTGATGGTGATACCACCACTTTTTGGCACAGTTTCGGCTAATGTGCCATCAGTAGGGGTAATGGTAAGTTCAGGAAAAGTAATAACTGGGCCAGCTTCCAGTGCTGGTGTTATTTCAATAACGTCTATTCGTGCTAGTTCATAGGTTTGATTCCCCAAACTATCTGCCACGGCAGAGATTTCAATCTGATCCCCTGGAGCCAGTTCTACGTCTTTAAAGACAGGATTAGGATTGGATAAACCATCAAATATAGAACCAGTCAAGCCGATATAATTACCAGAATTGGGTGTGTCTATGGGTGGATTGTCCTGTTCTCCTGGGTTTTTATTGAAAATATATCTACTAATCGGGATATCGTTGACACGAAGTGTCAGGGTAGATCGGCCATCTAATTCATCAAAATAGGCAATCTTAAAATTATAGTTACCAGCAGGACCGTCATCTTCTGTCCAGGTTAAACGAATGAATCCTTGTTCAGTAGTATTGGTTTTGGGAATCTCGATAGCTTGACCACCGGAAGCAATGTCACTATCAAAAACTATGTAGTTTTCTAAACTCAGCCTAGTTGTGTCTTCTGCCTCAAATGTTGGCATAATTACTATTATCCTCTCCTTTTTAGGGAATAGGGAACAGGGAATAGGGAACAGTAGGAAAGAGATCCGAGTAGTTTTTGGTGTTATGGAAAATTAGTATTGGAGTTTATGCTCTATAGCAAAGGGAGTAGGGAGTAGGGAACAGCAGATCTGGATCCAAAAATTATCACAATTACTACAGGAATTGCTAAATCCCAATTACTAGATTGGATCTGAAACTTTGGGTAATCGAAAGAAATCTTATTCACTTTCAATTAAATAAATTAAGAAATTTCTCATGCTTCTTATTGGACAATAGCTAAAACTAGACTTCATAAGAATTATCTAAATTGTCTAAAAAAAAAATTACATTACTATAGATGACATAATTATGATTCCATGTCACTATAAAACTCCTTGCTTAATCAAATCTTTACAGTTTTTTTTACGGATTTATTAAAGTCTTCACTTTTATAGCAGTCGCCAGGGCAGGCGCGGACATGACAAAAGTCTCAAACCTAAGTAAGCGCAAGAGTTTGACTTCTGACTTCTGACTTCTGACTTCTGACTTCTGACTTCTGCTATAGAGCTCTCGTTTACATCTTTATATGTTGGATAGAAGAGAAGGAAAACGGCCAAGAGGCAGAGTTCAGGAAGGGAGGAATAAAATAGAGACTTTGCGGCAGTATTCAATCGGGTTTGTGATCAATCCCAGGCTACCGGAATTGATATAATGGGGTGATGTAAGCTATCAGCTAATGTGCTATGAACACGCTACTTGAGGTGCTATCAGCTGATAGCTTACGTTGTTTACTTGAGGTCTGATCAACAGACGTTTCTTGTGGCCTTCTTAAAGGATAATGTGCTACTTCTGAGTAATGGGCTGCTGGACACAGTTGAGCATGCGCAGAGTAGCAGCAGCGGCATAGTTCCGGCGTGCTTCAGAATTGGGGAAGAAAGCGTTACCCCTTTCGTTTAGGGGAGATGCAACTTGGCAGTAGGCAGACATTTCAGAAATCAGAGCGACAGCCCAGTGACCTTCGGTGTCGGAAAATTGTGTGACTGACCCATTAGAAACGAGTACCCCTGGCTGACCTTGGAGGTTTTTGGCAAATTCAGCAGCTTTTTTTTGTACTGCCATCAATTCGGCACGAGTTACGGACTTATTTGGTCGAAAGGTGCCATCAGGATAGCCACTAACAATATTATTGTCCCTCGCCCATTGAATTTTGGCAGCACTCCAGCGCCCAGCCTCAACATCTTGATAGGGCCTTCCTGATGCTTGAGTGGGGACAGTAATATTAGCACCTGGCAGTTTACCTAAGCCTTCAATGACCATAGACACGAGTTGTTCTCTGGTGAGAAACCCTTGGGGTCTGAAGGTATTGTCCTGAAATCCAGCAATAAATCCCATTGCTACGGCTTTTTCAATTTCTGAGGCATAGACATCAGTAGCAATATCCCGAAATTTAGAGGTTTCTCGTGGCGGAAGTGGAGGAAGCTTGGATGGATCAGTACTTCCTGTGTTACCTAGGGGTGTGTTAGTAGCAAGGTAGACGTGACCTAGCTCTCTGCCATTGAACATTCTCTTGGCAAATTCCCAACCGGGCTGCAGAAAAATTTTCATAAAGCCCTGGCGAATACCACCAGTTCTACCGATGATTACTTCAGGAGCTTTACGATCAAGGCGGTGCTTACCCACTAGCAACAGTTCACCATTACGCTCAACAATGCTAAGGATGTAATCAAGTCCTAAGTCTTCACCCGCCATGCGCATGGAATAGCCATTGCTATCAGTACTGCGTCCGCAAATGCCAGTAAAGTCAAAGTTCAACAGCAGTGGGTCTACGATCACTGGGTTAGTACCACTCTCGCTCCAACAGGCTCGCTTGTTGGATTTTTGCTCTATGATCAGCAATTGATGGGAATTTGCGCCAAAGGGTTGAGCTACAGCAATAAACTTGCCTTGTTCAACTTGTTTTTGCTCAAAGGTAGCGGCGGAGGTTTGGTTGCCAAGACTGATTGCTGAGAAGGCAGTGGCTAGGGCAACGGTGGCGAAGGTGGCTAGTTTTTGTGGTAATTTTTGTTTTAAAGAACTCTTCATGCTACTTACCTCTGTTTTTCAGCATCTGTACTAGGCTTTTAGGATTTGTCAATTTTAAGACGACTGCTTCAAGCTATAATGATTAACTTTCAGATTAAATGTTTCTGGTTCTAATGGTTTAAGTTTTAATTTTGATTAATAAAATTTGAGCAAAAGTAGCTAAGGACACATAAGCTATCAGCTATCAGCGTGTCGCGTATCAGCTCATGGGCTACAGATGGTGCTACTTCAGGTGCTATCAGGGGCTTTAACTGCACGGGGTCGGATGAGTAAAAGGAGCAGGGTGCATCTCCTAAAAGCTGTTTGACCTGGTGGGTGGAATGGGCATCTTGTTGTGGAATGGGCATCTTGCCCGTGACAATTTTCGGAGCGGACTGTCCCAACACTGGCTACCGAGAAAATGAGGGTGAGTCCGTCCCTAAAGCACCACTAGCAACTACCGACCGTTGATTAGCTGACAGCTGACGGCTGATAGCTGAATACTTACCTAATATCAGTGTGAAGCTAGCGAAACTATCACAAGGTTTTCGAGCCTGAGGGTTATCTCTAAGCATGATGGGATCAAGGCTGAAAATCCGTCGGAGGTCGCTAGGATGTTATTTAATATTGCTGGTGTAGGGACTGGGTTAGGAATTCTAACTCTATTGGTGTTTGGGCTGTTGCAATGGTTGCACATTAGTACTGGTCATTTCCTAGATTGGATAATTGGTGTGGCTAGCTTTTGGTGGCTGTTGGTGATTGTGACAGTTCCGTGGAATGTCCACTTGGAAGCTAGGGAAGTTTTAGCAGAGGGGTCGGCTTCCAGGGCAAATGAGATTGCGGTTGACCCGAAGCAATTAAACTATGTGGAAATGATAGCTAAGCGATCGCTAACCGTAGCAATCGCCCTTCACCTGTTATCTGCTGTGGGTCTGTACATCCTTGCTGCCACTGGGATTAGTGCTGTAGGCTACGTCAGTTCGGGAGCAGCTTTGCTTTTAACTGCTTTGCGTCCAGCGGTACGTTTTTACCAGTATTTAGCAGCCCGGTTAAGGATGATCCGGCAAGAGTTTAAGTATCCTCGCCGAGATGTAATGGAACTACAGAATCGTTTTGAAGCTCTCGAAAGAACTGTCAAAGGTCTAGAAGAGAAACTAGACCCAGAAGAACCTTACTCTTGGGTGGCAACCCATCAGCGTTACTGGGAAGAGACTCGCAAAGGCTTAGCCCAACTTGAAGCATCAATGGCACAACTGGAAGCTAATAACAATGCGGAACACCAACGTTTAGCTCGGGATTCTGAAAATGCGATCGCACAATTAACTACAGATAGTCAATTTCTGGATAATGTCCGAGAAATTATCCGGTTTTTCAAGACAGCTTAGTAGTTATAGCGCAAGTCAGAAGTCAGAAGTCAGAAGTCAGAAGTCAGAAGTCAGAAGTAAACTATGACTAAGTTTTGGAGTTTAGGAATGTCAAACATCTAAATGCGTAGTGCGCTTGCAGCGCTGAGTTAGAGGGCTGCTTGAGGTGGAATCGGGAATCGGGAATCGGGAATCGGGAATCGGGAATCGGGAATCGGGATCAAAGCAAGTTAGATGCTTCATATAAACGCCTGACAACGGCGATAATTCGCTTGCCATAATCTAAGTCAGCTGACCAGCGGCCACTGAGCTGTTCAACTAAGGGAGCAATCCCTCGGGTAACGAAGCGAAACCGGGGATCGACCAAGGGTTGGACTAGGGGTTCCTGACTGGCGTAGGCTTTCAAATGTTGGATATGGGCACGTACTCCAATTCTAGCGCTAGGAAAAGTCGCTTCTTCCTCACTAGTCACTGCTCCCAAACCACCAAAATTATTTTGCTCAGGTCTAAGGCGATCGCTAAAGCGTAGGAAGTTAGTTTCTACACAAGCTTGGGCAAAGGCAATGTCATAGTTGACTCCCTCTACCGAGGCTTCTTCTCGATAGAGCCTAGCTAGGTCAGGAAACTCAGTCAGGGCGTTCTGATTATTGTTTTTAAGAAATATCTGTAACTGGACTTCGGAGGTGCTACCATGACCCATGATCCGGTCAATCAGACCTGGACAGATTTTCTGGGAAATTGAGCGCAAAATCACAGTGCGGGTAGGAGCATCCCAACCGACAAAGATGTTATATTCTCTTAGTTCAATGGCCTTAACATAAACGACTCCCCGATATTGCACACGACGGACATTCTCGGCGGTGGTCAAATCCACTCCTAGGCGATCGGCTAGGTCAATGGGAATGTAAGAATTGCTATTGATTAGAACACCTCGATCATCGTAAGTCTGATTATTGATTTTAATATCAATGATGGGATAAACGGGATTGAGTTGATCGGGTGGCTGTTCACCAGATATCAAACTACTCCATTGGGCAAGTCCATCAGCTATGCCTCTGGCCATGTCACGACGTCGATTCTGGAGCAGAGCACGGTCTTGGGGATTAGTCAGAAAGCCAACTTCGAGCAGTAGGGAGGGCAGGATAACATCACGGCAAAAGGCAAGACGCCCAACACCTGATTCCGTATCGGGTTTTGCTCCTCGATTGGGCAGTTCAGGAAGGCGTGTGATCAAATAGCGCAGCATTAGTTCACCATGCTTCTTGCGCTCAGTGTTATTGAAAATGTAAAAAGCAGAGGCACCTCGGATGTTAGGATTGGAAAAGGCATCAGCATGAATCTCTAGCGCTACATCACCAAAACCAGCACGGTCATTAATCCATTGAATTGTCTGCTTTAAACTCAATTCATCAGGAACAGATAATACTTCATACCGACGCGATCGCAATTCTGGCACCACCATATCTCGCAGCCCAATCATTTCTTCGGCTTCCGTTGTCCCACCGGCAATCGCCCCTGGGTCAAGACCACCACGTTCCATGCCACCGTGACCTGCTGAAATAAATATACGTCCCATGTCTTGCTTTTTGCCCTCAGCCCTTAATTGAGCACTTGCTGTTTCCAGGATAAGGATTTACTTTCCCTATGGCTAGGGGAAGTTCGAGATACTCTTAAACCGTAATTAATCGGGATGAACCCGTACAAAACGGTCAAGGTGCAATTTATTGTTGCCTGAGGGAGGAGTGGTCATGCAGTAATTGGAGTTAAACCTGCCACTCGTCTTTCTAGGCGTTCCTCACATCTCGATGAGGAGTTGGTTGAAAGCCTGAGTTTTAGTATGCTTACAGTCAAGCCAACCAAGTTCAACTGCATCAACTAAACTCAGTCCCATTCCTTTCAACCAACGCGCGGTACGACGCAATAACACCGCCTGTACCTCGGTTTTACTCATGTACCGAGTAATTTCGAAGTCGGTACCGCGAGCAAGGATGTTTTTGGCAGCATTATGGTCAGCCTGCAACACGACCCCATCAAATCCGGTAAAATTGTCCCCAGTCCTTTTGCCCAACAGGGTGCCATTCCTGGAGTCAATTTGCGACGTGTAACTAGGCTGAACTTCTGTAACAACCGAGCCAGTCCAATCAGCCCATTTTTGCAAAGAATCACGCATCACTCCTTTCATCCAACTATTGAGTTTGCGGGACACGGCTTTAGACTGGCGCTTATTTCTGATTGGTTGTGTTAAATCTGAGGCCGTAGGCCACGCTACGCGAACAGCAAAGACCTTTAAAGATTCTCCATTGAAAAGAGACTTAGAGGCTGCTCCTATTATCGCCGTCAACTCTGCTTGATTTTTTCTGTAACGGCGATTTTCCGTTTTTCTAGTTAGGTTGTTTTCAAGTATTCGAGCCGATTTAACTGAATCTATTTTCTCTAGCTTTCTGTGAAGTGCCCAAAGTTTCCCTCTGTTGCGGTTCTTGGCACATATGCGATCTGATTTCTTAGTAGAGACTTTTCCCAGATCTTTGCCGTGTGCCTGACCGTCTGAATCATAGAAAGCCTCCGTGTAACCCTTATCTACACCGAGACTTCGACGTTCAGAGGGAATTTCTACGGTTCCATGGTCTACCAGAAAGTGGATTTCAAATTTTTGCAGGAGTTGATTATGGATCAGTCTGATTTGTCCTTTTATTTTTCGATTAGATCTAACAACTATCCTGTTCCTCTTCCCTCTCCTTAATCCCGCCAATTCTAACTGGTAAGTGTTACGGGAAAGCCTTTTACATTTGTAACCCACTTGTTGATAGACGATCTGGTTTTTAATCCAAGAATGTCCTCTTTGGAAAAACCTTCTAACAAGTCTGTGTAGAAGAGGATTGTCCAGAAAAGCAACGGTCTTAAGCTGTTTGCAAAGCTCCTTTCGTTTATTTTGATTTTCCTTTCCAGGGAACCTTCTGTAGATTCTTTTTGCTACTGCATCTATACAGGCTGCCTGCTGAGCCGTAATGGCTTTTGCTACATCATTAATAGCCCAATCCATTAATTTAGCAGGCAGCCCTAAGCTGTCGGGATTCCTGAAACTCTTTACTTCCGGGATGGCCTTTTTCCAGTCCAGTCCCCAGTGATTAATGCTTCCCAGTTTGTTGTAAGACTCAGATCTGACAATGCCCAATTTTTTCATTGTGAACAACAACTCTGTCTTAACCGACTCAGTCATCCCTACTACGGGGACGATTTGAGTCGATATTTTTCTAGTTGCTCCTATTTTCTTGGGCATCGTTAATTCTGAATCGTATACTTTAATCTTACTCTAGCGCTAGCAAAATGTCAATGTCTGTTTTATGGTATTAAATACCGTATTATCCCTATTTATTGGGGTTTAATCGCGAGACTGTACAAATCATCCCACCAATAGGGAACAGCAAGGAATAACCAAAGCAACATGGACTGATGAAAAATTAACGATGAATACTATCATTTAGCAAAGGGAGTAGGGAGTCGGGAGTCGGGAGTAGGGGTAATACCGAGTTGCATTCAAAGAGAGTAGATTGGTTGGATAGGGAGATAGGGAGATAGGGACCCACCCCTAACCCCTCCCAGGAGGGGAATATGGGGAGATGGGGAGATAGGGAGATAGGGAGATTGGCGGAAGAGAAAGTTGTACCTTTGACCGCAACTTGGTATAAGAAACTTGAAGGTACCTCATAAGTATGATCAACGCTATAGATTGAGCAACCTCTGGAAAATAATAGCTTTGAGCAAACTAAATATCAATGGCTAATCAAACCTTTGGACTAGACAAGCAGCTTTACGACTACTTAAAATCTGTTTCTCTAAGAGAGCCAGAAGTTTTGACCCAGCTGAGGCTGGAAACAGCACAGCATTCCATGGGTATGATGCAAATAGCTCCTGAACAGGGGCAGTTTATGGCCTTACTAGTGCAGTTGATGGGAGCCAAGAAAACTCTAGAGGTGGGGGTATTTACGGGCTATAGTGCTTTAGCTGTAGCCTTAGCTTTGCCACCAGACGGCCAGGTGGTTGCTTGTGATATCAGTGAGAAGTATACTGCGATCGCACGTCGCTACTGGCAACAAGCTGGAGTAGCTGACAAAATTGACCTGCAAATTGCCCCAGCACTGGACACTCTGGAGCGGTTGGTGGAAGAAGGACAGGCAGGTACGTTTGATTTTGCCTTCATTGATGCCGATAAACGGAACTACGAAAACTATTACGAGCAGGCACTGAAACTGGTGCGTAATGGTGGAGTTATTGCTGTGGATAATGTCCTCTGGTCGGGGCGAGTAGCAGATCCTGAGGTAGTCGATAGCAAAACTGAGGTAATTCGAGCATTTAATCAAAAGCTATCTCAAGACCAACGGGTCAACCTTAGTTTGGTACCGATTGCTGATGGATTGACCCTAGCGCTAAAGAAGTATGAAGTATGAAGTCAGAAGTATGAAGGTAAGCATTCAGCTTAAGCGCTACGCGCACGCTACTTGAGGTGCTATCAGCTATCAGTTATCAGTTATCAGCTTAAGCGCTACGCGCACGCTACTTGAGGTGCTAATGCGCTACAGATGGTGCTACTTGAGGTGCTTTTGAATCAAACAGGTAAGCATTGGTTTAATCTCTGTTACGTCAGCTGACCGCTGACGGCTGACCGCTGACCGCTGACGGCTGACCGCTGACGGCTGACCGCTGACGGCTGACCGCTGACGGCTGACGGCTGACCGCTGACCGCTGACCGCTGACCACTGACTGCTGACCGCTGACGTTTATGCTTCTTTGCTGAGATCATCAAAACAGTAAGGGCAACAAATACCTTTGATATATTTAGGGGAATTGAGATCAGCTTGGGAAATTGGATTTCCACAACCGTAGCACATATGGTGGGTTCCAGCTTCCAACTTGTGCTTGAGAGCAATTCGTTGATCGAAAACAAAGCACTCCCCTTCCCATAAACTTTCGTCTTCTGGGACTTGTTCTAAATACTTGAGAATGCCACCTTTGAGATGATAGACCTGTTTAAACCCCTGACTCAACATAAAGGATGAGGCTTTTTCACAGCGAATACCCCCTGTACAAAACAGGGCTACTTTTTTATCTTTGGTGGAATCGAGGTGGTGGCGAACATAATCAGGGAATTGTCGGAATGAGTCAGTATGGGGATTTTGCGCACCTTTGAAGCTTCCGATATTTACTTCATAGGTATTGCGAGTATCAATCAGTACTACGTCTGGATCTGAAATTAGAGCATTCCAGTCCTGGGGGTTAACATAGGTACCTACCTGCTGATTGGGGTCAACCTCTGGCAAACCGATGGTAACAATTTCTTTCTTTAACCGGACTTTCAGGCGGTTGAATGGGGGGGAGTCGGTGTAGGATTCTTTATGCTGTAAGTCGGCCAGACGGGGATCGGAACGGAGGAACGCTAGGACTGAATCAATGGCTTGACGGGAGCCTGCGATGGTGCTGTTAATGCCTTCTGCTGCGAGGAGAATGGTTCCTGTGATGCCTTGAGCTTCACAATGGGCTAGTAAGGAGGGTCGTTTATCCGCAAAGTCTGGCAATTTGACAAATTTGTAAAATGTTGCAACTACCTGGGTCATGATCCGGTTAAGGGGTGAAAAGAGTGCTGAGTTTTGAGTCCTGAGTCGGAAAGTGCCTCACTATTTACTATTCTGACGTATGGTAACACCCCGCACTAACCTGCTATGGTCAGATTACTGTTGCGATGTCTATGGGAAAATTTTTTGGCTATCTTGGTTGACTTTCCAGTTGGATGATGTATAATAACAAAAGTGCGGTTAAGACACTAAGCTTAATTTAGCTTAAGCTGTATTGGCCTGGGGGTATAGCTCAGTTGGTAGAGCGCCTGCTTTGCAAGCAGGATGTCAGCGGTTCGAGTCCGCTTACCTCCACTAGTTAGATCTAATCGTAAATTGGTGACTAGGATGGCGTTGCTGAATCAAACGAATGGATCGGAGTAGAGTGGGCATCCTGCCCGCTCCAAAAAATCCCCGAACAGGCAAGATGCCTATTCCACAGGTGCGACCCGTCACGCTTCGCGATTGACCGTAGGTCACGCTACGCGATCGCTTTTTTTGTATCTCGTTGACATGACTAATAACTAATAACCACTAACTCTTATTTCATTCACGAATTGATTTCTAAAAAATAGACGATATAGTTCGCAGCTAGCTGTGGCTCGATTCCCCTGAATTCTGATCAAACCCAAGCTTTCCAATTTATAGGCAGTTAGTGCTTCTAATTCCACACTTTCTGTGGCCATGACTACTTCCTTAAAAGCAGCGACTAGGTCAGGATGGGGTAGCAAAGCGGCTAGATAGTAACGCAAATAGTTACTATAAATTCCAGTTTGAGTTGGTGCTTCCTCTAGTAATTGTTCTAAGCTAACATCCTGTTTAGTGAGATGATAAAGGGCAAGACGAATTAAACTGGGACAACGACCTACCATAGTCACTAAAGGAGCAAGACGTTTCATGGCTTGGTCACCTTTTGCCCAATCCAAACCATGACGCTGGGCTAAGTCTAGCACTTGCTCATTGGTAAATTCTGGGAGTTTAATGGCTAGGCCAACATTAAAGGGCGATTGATTAAGTTTTAGTGGCACATATACATCTGTAGCATGAGCTATCACCCATCTTACGTTTTGCCAAATTTCCAGTTCCCTAGCATCCTCATACCAAGAGCGTAGCAAAGACAGAAAATCCCTAGAAAGTTCTGGATACTCAAAAATTTGATTAACTTCATCTAAAGCAATAACAATTGGCCTATCGACTTGCTCTAGCAAATAGTCTTCAAAGTAAGTGGTACAACTCACCTTAGAGCCAATGTCAGAATCCCAATAGTGATCGAGTTGGAGGGATAAACCCAATTGCCGACTGACGTTGGCACAAAACCAACGTAAGAACTTATCCAGGTTGCTGAAAACTTGGGAGTCAGCTCGGTGTAAACTTAAACTAACAGTACGAAAGCCCTGTTTCTTGGCATAAGCCAAAATCCTTCGCACTAGGGAAGTCTTTCCTTTCTGTCTGGGGCCTTTAATATGAATCAGGCTACCTGGTTTGCTAACTTCTGCGTAGGTGAGCGCTTCAATGGGAGGACGTTCGATGTATAAATTGGAGTTTAGTGGTACCGGACCACTGGGAAAGTCTAGCTCTGGTACCAGAGCAGGGGATAGGGAATTCCCGACGCTGGTTTTTATCCTGTCCTGATAGCCATAAATCCCTAGAGAGGATAGCTGAGCTCGGGAGTACCGCCTCAAAACTGACCGGACATTACTTTTGGTAACTTTTTGTTTGAGAGCCACAGACAGACGTTGCCAAAGTTTGAATCCTACATCTCTAATGTAACTATGCTCATACCCGCAGCTTTCCGCAATCTCAGCGTAAGTCTTCCCTTCCCAAACTTCACAGAAGACGGTCTCTTGAAGGTTACTGAAGGAGTAATCGGGCAAAATTGTGTCCAAAACAGCTAGGGCTTCTTCTGCCATCATTGACTAGGTTGAAAGCCAACACACCAAACACTAGTTTTACTTTGACATAGAATTGCCAAAATTTCCGTCCAATCAAGCAATTTTTTCCAATTTTTTACGAAAATTACCAGCAAATAGCCGATTCCAATCTAGGTCAAATTCCCGATTTTTTCAGGCAGACAATTTCCATAGGTGTTTTTTCAAATCAACTCAACGTTGTTTAAGTCTGGTATCCCAAGACGATTGAGTGATGAAAAAACAAGTTTTCGGAGCAGTTTCAGCCCTAGCATTCGCCGCATCTGTGCTGCCTATAGCCATCCCCAGTCTGGTGCCAGTAGCTCAGGCTCAAGCCGGTTTTGTGCCGAATGCTCCCTATGTTGCCAGTGCTGGAATTGCTGGAGCTGCAGGGGATAGGCATTTTATTACCGTTGCTGTGGCTGCCTTTCCCATTAATGCTCTTGTGATTGAGTGTACCAATCTCGCTGGTGTTCGCAAAGCAAAGGTTACTAATCAGTTTGGTGAGAGAGTGCCAGCAACCACAGCAGTTTCTAAGAGTGCTGAAGGTGGTACCGCTCTTACGGTGACCTTGAATGAACCTGTTAAACCAGGCAATGTTCTGCGCATTGTGATGGATGGGGTAGAACAAAATCGAGAAGGGGGAGCGATGCTTTATCGAGTGTCTGCCCTGACCGAAAATATATCCTATCCCTTTCCTGTCGGTACGGCAATGTTACTTGAGCCAGTCCTGAGTGACTAAATTCAATAGGGTTAAAGGTTGAATGTTGTTTGGTTAAAGGTTGAACGCGATCGCGTGGCCAATAGGCCAAGGTGGTTTGGTTAAAGGTTGAACGCGATCGCGTGGCCAATAGGCCAAGGTGGTTTGGTTAAAGGTTGAATGTTGTTTGGTTGAAGGTTGAATGTTGTTTGGTTGAAGGTTGAATGTTGTTTGGTTGAATGTTGAACGCGCACCCGTGGCCAATAGGCCAAGGTTGGTTGAACGCGATCGCGTGGCCAATAGGCCAAGGTTGTTCGCGAAGCGTGGCCAATAGGCCAAGGTTGAACGCGATCGCGTGGCCAATAGGCCAAGGTTGTTTGGTTAAAGGTTGAAGGTTGTTTGCTTGAAAGTTGAACGCGATCGCGTGGCCAATAGGCCAAGGTTGTTTGCTTAAAGATTGTTTGCTGATACCTTGCAGCATTAGTATTTTTATGATATAAACTGCGTCAATTCTTCTGACCTATGCCCTGTTCCTTGATCCGAAGTTCCTTGATCTGAAGTTCCCGAAGTTCTTTGTCTTTCGATATCCGAGCCAAGTACTCCAGGATTTTTTCAAAGGAGTTAAGCTAGCATCAACCAGATGGACAACTTAAAGGAGAAATTTTATATGGGAAGCGAAGGTAATCTGATCGAGGCAGCTTGGCAAGCCCTGGAAGATTCGATTATCTATTATCAAGGTCATCCCGTGGGCACAGTGGCGTCGAAAGACTCGGATATGGAAGCCCTGAATTATGACCAGTGCTTTACCCGGGATTTCGCGGTGTCGGCTATGGCATTGCTGATGAGGGGCAAGGGAGAAATTGTGCGCAATTTCCTGATCGAAACCCTAGGGCTTCAAAGCCGTGAAAAGCATATGGATTGCTTTAAGGCGGGTCTTGGATTGATGCCAGCGAGCTTTAAAGTGATACATAAGAAGGAACAGGAGTATTTAGGGGCGGATTTTGGGGAACATGCGATCGCACGAGTTGCTCCAGTAGATTCTGGCTTGTGGTGGCTGCTGGTGTTAAGGGCTTATGTCAAGGCAACTGGTGATCAAGCCCTTGCCCACCAGACAAGGTTCCAACGGGGAATCAAATTAGTTCTAGATCTGTGTCTGACTAAACGATTTGATCTGTTTCCCACGATGTTGGTTCCCGATGGTGCCTTCATGATTGACCGACGCATGGGAGTTGATGGGTATCCGTTGGATATTCAAGCCCTATTCTACACTGCGTTGCAGGCGGCGAGTGAGTTATTGTTGCCAGAGGATGATTATGTTCCTGTGGTCAAGGAGCGCTTGGGTCATCTGACTTATCATATTCGGAATTACTATTGGTTGAATTTAGACCGCCTCAAGGAAATCTATCGCTACGATGTGGAAGAGTTCGGTGAAGCGGCAATCAATAAGTTTAATGTCTATGCTGACACTATTCCTGATTGGCTAATGCAATGGTTGCCAGATTCAGGGGGATATTTTGTGGGTAACCTTGGACCAGGGCGGATGGATTTTCGCTTTTTTGCCCAAGGTAATTTAATGGCAATTATTACTTCCCTAGCTACTGAAGAACAATCCCAAGCCATTATGGACTTGATCGAGCAACGCTGGGAGGATTTAGTGGGAGAAATGCCCATGAAAGTTTGTTTTCCGGCTTTGGAAGGTCGCGATTGGCAAATTATCACAGGTTGTGATCCCAAAAATACTCCTTGGTCTTACCATAATGCGGGGAATTGGCCTTTCTTGTTGTGGGAATTGGCAGCAGCAGCACAAAAAACTGGCAAATCTGAACTGGCTCGTAAAGCCTTAACCATTGCTGCCCAATGCCTGCTTAAGGATAACTGGCCAGAGTACTATGATGGTAAAAATGGTCGCCTGATTGGCAAGAAAGCTAGGAAAGTTCAAACCTGGACAATTGCTGGGTTTTTAGCAGCACAACAGTTGATAGATAATCCGGATCATCTTAACTTAGTAAGTTTTGAGGACACTGCTGTGATGATTTGCTCTATGGATATTGCGGAAATTGTTGCCATGAACAAATAATTTTAAACTAATTTAAACTAACTTAAATTAACTTAAATTAACTTAAAATTGGGACTAACCAAGTCCCAATTTTAAGTTAAAAATTCCCAAAATTCCCAATGACTAATGACTATAGTATTTTTTAGTTTAATGAGGTACAAATAATTTGTACCTTCTTCCCTCTTCCCTCTTCCCTCTTCCCTCTTACCTCTTACCTCTTCCCTGCTCCCTGCTCCCTGCTCCCTGCTCCCTGTCCCCTAAAAAATGTATCTCACCTAATTAAAAACAGTTATAATAACTAATGACTAATGACTTGGGACGAGAAATTTTACGAGCAGCAGTTAATCAACCGTTGGGATGCTACCCATGAGCTCAAAACTACCCCCAGTTGGATCCGACAATTAGTATGGGCGGCTGACCAATTTATAGTCAACCGCCCTTTAGCAGATGCACCTGATGATAAAACGATTATCGCAGGCTATCCTTGGTTTGGGGATTGGGGGTCAGATACCATGATTAGTTTGCCAGCATTGACTCTCTCGACCGGTCCTCCTGACGTTGCTTGCACTATTCTTCCCACCTTTGCCCGTTATATAGATCAAGGGATGTTACCCAATCTCTTCCCAGATGTAGGAACGGAAGCAGAATACAACACCGTGGATGCTAAGCTCTGGTATTTCGAGGCAATCCGTGCCTATTACGAAGCGACGCAAGATCAGGCGTTGATAGCGGAATTGTTTCCAATTCTAGAAGAGGTAATTGACTGGCATCGTCGAGGAGCTCGCTACAGCATTCACTTGGATAACGATGGTTTAATTTATGCAGGGGAAGCGGGAGTCCAGCAAAGCCAACTAAGCGTCAACCAACTAATCTTAAACCTACCCTTCACCGAACGCCAAAGGCGAACAACTAACTAACCTTAAACCTTGGCCTGTCGGCCACGCTAAGCGAACCACCAATTAAGCTTAAATAAAATAACCTTCAACCTTCAACTTTCAACTTTAAAAGCGATGCAGCTGGCCTGAGTTATGACTGAAGAACATCAAAGACTCGAAGAAGCTCGAAATCACATTATCCACTGGAAACGCTGGGGTCCTTACCTAAGTGAGCGACAGTGGGGAACAGTACGGGAAGACTATAGCCCAGATGGACAAGCGTGGGATTATTTTACCCATGACCAGGCGCGATCGCGTACTTACCGTTGGGGCGAAGATGGTATTTTGGGTATTTGTGATGATCAACAGTATTTGTGTTTTGCCCTAGCGCTATGGAACGGCAAAGACCCCATCCTTAAAGAACGGATTTATGGTTTAACGGGCACTGAAGGTAATCACGGGGAAGATGTTAAAGAGTATTATTTCTATCTAGATAGTACTCCTACCCACTCCTACATGAAGGGATTATACAAATATCCCCAAGCTGAGTTTCCCTATACTTGGCTAGTGCAGGAAAACCAACGTCGGGGACGGGAAGCACCAGAGTTTGAACTGCTCGATACAGGGATATTCCAGGAAAATCGTTACTATGACGTATTCCTAGAGTATGCCAAAGCCTCGGCGGAGCAAATTTTAATCCAAATTACTGCGATTAATCGAGGACCAGATCCTCAAACCCTCCATATCCTACCTACTCTCTGGTTCCGCAATATTTGGTCTTGGAATCCTAATTCTCCCAAACCCTTAATTAAGGTTGCTAAATCTGATCAGCAATTCAGTGTCCTGGAAGCCTCCCATCCCACATTGGGACAACGGTGGTTTTACTGTGAGGGTTCACCAGAATTATTAGTTACTGATAACGAAACCAATTATCAGCGCTTGTTTGGGGTAGAGAATCAGTCTGCCTATGTTAAAGATGGCATTAATAACTATGTGGTTCAGGGTGACAATAATGCCGTCAATCCTAGCAGAGTCGGCACAAAAGTGGCTCCCCATTACCGATTTACTATTGGTGCTGGGGAGACTCGGGTGATTAAGCTGTGGCTGAGTGATGCTCCCAATATCCCCCAACCCTTTGGCAGTGAGTTTTCACGGATTATTGCCACCCGTCGCTCAGAAGCAGATCAGTTTTACCATGCGATCGCACCACCCGGAATCAATGACGATCAGCTTGACACTCCCCGTCCTGTAAGAACGGGGATTCTTACTTCAACGAGCCGACTTGCTCAGCCAGGTCGGAACCAGAAAGAGTAGAGGCCGATTCTTCATAAGCGTTTTGATCTAAGATCTAGGTTTCGGTGTGCCCCACCGTACCTTTACTTTTTTTTAGAGATAGATACTTTTTTATATCTAAATTTTTCATAGACGTTAAAGTCGTTAGACCAAATTACGCAATATGTATCTTTTACATATTTTTTACGTTGTCTATTTATTTTTTAGATAATATCTATCCTCAATTCATGGGTGTACGTTTATATATCCATACTAGCACACTTAGTACAGAACCGCCAAAAAAGCCGTCCGTTGTTCGCGTTCGCCTTTGGCGTGGCCATAGGCCAAGGGTGGCCATAGGCCAAGTTACCGCTTCGATAGGGTCGCCTTTATAGTTGGCAGGCTATGCGTAAAAGAGGTGCGACCCGTGGCGAATTTAATTCGCCGAACGCGCCCCGCGTCTCCTACGGAGAAACGCGCCCCGCGTCTCCTGCAGAGAACGGAAAGCGCACCTTTGGTTAAAACTTATTGATTAAGGCTCCACAATAAACAGGTTTCTATCCAGCGAAGGACGGGGCTTTAAACCCAAATCTTTTGGTAAACAGTATTACTACTACGATGTAGAAACCTGGCTCAAGGGTGACCCCAATCAACCGCCACCTCCACCAGAACGGCTAAAAGTCAGGAATCAGCAATGGAATCATCTCAACAATGCAGATATTATTTCTATGCCCGATAAATGGGAATATCCCTGGTTTGCGGCCTGGGATTTGGCATTCCACTGCATCCCCTTAGCAATGATTGATCCAGATTTTGCTAAGAATCAACTTGACTTAATGACGCGGGAGTGGTATACGCATCCCAATGGGCAAATTCCCGCTTATGAATGGAACTTTTCAGATGTCAATCCTCCCGTGCATGGGTGGGCAACCTGGCAAGTTTATCAGCTAGAAAAACAGTTCCATGGAACAAGCGATCGCCAGTTTTTAGAACGGGTCTTTCAAAAGCTTCTGCTTAACTTTACCTGGTGGGTTAACCGCAAAGATTTCGACGGCAACAATGTATTTGAAGGGGGATTTTTAGGCTTAGATAATATTGGAGTATTTGACCGCAGTTCAGAGCTTCCAGTCGGCGGGTATATTGAGCAATCTGATGGCACCAGCTGGATGGGAATGTACTGTCTCAATATGCTCACTATTGCCCTAGAATTAGCTTTAGAAAACCCTGTCTATGAAGACATGGCTACTAAGTTTTTTGAACACTTCCTCTACATTGCCGCTGCTATGAATAATATTGGGGAAGATGAGACGCAATTGTGGGATGAAGAGGATGGCTTTTTCTATGATGTGCTACACTTACCTAATCAGGAACAGTTGCGCCTGAAAGTACGCTCCATGGTAGGGTTAATTCCTCTGTTTGCCGTCACTACTATAGAACCAGAGACGCTCAATAAACTTCCGGGTTTTAAAAAACGATTGGAGTGGTTTATTCAACATCGCCCTGATCTCAAACGCAATGTTGCTTGTATGGAAACTAAGGGAGTAGGCGCAAAGCGGATGCTTGCTCTATGTTATATGACTCTTGGCAAAGTGGTAGAAAGTGATAAATTCCGCCGCATTCTGAGCAAGTTGTTGGATGAAAATGAGTTTTTAAGTGACTATGGTATCCGAGCTATTTCTAAGTTTCATAAGGATAATCCTTATCTATTTTATGTCAATGATAATGAACATCGTGTAGACTACGAACCTGCTGAATCTAGTAATGGGTTATTTGGGGGAAATTCTAACTGGCGTGGTCCGATTTGGATGCCCCTTAACTATCTCTTAATTGAATCCTTGCAAACCTTCCATTACTATTTAGGAGATACGTTTAAAGTGGAATGCCCTACAGGGTCAGGTAATCTGATGACCCTTGGGGAAGTCTCTGTAGAACTATCCCGGCGTCTGATTCGGATTTTCCATAAAAATCAATCCAGTCATCGTCCTCTTTATGGCAAAATTAAGGAATTTAAAACTGCTCCGAATTGGCACAATTTAATTCTGTTATATGAATATTTCCATGGCGATAGTGGCTTAGTAATTGGAACAAGTCACCAAAATGGTTGGACTGGATTAATTGCAAAACTGATCCAACAATGTGCTGACTATAGTGATTCTAAATGATTTATGGACAATACTTTTATTTAAGAGGTTGTCTGAGAAGTCTAATTTGCTACATCCAAGCCCCCGTGGGTCCCCCAATTTTGGGGGACTTTTAGAAGCAAATTGACTCTTGTTCCCCCCAAAGTTGGGGGGCTAGGGGGGCAAAATGCAGTATCAAAAAACTTTTCAGATATCCTCTAAGACCTCAGTGGTAGGGTGCGTTATTAACCTATCCTACAGGTATAGTTATTACCTAACTCTGGCTCAATTAAGTAGGTGGGCATAAATAAACGTTAAATTGTGCTACGGTGCTATAGTGCTATAAGATCTCATTGTCTAACTATGAAAACATTAAGTAACTTCATTTGTGTGGTAGTAATTTTTGTATTATTTTTGTTGACTTTCCCTCAAAGCAATCTCGCATCATCATCTTGTCCAGTAGAAGGCCAAACCATGTCTAAGGTTGAACTCTATTTTGGTTTAAACATCCCTGGTGGCGGAAAAGTGGAACCTCTAGTATGGCAAAAGTTCCTTGATAATGTAATAAGCCCTCGATTTCCAGATGGGCTAAGCATTGACAAAATATCAGGACAATGGCGAGATGCTAAAACAGACAAGACAATACAGGAGGAGTCCCGTATGGTGATGATCCTTTATAAGCGCTCTGCAAAGGCAGAGCAAGCTATTGAAGATATCCGTGCCGCCTATAAGTCACAATTCCAACAAGACTCAGTTATGCGTCTTGATGAGATAAACTGTGTCTCATTTTGAATCGATGGTACATCTGGACACGATATAATTCATTGAAACCAGGGTAAGCGCAAGAAAAAATTGCCCATAATGTGGATTGGGTGGATATCGGTTGATCGTGGCTCGAAACCCCTATAATCTAGTAGAACTGTACTCGCAATAGAATTAATTTGTTGAGAATGGCGCGGTTTTTTTATCAATAAGCCTAGGCTTATTGATTCTTGCGCTTACCCTGTCATTTAAACTTTGCTATTGTCAACGTCTATGTCAAGTTTCATTGCTAAAATAACAGATTGGTTGAATCGGATTCCAGGGCGTGGTTACTTATTGATCGCTATCCTAATTTTTGCAGCAGCGAATTCGGTCATTCGTAAGCTCACTGACCTGGGTGCAGATAATTTAATTGATGGTAACAATCCTATTTCCTTCTGTAATGTTTTGTTTGTTGGCAATCTCTGCGCGTTGCTAGCGTTGATTGCTATTTATGGACGACAGTGGAATTTTCGATCCCTCAGACAACTCTCTGGAACAGATTGGTTAGGGTTACTGGGTGTCGCAGTTTTGTCAGGAGCACTGGCACCATCTCTGATATTTATCGCTCTTGAGCGCACTGCTGTTAATAATGTAGTGCTGATTGGACGCATTGAGCCTCCTCTGGCTTTGGCTTTGTCAGTTTTACTTCTCAAAGAACGGGTAAATCGTTGGGTGATAGCTGGTGCGATTATTTCATTTATTGGTGTCATCCTGACTATTTGGCTTCAGCCTCCGCAGGAAAACATGATTACTATGGCGGGAGGCTTTAGGATTGGTGTCGGTGAATTGATGGCAGCAGCAGGTGCGATCGCATTAGCAATTTCTACGATTATTAGTAAAGTGAAGCTGCGCCAAATCCCTCTGGGCATCTTTACGGTGTTCAGAACTGCTACAGGTACAGTCATTTTCTTTGTTGTGGTGATTAAGTTATTTGGAGTAGGTCACTTTATGAATGTTTTCTCACCCTTTGTCTGGCAATGGATGCTCCTCTATGGAGCTGTGATTGTAGTAGGGGGTCAACTCTGTTGGTTTAAGGGTTTGAAGACTACTACTGCATCCGATGTTTCTCTGGCCAGTTCGTTTAGTCCACTAGCGGGCATTTTAGCAGCTTACTTGATTCTATCAGAAGTACCAACAATAGCTCAATATATTGGTGGTGCTGTAATTATTTGCGGCATTGTCCTGAATCAAATTGGTATTTCTCGCAAGCTTCCTAAAACTGATACTCTAATTGTGAGAGAATCGACGAAAGAAATCGAAGTCGGGTTTAAGGGAGTATGAATGTAAGCATTCAGCTAATGCTTACGTATTAACATCTTTATGTTACTAGTTATAGAGATGTCACTATGGAGATGTCACTATGGAGATATCGGCCAAATTTGCTGAAAGAGTTACCGAGCGCTTGATGGCTGGAATATTAACGTTTCCTGATGGTCAAGCTTGGGTAATTGTAGTTATCTTAATTGTGATTTATGGTTTAATTGCTTTACCGATTGGTTTACGCAACGGCTTTTTGCAACTGGATCAAAACTTACTTACTATTGATAATCCCCCATTATCTCCTTTATTCAGGAAAACTGATCTAAATGCTGTTAATGTCAAAACCTCTTGGCATCTAGTGGGAAAGATTATGATAACTGCTCTGTTTACCCCAGCAATAGCTGAGGAGATATTTTTCCGGGTTTTATTATTACCTCATCCCTCAGAAAACCCTTCCTTAATTTCAATATACGCTTGGTCTACAGTAAGTTTATTCATTTTTGTTATCTATCATCCTCTGAATGCTATCACCTTCTATCCGGCGGCACGGGAAACATTTTTTAAACCTATTTTTCTATTCCTAGCTACACTTTTGGGAATTATTTGTACTATTGCTTATATTAAAAGTGGCTCCATCTGGACAGCTGTCGTCATTCACTGGTTGTTTGTTGTGATCTGGCTGATTGGCTTGGGTGGTAAAAGCAGACTTTTGTAACTTAAGCTATCAGCTAATGCGCTACGCGCACGCTACTTGAGGTGCTATCAGCTATCAGCTAATGCGCTACGCGCACGCTAACCGAACAGCTATCAGCGCTTTTCATAACTATGAGGTACACAGGTTTTTTTCCCTATTCCCTATTCCCTGTTCCCTGTTCCCTATTCCCTTTGCTATCGCACTGACGCACTCAGGACTTAGTCAATTTCATGAACACTGAACTATTTGCGATTATTGCCCTATTTATCCTTGGCTTTGGTTTAATTTCTGGGCGCATTGAGAAAAGTGTGATTACTCCACCGATGGCTTTTGTTATCTTTGGAATTTTATTGAGTCCGCCATTGTTGGGTTTATTGAATCTAGACGTAGAGCATGAGTTTGTTCGGATAATTGCTGAATTTACCTTGATTCTGGTTTTGTTCACTGATGCTTCTCGGATTAATCTTAAACTGTTGCGTCGAGAGTACAATTTACCAGTACGTCTGTTAGGTATTGGTCTACCGCTGACAATTATCCTAGGAACAATTTTGGCAGTACTGTTGCTTGGAGGTAGGTTATAATTCTGGGAAGCAGCGGCCTTGGCAACAATTCTGGCTCCCACTGATGCGGCTTTAGGACAAGCGGTGGTCAGCAGTCGGAGTGTTCCGATTTGTATTCGTCAATCCCTCAATGTTGAAAGTGGTTTGAATGATGGTATTTGTTTACCGATTCTATTAATTTTCCTCTCTTTAGCTGGAACAATGGAAGGGACGGGAACAGCAAGCTTTTGGTTTCGCTTTGCTGCTATGCAAGTGATTCTCGGACCAATCGTTGGGGTAGCAGTTGGCTATATTGGCGGTTGGTTGGTGTCAGAGAGTGCTCGCCGCAAGTGGATTACTCATAGTTTTGAAGATTTATCGGTATTAGGACTGTCGTTATTCGCTTATGCGATTGGCCGTAGGCCACGCCAAAGGCGATCGCAGAATTAGTGGGGGGCAATGGTTTTATTGCCGCCTTTTGTGCTGGCTTAACCCTAGGGAATACAGCTCCATCAATTTGTGATTGTTTATATGAGTTTGGAGAAGCAGAGGGACAGTTGCTGGTGCTGCTGATTTTTATGATTTATGGGTCAATGATGGTGTTTCCTGCTCTGGATGAGGTGAATTGGCAGATGGGATTGTACGCCGTTGCTACTCTGACCATTGCTCGGATGGTAGGGGTTGCTATTAGCGTGATTGGTATGAAGTTGCGTTGGTATACTATCTTATTTCTGGGCTGGTTTGGACCGAGGGGAGTGGCTTCAATATTGTATGGTTTACTAATTTTAGAGGGGGATGGAATTCAGGGTAGTGAAGTGATGTTTAGCACTATGGTAGTAACTGTGTTGATCAGTGTGTTTGCTCATGGTTTAACGGCTTTTCCAGGAGCTAACTGGTATGGTAAGCACATGGCAAGATTTAAAGCTACCCATGACATGCCAGAATTGATGCCACGGTCGGAAATGCCTGTTCGTTTGTCTTGGCGTAAATGATAGGGAGTAGGGAGTAGGGAGTAGGGAGTAGGGAGTCGGGAGTAGGCAAGCTAGCAATAGTTTTGGAACTTTGCAAGAGGTCTTCTGAGTAGACTAGTAATCCTAACAGTAGCCGAAGTTATTGTAGCCCTTGAGAAGCACCGAAAATCAGCTAAATAACGTTAAACATTATTTGGAACAGGATAAAGATTATTCAACCAAATAACCTTCAACCTTCAACCAAATAACCTTCAACCAAATAACCTTCAACTTGCTAACCTCCAACCTCACAACCTTCAACCTTGAAAATCAAACATAATTCTAGATTATAACACAAAATTACTAGCATCATGTAGCTCAAAAACATCAACATCTTCGAGAACCATAAATATCTGACTTCCATCTGAATTAGTATTTAAAGAAGGAAACGAAAAATCGTGTTCTAATTCCCTGAAAACCCCTTGATAATTGCTGGCATCCGAGCCATCTTTGTTAAACAAAACAACAGCACTATTGTCCTGTGAACCAAAACTCAGAAAGCCCCGATTAATCGCATCTGCATAATTAGCAACTGTAATTCCGTTATTATTAAATAACTCAGTAAGAACAATTTTGTCACTTCCCACTTCAAAGTCGGTGATCTGATCGCCAGCATCTCGGTGTGAAGTGTAGACAAACTGATCATTACCACCACCACCAGTGAGCAAATCTCGAGCTTGGAAACCAGTGATAATGTCATTGTTATCAGTACCAGTCAGCTGATCACTACCTGCGGTGCCATTGATAATAGTTGGCTCAGGTAAGGTAAAGCGAGCCAAAATTGGGTCATGGTCGCTAGCTTGGTCAGCAAACTCACTGTTGACGTGGACAATGTCATACTCAGCACGAGCATTAACTAGGTTATCACTGACTAAAATGTGGTCAAGTGCCTGAGAGTTCCCTTCAAAAATAAATGTGTAACGCTCATCCTCTGGTAACGTTTCCGTCAGATTGGTCAGCACTGAATTGTGAGCTCCCTTAAGAGTTTCCAGTGGTTTTTCAAAATCAAACGTATTGAAGTCTCCGAGCAATACCACATTGGCATCAGGGTCATTAGTCAGAATGGTATCGACAAAATCGTTAAGGATTTGAGCTTGTTGATTCCGTTTCTCCTCCTGACCGTTGTGTGGTGGTTGATTCTCACCAAAGAGAGGGTCACTACCACCCTTGGAAGAGAAGTGATTATTAATAACAGAGATGGTTTCACCGTTAAACTCAAACTCCGTCAACAAAGACTTGCGGGTATTATCGAAAGCCGTCTCACCAACACCAATACGTTGAGCAGAATCAGTGTTGATGGTAACTCGGTTAGGGTTGTAGAGGTAACCGACGCGGATATTACCACCAGGTTGACCCCCATCCTGACCGTCCACAGGGGGGATATCAAAGAAGGAGTACTGAGGTCCACCAGTAGCAACTATGGCATTAATCAGAGTTTCGTAGGTTTCCCTAGCATCCACATTACCATTGTCTATAGTTCCGTTATTGTCTTGAACCTCTTGCAGAGCAAAATCCCATCAACGACGAGCCAAGAGCCTATTTCGTTTGGGATTTGATTATCTGCGCTCAATTTTCACCAATCTTGACCACCAGTTCCCAGCTTTTCTTAACTCTCTCCATTTTTTGTCCTGTACTTAGGCATAATTGTTCAAAGCAAAGGGACATCGAGTTATGGGTACTCTATTTCATTTGAGCATTTTTTTTGAGTGAAATAGTAATCCTTAAGCTATTATACCTGCATTTAATTATTTTTATTTTTTAATTTTTATTAATCGCTAAGAGAAGGAATTCCCACAAGACTCTGAAGGGGTGACGAAATAGCCTGAAACGCTTTAAATGTAAAGTGTTCACCATTTTGTGGAAAAAAAAAGATAGGTCGATTATTTGCAACAAGACCTACCAATTTAAAATGTTACCTGCATTTTACCAAAACCACTTAAGGTGCGCTTTCCGTAGGCGAATTAAATTCGCCTACGGAAAGCGCACCTTGAGATGACGCAAGTAAAAGTAAAATTAACAATTGTAGTGTTAGATATTGGCCAGGAGTCAGATGAGTCTCCAACACCGTCTGGTAGAATTGTTGAAAAAACTGGCATCCGGGAAGCAGTCACCCTTACTCTAAGTCTGGTAACCATTAGCCTCAAGCTGAAAGCCCATGGGGGAAAGAGCTTTGGTGCTTGCCTGGCACAAATTGCCGGAATTGGATAGAATCAGTGACGGGATTTGCGATCGCACAACTCCTCCAAGGGCTAAACTGTCTTAAGCCTTAATCCTTTATTTTTATGATGCTACCTGGTCAAGAACCCCCAGAACTCCTGAAAAAACACCTATTTTTCCAAGGAAGACGATTTAGCTTCGAGGTGAATAATCTACGTCTTCCTAATCAATCAGAAGGGCAATGGGAATGTATCCGTCACCCTGGTGGTTCCTTGGCGGTACCGGTAACACCCGATGGGAAACTGGTACTCGTACGGCAATATCGCTTTGCTGTTAGTGGGCGTCTTTTGGAATTCCCTGCTGGTACGGTAGAATCCCATGAAAGCCCAGCTGAAACTATTAAACGGGAGATAGAAGAAGAAACTGGCTATCGCGCTCATCGCTGGAAATCTTTGGGTAAATTTCCCCTTGCTCCTGGCTATTCTGATGAGTACATTTATGCGTTTCTGGCGCAGGATTTGGAGAAATTGGAAGCCCCTCCTAAGCAAGATGCTGATGAGGATATAGAGGTGGTTTTAATGACACCAAAGGAGTTAGAACAAGCTATCTTGGAGGGTGAGCCAGTGGATGCTAAATCTATTTCCAGCTTTTTTATGGCTCGCCCGTTCTTGAATGAGTAACCTGATTCTCTTCTGGCATCGCCGTGATTTACGCATTTCTGACAATGTGGGACTAGCTGCTGGTTTTGAGCTCAGTCCCAAGCTTGTTGGTGTTTTCTGCCTTGACCCTACTATTCTAGAGCGGGATGATATTGCGCCAGCAAGAGTAACTTATATGATTGGCTGCTTACAACAATTGCAGCAAAGTTACAGACAAGCTGGTAGCCAACTATTAATATTACATCAAGACCCTAGGCAAGGAATTCCTAATTTAGCTGCTGCTCTGGAGGCTAAAGCTGTTTGTTGGAATTGGGATGTGGAACCTTATTCTAAGGAACGGGATCAAGCTGTAGCAGCAGGGTTGAAGGAAAAGGGTATTGCTGTCTATAACTATTGGGATCAGTTATTACACGCACCAGGAGACATTTTCACTAAGTCTGGCAATCCCTATAGTGTCTACACTCCTTTCTGGAAAAATTGGCAAGGTCAATCTAAGGCACAACCTGTAGCAACATTGAGTAGGGTTGAATCCTTGACGGAAATAGAACAAGACCATGCTTTGGCAGCAGGGGTGATTGATTTACCTAGTGCTAGAGATTTGGGGTATGTCTGGGAGAATGAATTGTTAGTGCCACCAGGGGAAAAGGTAGCCCAAGAGATACTGGAGAAATTTTGCGATCGCACTATTGGGGATTATCAGGAACAACGTAATTTCCCAGGGGTAGATGGTACCTCGAAACTTAGTGCTGCTCTCAAGTTTGGTGTGATTGGGATTCGCACGGTTTGGCAGGCCGCTCAGAATGCTTATAATTTGAGTCGCAGTGATGAAGCTCGTCAAAGTATCCAAACTTGGCAACAGGAACTGGCTTGGCGGGAATTTTACCAACATGCCATGTATTTCTTCCCAGAATTAGCACAAGGGCCTTATCGCCAGAAATTCCAAGATTTTCCCTGGGAGAATAATCCAGAATTCTTTCAAGCTTGGTGTGAGGGCAAGACTGGCTACCCGATCGTTGATGCTGCGATGAGGCAGTTAAATCAAACCGGATGGATGCATAACCGCTGTCGGATGATTGTTGCTAGTTTTCTGACTAAGGATTTGATTATTAATTGGCAGTGGGGGGAAAAGTATTTTATGCAGCGGTTATGGGATGGAGACCTGAGTGCTAATAATGGTGGTTGGCAATGGAGTGCCTCTAGTGGGATGGATCCTAAACCATTGCGAATTTTTAACCCAGCTAGTCAGGCTAAAAAGTTTGACCCGGACGGTGAGTATATTCGGGAATGGTTACCAGAGTTGAGTTCTGTGGATACGGAGTATGTGGTAACTGGGAAAATTCCTGAAAGCGATCGCGAAATGTGTGGGTATCCAGCACCAATTGTCGATCATAATCAGCAGCAGCGTCGGTTTAAGGAGTTGTATAAGGAATTGCAGTGATGCCAAGGCGTTGCTTAATAATGGAATGATTTTAAGAGTGAGGTGGAACTGGCATCAGGCGTGGAACTGGCATCTTGTGTAGAACTGGCATCTTGTGTAGAACTGGCATCTTGCCAGTTTCCTCCTTATTTTCGAGCGGGCAGGATGCCCACTCTACTCCTATTGATTCCAAGATTCAGCAATGCCGATGCCAAAGATGGTGCGTTACGGGGCGGGCTGTCCCAACAATGGCGCTCGGAGTTGAACATGAGGGCAAACCCGCCCCTAAGGCACCCTACGTACTCTCTTCTTGCTCCATGGGCAGGAAAGCTTAGGAGGCTTAATCCCTGGTAATTACCGGTAGTTATTTGCAAAAACCGTAGATGTATCCATCTTTCCGGTGTATCGCCGAAATATCTTGAGGCTTGCAACTTTTGTATCCTTTCATCCCCAGAGGGTTGAATCCAAAGCTGCCCTTACTCCTAGGGGTGACTTTGCCTATGCCCAGTTTCTGGTGTCTCGCTATATCCCCAGTCATCCATCCTTTAACAGGCTTCAGTGGGTTGTGCCTAATAGGGTAACCGTACTTGTTGAGAGCCGCTTTCTGTCGTCCTCCCTGCCCTTTACAGGTAACAAATAGAGGTTGTAACGTCTTGAGATCTAAGTTTTCAATATTTCCTACACAAGCGGCGTCAATCCAGTGCTGCTTAGGTAGTCCTAGCCAAGTCCTGTTGTACTTAGTCTGCGCTCCTGTTCCAGTGACGACTACTTTAGTATCTTTCAATACCTTGACCAATTTGTTCCGAGTTGCGTTTACCGCTGCTGCATCCAATAATGGTTGTTTGGCTTTGGTTTTGATTTTTTGTAGTAGGCTGGGTTTCTTTTTTAGAAACTCTTCTATGGGCTTGTTTCCTTTGCGCTGATTACACTTTTCGCAAGCCAAACAGAGATTACTTACTCTGTTACTACCACCCTTTGATCTTGGGTGAATGTGCTCGATCTGTAGAGGGACATTTTGCCTCCCGCAATAAGTACATTCTCTCCCCCACTTTTCGAGTAAATACTCTCTGACTTCGTAGCCAGCTAACTCGCCTTGTTGGTACTCTACTCCACTGATTTCAGGGTTTAGCATTTTTTGAGTGTCAAACTTAACTCGTTCAATCCAGATTTCACAGACTGGGCAGAATTTAATTAATCGCTTAACCCAAGTTTCAGTTGTCAAAATCCTGTGTTCTAAACTAGGAGGAAGCCAGCCCTGTGGTCGTTTGCGGTTAAGGAATCTGGGCTTTCGGTAACGAGTGTTGCGATTACGTCTTCCGCGTCTGACAGCTCTTCTAGATTCCAGTTTTTTCTTGATCAATCCTCCTCTGTGTTCTAATTCCATTCCCCAAATAACTTGCCCGTCTCGAACCAGGGCGAACCCAGTAGTCTTGCTACCCGGGTCAATTTTTATTTGGCAAGGTGAGATAACTGGATTAGCGATCGCAGTCTTCAAGATGATTGTAAATGGATACATTCTAAAGACAGCTGCTTTTCCTTTTTCTAGCAGGCGGCGAGCCTTCTTTGGGTGAATAGGATTTAATGGTTGCTTGTTCACGTCAATAACAAAAACATAATTTTGCATCGTTAAATGCCTCAAGTTGGTAAGGTGTGCCTCGACAATGTTGTAAAAGCTTGTTGAGCTAACTACACGGTTGCCTTCGTCTTAATAGTTAGCGATAGAGCTACAAACTGGCGTTCATTTGTAGGTATCATGGCTTGAACAACGTAGTAAATGAATACTTAGTCTGCATCCTGGTTGGCAATTCCTGGAGTTACCGGAAATTACCAAGGCTTAGGCCAGGAGTCTATCATCAAAATCAACCAACCTATGCTAGGGTAACATTCCATCATGAAGACTCATTTCTTCAAGAAGTAATAATTCCCTATTACGAAGAACTAGGCTTAGTACCCAGACCAACAAGTTTGGATGAATTTGCTACCAAGCCAATTCCCGAACTGCCTAGTGATGCTGCCACAAAAAAAGCCATGTACCAACGGCTGCGCAACGAATATTATGCTCATTTCAATCAGTATCGCCATCTACTGGAAGCAAACTCCCCTCGGGTATTAGATCGGGTTCCCAAGGAAGAAATACGAAACTATGTAGTTCACCAACAAGATGCCAATAGTGACTTCGCGGTTTTGGCAGTCAGAGAAGTAGAGATATTCTGTCCTTTCAGTAGATCCGAAGTTGAAAAGATCGCCTTAGTAGACATACCCGGTTTAGGGGACCTCAGAGTAGGGGATGAAAACCTGATGCTACAAACCCTAGGGGAGCGAGTGGATGTAGTTCTTTTTGTGCGGAGACCAGACTCTGTACGCTACGGCTGGGAAGCAAGAGATACAAAACTTTATGACACAGCCCATAAAGCCCTCAATGACCTGCCAGAGCGGTCTTTCATGGTACTCAACAAAATGAGCAGTGCTGATAAATACAACTCTAAAGGCTGTGAAACCCTTAAAAGAACGATTCGGGAAAACCACATAGAGGTGGTTAATTGTGTAATCGCTGACTGTTCTAATCCTGACCAAGCAAATCAAGTTCTGGAGTTAATTCTAGATTACCTAGTTGACAACATTGAAGACCTCGACAGTAAATATGCCAAAGCTTACCAAGACCATATAGATATCCTCCACAAAGACTTAGAAACTGATTTACAGAAAGCCAGTAAAGCCCTAGCTGGATTTGGGGATGAAGACCAGTTATTTGTGGACCGATTCAAGGAATTTAAAGAAGAACTATCTGACAGTCTTGAAAAATTCCTCAAAAAACTCAGAAAAGACCGGGAAACAGTTGATCCTTACTTTAAAGCAAAAGTCGATACTGTAATGAAAGCCTGCCAAAGTGACCCGGGAATTCCAGCACTAGAAGAAATTGAAAGACAACGCACAGACCGATTCGGAGGCTCTTACAGGGTAAGAATTCAGGTGAGAGGGGTTGACAAAATCAAGAAATCCGGTATGGTGACGGCATGAGCGAAAAACCGAAACCCGAAAAACTAGCTCCCCCCCAACTCAAGCAACTGACAACGGAGCAGTTGGTGGTCATGATACTAGAGCAGCAAAAGCTGATTGACCAACTGGAGCGAGGAAGTAGCCCTGCTCAAGCTCAGACTCAGACCCAACAGCCAAATTACCTCACAACCGCCATAGCGCGGACTTAATTCAGAAATCGGAAAAACCCAAACCGCCAGAGTCAATAGCCCCTCAAGCCAAAAGAAAACCTGGAGGGCAGCCGGGACATCAAGGAAAAACCAGAAAAGGTATGGCGCGAGTAGACCGCTACCAAATTGTCAGACCATCAGTGTGTCCCAACTGTGGCGGCTGTTGAATTCCTTGATGCACCTTTATCTGTAAGCCGTAAACAAGTCGCCCAACTCGTAGAGCGTCCCGTAGAAATAGTCGAATATCAGTATCACACTTGCAAATGTGTCCATTGCCACAGGCTTTGTCATTGAAGCCAAAGCCCCTGGAGTCATCCCAGGACTTGACTTGGGCATCTCCAACAGCGCGATGCTGGCAAGGATTGGAAATCACGGAAACCTATCCGAAGAAAAACAACAAGAATGGCTACTAGAGTTGACAGGACTCAAAATTGGAGTGGGAACTAATGCCGCCACCAATCGACGACTGGCGCAGTCGGTAGCTATACCTATTCAAGAACTTTGGCAGTGGGCGCAACAACAGCAACACCTGCACGTTGATGAAACCCCGTGGGGAGTGGCTGGAGTAAAAGAATGGTTGTGGACTGTTGCCGGAGCCAAATTTTCGGGCGTTCCATGCCGCAGATACCCGAGGGCGGGTGGAACTCGAACAAATTGTGGGTTCCGAATTTGCATAAGTCCTCAGTTGAGATGACAGAGCGTGTCTATAACGGTTACAAAGTCGCTCACCAGCAGAAGTGTTTAGCTCATCAGCAGACGGCACTTCAAACAAGTACACCGCTTGGGTCATGGCAATAACCCGAAATTGGGACAACGGTTCTTGGATTTAATTGATGAGGCCAACGATTAGCATCAAAAATGGCTCCAGACTCAATAGGAGATCTGCCTATCGAGGGTGGGTAGCTCAGTTCAAACCCAAGGAACGAGAAAGCTTTGGAGCAATGGAGTTCTCAAGCCGGAGCTGCAGCTGGGCGAATGCTGCGAACTCTACGAAACAAAGCTGCCCAATGGTGGTATTTCCGTATAGCACCGATGAAGTTCCACCCGATAATAATCGAGCGGAAAGAGCATTGCGTCCAGCCGTGACCAAACGTAAAGTCTGTGGCGGTTCCCGTTCCATGGAACGGTTTCGGGAAACAGCCGATTTACTCAGCGTCATCCAAACCTGCCGTGTCCAGGGTCGAGAGGCTGTGGAATTTTTCCGACAAGCTCTTGAGGCTACCGTTTCCCCAACGGTTTCTTATCCTTCCCTGATTCCAATGACCTGAATTCTTACATCAAATCTAACGATTTTTTGAGAAAGATCTGACAAAGGATCAGCACTTAAAATGGTCCGTACACTTGCCCTTGATTTTGATCAACCCGATCACGCACCCGAAAACTCCAGCCATTGGTACTGTTGTATTCGGCTACGATGCTCACACCATGCTGAGAATTATAGATACTATTGACAATGTCATCATTAGCACCAGCACTCATGTGAAACAGATATGCTGGGTTTTGATTTTGGATCTCCTTTAGGCGAACTACATATTTAGTACGGTCGTTTATAAAGTTGTTGTGTTCCACAGTTACATGCTGACGATCAGGTCCATAGGCGATAAACTGGCAACCATTCATTTGATCGGTGAACATATAATATGGTTTTTGGTTCTGAGTGGGCAGGATATATTTGTTTTCGTTATTGGCGATTGGGTGAACGTAGTATCCTGGGATTTTTGTTCCAGAGCTAGCACTTTGAAGGAGCGCAGCGTGACTTCCCTGCTCTTTAAATTGGAAGGTTCCGTTTTTGGGAGGAAGCTGAGCCGGGATCAAAATAGCGTACTTCCCCATAAAACTCTTAAAGTCATTTAAAAATTCCTGAGTTAGTAACATTTACGGTGTCCTCTATCATTGATATTGATTTCAACAAAAACCGATCCTCTTTACTTCAATTATATCATGTCCGGATAATTAGTTATCGTAAGCATTCAGGTGGTGGGGTTGACGTAAGGATTCAGGTAGGGGCTTGACAAAGTCCGGGATGGAGCTGGAGAATCATCTGAAGAATGTTTAGCTTCTCACTAACCCCAGACACAGCTGCTGTATAACCAGAAGTCCTACGGAAGAACTGGTGCAGCTGGTAGTGGAGCAAAAAAAACTGCGATTAGCAACAGCACTCAGTGATCGAAAGTCTGGTTGAAGAAATAGAAAGACTCAAACTCAGCCCTTGCCTAGACTCGAAAAACTCATCTAATCCACCATCAACGGACTTGCTCAAAAAGTCCGAAAAGAAGCAGGACTTGCAGGATTAATCTGAGAGTCCAGGCAAAAAGAAACCCGGAGGGCAGCCTGGACACAAAGGAAAGACCCGCTTTGGGTTTGGACGAGTAGACCGCGCTCGTTATACTTAGTCCCCAGCAATGCCCTTCCTGCGGTGGGAGTCTGATCGAAACCCCTTGCGTCAAAGTCGAAACTCAACAAGTAGCTCAGCTGGTGGAGCGACCCATAGAAATCGTAGAATATCAACGCCACTATTGTCAGTGTATTGAATGTGGGGTAAGAGCTACGGTACCGTGGCCTGATTCGCTCATCCCGGAGATGAAACCTTAGAATAGTGGAGCCTTACTAACAAACCTTTAACCCTATGCCGCATAACCTAACAACTTGCTTTGGCTCCACTATTCTTACGGTAACTTCTGACCCCTGGACTTGATTTGGGGGTGCGGTTGCAAGGATTACTGGGATGGCTGGGAAACTACGGACATCTGCCTTACTCCAAACAACTTCAGATGTTGTGGGAACTCGGTGGGATCAATATTGGAGTGGGAACGTTGGTGAACACCAACCAACGACTAGCATTAAGCTTGCCAAGGGAGCGTTGAGGCTCTCTTGACCTGGGTGGCTGTTGAACAACCCAATGTGCATGTGGATGAAACGCCGTGGGCGGTCAAGGGCATTAAAGAAGCGATGCAGCGCGGTCTTGGGGGTTTCCCCCACTCGCTATTGCATCAAGACATGGCTCTGGGTACTGAGCCATCCCGAGTTCTGTCTATAACATGGCTGGAGATACACGCTCGCGAGGGGAACTGATTAGCCAGTTGGGACAGACCTATGACGGGGTTCTGATTACGGATGATTACAGTGTCTACAATGGCTATTATCGGTCAATGATCAACAGAAGTGAAAGCGCCCATCTGCGCCGTCACTTTCTCAGGTTAATCAAACAACCATTACTTCACAACCGAGCCATTGGGGAAGCCAAAGTTGAACTGATTGATGAAGCATGCAAGCCGTTATCGTCTCTGGCAACAAACTGGAGATTCAACCGTAACCCATCAGTGGGTAAGAGAATTTAAAACGAAGATACAGACAACGGTTCAAACCTGGAGTTGTTGCTGCTGGGGCAGCAAGCGGGGAAACTCTTGCGCTCCCTCAAAGAAAAAGCCTCCCAATGGTGGTATTTTTTAGACCATCCCCAAGTCCCACCGGATAATAAAAAGCGCCGAAAGGTCTCTACGCTTGGCGGTAACTAAGCGTAAGGGAACGTGGTGGCTGAAGTTCCCTCCAACGATTCGAGCAGACTGCTAATTTACTACACGACCAGTCCAAACTTGTCGTTTTCAGGGACGTTCGGTGATGGATTTCTTTGAGCAAGCTCTCATGGCTGTTGCTGGTCACTTGCCCGAAGCTCCTTCCCAAATCCCTTCTCCCCACACCTGAATCCTTACCTTACAGGTCTACCTACTACGGGTCGATTGCACCGATGCGAGCCAACCTCTCAAAGCATTTCCTTTCCTTAAATGAAGGGCTACAGCAGTCGGTGGATCAGCTCAAATCAGAAGTAACAAATGTGCTGGTAAACCTGAAAAAGGGTCACTTGGGGAATCTAACCAAAGAGCGTGATGCCAAGTTTCTAGGGGTGATAACCGAGTTACTAGATAAGTATAACAATCAATTAGAGCTAGGGTTCCGAACCCTTTGGGAGTCTCAAGTTTCCTATGAAGGATTAATTCCTAGCAGGGGGACAACGAAGCTTGTAACATAGACATGGCTTGCTCTCTAGCCCGCTTACCTTTTTTATAATGCTTGACCCAACGGCGATTAATTTGCAAAAGTTCGTCTACAATTTTTTCGCATATTTGCCCTAAGCACAGCCAATGATACTGATGTTGACCAACATAAAAAGCACTATGTCGGCGACCATATTTCGATTTTGTTTCTGGTCGTACAACATATTTCTGTATTCCCATTTTCTTGATTACCCGTCCTTGAAGGGTTGCACTCGTATAGGCAATTGCTATTACAATAATCAACTTAGTCAGGGATTCGGCTCCCAGCTTGGAGCCTTCTAGACTGTAACCTCCTGATTTAAAATCTCGAAACATTTCTTCAATAGAAAATCGCTTTTTATAGGAGATGATAGCGGTATCTATATCCTCAAAAGTTGTCAGAATATACCACGGGTCTTTTGTCTTAAATTCTCGGTAATTTCGTTTCCATTTACAAGCTACATTAAAGGTTCCAAATCCTGTTTTTTTCGTTACCTGACGGTCATTAATAAACAATTTAATCCCTGGCTTTAAACCATAGTCCCGCAACTCTTGATAAACCTCATTTTCTGACAAAATTTTGGTGTCACATTTTTGCCGTAAACAAAAGTATACCTTACGTTCAGCCAGCCAGTTACCCAGTTTGGTAGAGCAAAATTCTCGGTCTCCCAGCACCACGACATCATAGGCTGATAGTAACTCTAGACTTTTACTCAATACTGCCTTTTGTTCGGATAAGTTACTATTTCCTTTTTTATCTAATGATGTCCAGTAAATTGGGAGCATCCCATTTTGGAAAACACATTACCAAAAGAAGGACATGGCAAGGGTTTCAGCCATATTAAATCAGACAACTCGCCAAAATGGGATGCTCCCAGTAAATTGGCCAGGCTCGATGATCATAAACTACACTCACCATCAAGATATTAATCACACTCCAACTTGTTCGATCAATAACCAGATAAATCCTATCTTTAGGGTTAAACATCTCCTCTAAAAGAGCTCTGATGCAGGGAAACCAGATAGTTTCAATAGTAAAGTTTTTGAGTCTCAACAATCGCCTTACTTTCCGACGACGGCTCTCTAATAAAATAGGTAAAGGTATCGATTCGGCTAAAACATCTAACTTCACCTGTTTGATCAATTGTAAACTAATTACCATCAAGTTTAGGAATAGATATGCTGTGTGACGCAGCTGATTTTGGAGAATTTTCTGGTATAGTTTAGCTATCATTTTTTTGAGATAGGTCAGGGCGACTACTTTTGACCTATCTTTTTTTATCTCTTTCTGCTGTATCGCTGACTACATAAGGCTTCCATGCCTCGTTGTCCCCCCGTCAGGATTAATTCTACACAGTATTCGACAGCATTTTGATGAAGAACTTGAACCTGATATGCTCACGAACAACACCCTGAGCAGTACAACTTCCGAGTCAGAAAAATCCCAAGTTGAAGAGTTTAATCAACAAGAAGTAAAAAATCGTCTAGAAGCGCTTCATCAGAAAGTGGTCATTAAATGTAAGCAAACCTTAGATCAGTGGTTAACTGAGCCAAGCCAAGTCAGATACTTCATCATCGGAGAGTTTTTTGATCGCATTCACTATGCCAAAGATATAGGAGACCAGTGGCGGACTTTTCTAAGAAAGGAAGAAATTCGCTCGAAAGTATGGCCTGAGTTCCAAAGGCTCAAAGAACATAAACAAATTCAGCAGGAGTGGCAAAATTTGCTCCAAAAAGCAATCAGCAGCAACACATTGGAATCTATGCAGTTTTTGAATTAACTTTGCGTAAGCTATCAGCCTGCTTAACTGACAAAAGTTGAAGTGGAAAGATCGAAAATTCAGAGTAGTCAGGGTGTGCATAAGGTTGACAAAAGTACAGAGGTGATGAGTTAAAATTAAAATACAGAAAAAACTATTGAGCAAGCAAACCCAAATGCAGATTAAGGTCGCAATACATCCAGCAGAAGAAGGTGGTTTTTGGGCAGAAGTACCCGCACTACCTGGCTGCATTACTGAGGGAGACACAATGGAAGAGGTTTTAGCAAATCTTCAAGATGCCATTGAAGGTTGGTTAGAAGTTGCCAGCAATTCCTATATTCCTGAACCAAACAGCAAAATTGTGGAAGTTACAGTATGAAATCTGTTTCTGGCAAAAAATTCTGTAAAATTGTTGAGAAAAAAGGATGGGTTTTGAGAAAAATTACAGGAAGCCATCATATTTATGAAAAGCCAGGAGCTCAAAAAATCCTATCCGTTCCAGTTCACAAAAATCAAGATTTGAAGAGAGGAACCCTAAAAGCATTGATGAAAATAGCAGAATTGGAAGAATCAGATCTCCAGTAACACCTCTGATCACAACCCCAACTTTTGCACCGCCAAGCGCTTCGTCTCCTCCCCCCGTCTATCATACTTGGCAGTGGTCACAGGAGACCCATGACCCGCCAACTTCTGAACCGTAACGATATCCACTCCCGCATCCAATAGATCACTACAAAACGTCCGAAGCTATGAGGTACAAAGGATTTTTTCCCTATTGCCTATTGCCTCTTGCCTATTGCCTCTTGCCTATTGCCTCTTGCCTATTGCCTCTTGCCTATTGCCTCTTGCCTTCCTAAAATTGTAGAAACCTACAATGTCTATTACCTGTATAGTATGCGGTCATATCAATACTGGCAGTAACAACTACTGCACTAGTTGTGGTGCGGCTCTTGAGTTTGAAGACACTGTTAGTTCATCAGCCTACCATTTGCCTGCTGGCACACTCCTAAGGCAGAGTCATTATCGGATAGAAAAAGTCCTAGGAGAAGGGGGATTTGGCATTACCTACCAAGGAATTTACCTACCTAACTCTGCCAAGGTTGCCATCAAAGAACTCTGGCCAGAAAAAGCAGCTAGGATTGGGAAAACCATTACTTGGCCCCCTTCTATTGCTCCGATTGACCGACAACGACAACTCCACAAATTTCAGTTAGAAGCCAGTTACTTACAAAAATGCCCCCACCCTAATATTGCTCAGGTTTATGATTGGTTTGAGGAGAATAATACTGCCTATTTAGTCATGGAGTTTATCTCTGGTAAGTCCTTATACAAAATCTTACAACAAGAAGGTGTTCTTTCGGAAGAGAAGCTCAAGGGCTATTTTATCCAAGTAGCAGAAGCGTTAAAAGTTGTTCACTCTAATCAACTATTACACAGAGATATTAAACCAGATAATATTCTAATTGATCACCAAGATCGAGCCGTATTGATTGATTTCGGTGCTACCAAAGAATTCATGGCCGGTCAAACCCGTGAAATGAGTGTAACCTTGTCACCAGGATACGCTCCTCTTGAGCAATACAGTTACCGGAGTAAGCGTTGGCCAGCTACGGACATCTATGCTCTATGTGCGTCAATGTATGAATTACTCACTGGTCAATTACCCGCTCAAGCTACGGAAAGGGCTGGATCAGAAACGTTAATTCCACCACGACAGTTAGCTGCTCAGATTACACCCCAAACTGAGCAGGTAATCTTAACTGGAATGAGAATGAAGGTAGAGGAGCGATTTCAGACAGCCGAGGAACTGATTGATGCCCTCAAAGGCAAGTTTGTTTCTCCCAGTCAAAGGAAAGCGTGGGGATTAGTTAAGCAAGGAAAGTTAGCAGAGGCGGTTCAAGCTTATCAACAGTGTCTAACTAATCAGCCCAACCATGGTGAAGCTGCGGTTGAACTAGCCCTAGTTCAGATCCATCTCAATGATGCTCAGGCTGAGGTAGCAGCACAAACAGCGATTCAACTACAACCAAATGATGGCAGGAGCTATGGGGTTTTAGGACTAGTCAACTGCCGTAAATCAAATTGGTCAACAGCGGTAAAACAGTTGCAAAAAGCAGCAGACTTAGCTCCCCAAGAGGTTTGGATACAAGCTAATCTAGCTTGGGCATGGGGAAAGCTTGGCAATTGGCAACAGGCAGAATCTGCTGTTTCCAAGGCACTGCAAATTGATAGTAACTGTACCTTTGCCCTAGGGTTACAAGCTTGGATTTATGTCAATCAACAGCAATGGAAACGAGCAATTCGTACTGCTACCCAGGCACTGTTCAAGTCAAAACAGGCTCAGTCTAGGGAATCCCAACAACTACAACAATGGATATATCCCTATTTAATCATTGCTTTGGAAAAGGCAGTTGTTACCAGACAGTCTAGGGACGTGGAGCGCCGGATTATAGAGTTTACCACTCAAGTCCCCGATAGTGCAGTTGCTTGGGGATTGAAAGGTTGGAAGCAAGCTGTGCAAGGGTTGTGGCCTGAGGCTCTTGCCAATTTTGAGCAAGCCAGCCAGAAAGCAGACGTTCCTAGCTGGGTATCCCTGAATCAAGGAATCACTCAGGAACACTTGCAGAATTCTCAGGGTGCTATCCAAACCTATCAAGCCTACATTCAGAAATTTCCATCTGATGCCTTTGCTTTATTCCGTCTAGGCACTTTACTAGGAAAAGTGGGACAATGGGCACAAGCACGCTCCTATCTGGAAAAAGCAGTGCAGTTAAAACCAGACTATGCTGAGGCTTACCACAACTTAGGTTGGGTTTTACTTAATATCAGAACTGTGGATGGTCAGGTTGAGAATTTTCGTCCCCTGTTGTCCGCCTATCGTCAAGCATCTGAGTTTTACCTGCAACAGTACCAATCGGAATTAGCTGGTGCAATTAGACAAGCCTTTCAAATAGCTGGGGTTGAGCTTTAGATAGGGTTTGCTGAAAAAGTCTTTTGGTAAAGGTAGGAGTCAGGAGTCAGGAGTCAGGAGTTAGGAGAAATGAGAATTATATAGAAGGTAGTCGGAAGAATTCTCCCTTAATTTTTCTGCCCTTGTATGCCCAAAATCCTAACTTTTTGAGCTTTTTGGACCGAAAAGCTTTCACTTTTTTCGACCCAAAAAGGCGAAAACCTTTATCTGTCAATGCTTTGAGAGTTAATCAGCAAGCCCTAGATAATTTCTATACAGCACTACGCATTAAGGTGTTTGACATTGATACAAGCAGCAAAAGCTGTTTTAGTCAACTTTTGCCGTCTTGATGCAGTCGCTCATGGGGGAAACCCCCAAGACCGCGCTGCATCGCTTTTGCCTTTTGCCTTTTGCCTTTTGCCCTTGCCCGTAGCGCTATACAGGAGCGTACAAATTTTGTATCCATTCCCATTCTTGGGCTAAACCTTCGGATAGGGATACCTGAGGTTGATAACTTAGCAAGGTTTTGGCCTTGGTAATGTCTGCTGCCGTGTGACGTGCATCTCCTTTGGCTTTTTCGATGTAGTTTTTCTTAATGGGATGTCCAACAATTTGTTCAATGGTGTCGAGAACATCCGCTAGCACCACTCGGCTACCACCACCAATGTTAAACACTTCCCCAACAGCAGCTGGTTTAGTACCTGCAGCCAGATTCGCCGCTATGATGTCTTTGATAAACGTGAAGTCTCGGGTTTGCTTTCCGTCACCATATATGCTAATGGGTTCATCGGTGAGAATGGCTTTTAGGAATTTGTGAAATGCCATGTCTGGGCGCTGCCTGGGTCCATATACGGTGAAATAGCGTAAGGCAGTAACGGGTACACCAAAGTTATGGTAATACAGTAAGCATAGGTGTTCTGCAGCTAGCTTGGTTACCCCATAGGGGGAAACCGGTTGGGGAAGAATTGTTTCAGATGTCGGTAGGGCTTCCGCATTACCATAAACTGAAGAGCTGGAAGCATAGACTAATCGGGTCAGATGCTTGGCATCTTTGGCGGCTTCGAGTAGGATTTGGGTAGCGTTAATATTGCGCTCGGTATAATCCCGAAAACCATCCCCCCAACTGGCACGAACTCCAGCTTGTGCTGCTTGATGATAAACTACCTCTACATCAGTTAGGAGCGATCGCCAATCCAAGGTCTGAATATCACTTTCGATTAACTCAAAAGCGGGATGCTCTTTAAAATTTTCAATATTCCGGCGCTTGAGGTTGGGATCGTAGTAATCGTTAAATTGATCAATACCAATCACTCGTTCACCTTGATTCAAAAGGGTTTCTACTAGGTGAGAACCGACAAAACCCGCAGCACCCGTAACGATATTAAGAGCCATAAATTTAAGATTTCAAACTATTGCCTAAGCTTTAGTTAGACTAGTTGATATGTAGATGTATATTAAATCTAGTCTGGCATACTATTTTAAATAGTTACAAATTTTTTTTTGGTAAAAATGGATTCAATACTTTGGTAAGCTCATAGAATAAGATAGACTATTCACCACAGAGTGTACAAAAAACGTGAAGATTTTGGTAATCGGCAATGGGGGAAGGGAGTACGCCCTTGCTTGGAAGCTACTGCAATCTCAAAGTATTCAGCAGGTCATATGTGTTCCTGGTAATGGTGGCACCGCTACACTAAGAGGTTGCCAAAATCTTTTATTAAACGTTCAAGATTTTGAAGCAATTGCTGAGTTTGCTCTGGTTAACGATATATCTCTAGTGGTGGTTGGTCCAGAACTGCCACTGTCATTAGGTATTACAGACTATCTCCAAAGTAAAGATATCCCTGTGTTTGGTCCCACCCAGGAGGGAGCGCAAATTGAGTCGAGTAAGTCTTGGGCAAAGGATTTGATGCAGTCGGCTGGTGTTCCTACCCCAAGTTTTGCTGTGTTTACGGAACCAGAACCAGCATTGGCTTATGTCAAAACCCAGGTAGCACCAATTGTGGTTAAAGCGGATGGCTTAGCAGCCGGTAAGGGAGTAACTGTTGCGGCTACGATAGACGAAGCCGAAACGGCTGTGGAGTCACTCTTTCAGAATGGGTTTGAGACGGTGGTCATTGAAGAGTGTGTCACCGGTCAAGAAGTTTCGGTTTTGGCTGTTACGGATGGCTTGACGGTTCGTCCCTTAGTACCAGCTCAAGACCATAAGCGAATTGGGGAAGGGGATACCGGTCCGAATACCGGAGGGATGGGAGCTTATGCTCCTGCACCGATTATTACCCCAGAGCTAAGCATACGGATTGAAAAGGAAATTCTTAATCCTACCCTTGAAGCTTTAAAGGTCAGAGGAATTGATTATCGAGGGGTTCTCTATGCAGGATTGATGATTACTCCAGAAGGAAACCCAACGGTTCTGGAATTTAATTGTCGCTTTGGGGATCCAGAAACTCAAGCTATCCTACCCTTGCTAGAAACTCCCCTAGATCAGGTGCTTCTGGCTTGTACCCAACAGCGACTGGCGGAATTACCAACTATTACCTGGAAACAAGGGGCTGCGGCTTGTGTGATTGCTGCCTCGAAAGGGTATCCGGGAGCTTACGAAAAGGGTAAGGTAATTACTGGTATTGAACAAGCTGAACAACATGGAGCAATAGTTTGCAGTGCTGGTACTACCCTGAAACAGAAGGAGCTAGTTACCAGTGGTGGTCGGGTTTTGGGGGTTACCGGCACCGGTAAAACAATAGCGCAAGCTTTATCAGTTGCTTATAGCGCTATGGATTGTATCCAGTTTGAAGGGATGTATTACCGTCGGGATATTGGTTATCGGGTTTTGCAGGATGAAGGCTGACTTGTATTGGTTGATTGTATGGGTTTTATTGATGCGATTAGCCCGAAGGGCTACGCTACGCGAACGCATTCGTAAGTTCTTGCTCCCATTGAGACCAGCAACAGGAGACCAGCAACAATCCCTCAACGGCTATTAATCATGGTCAACCCATTAAGGAATACTAATATCGCACACCACCCGAAAACCAATGTTGGCTTCGATATTGTCTGCCGGGATATAGCTGAAGCGGCAAGCCGAGCGGCATATCCCAGGAATGATATCCCAGGAACCACCGCGCAGAAGCCGGGAATGATGATCATACTCATTGATACTACTTAGCCAAGCACTACCATCAACGGGAGCGCTTAGGTAGTTTGGGTACCAATGGTCAGCACACCACTCCCAAACATTCCCATGCATGTCATACAAACCAAAGGAATTGGCTACACCAAAGCTACCTACACGAGTAGTTTGTTTTCGATATACCCCTTCTGGCTCAGAGCTGTATGTACAGTTGCCATCGTAATTGGCCACATTGGTAGTAATGGTTTCACCGAAGTGGAATGGCGTACTGGTACCAGCTCGACAGGCATATTCCCATTCCGCCTCACTCGGAAGCCGATAGTTTCGTCCAGTCAGCCTAGATAGTATAGCACAAAATTTCATCGCCTCATACCAAGATACCTTTTCCACTGGCAGAGTATCGCCTTTGAACTTAGAGGGCTGGGGGTTTAGGGAAGGGGAGACTTGGAATAAGGTTGCTACAGCCCGCCACTGGGCCTGGGTAACCGCAAACTTTCCCATGAAGAAGGGAGAGACTCTGACCCAATGCTGTGGACTTTCATCGTCGCTATGTCCCTTCTCAGTTTCTGGTGAACCCATGAGGAATCTTCCCCCAGGGATGTACACCATATCTAGCCCTACACCATTGCCTAAGTCTTCTGTGAAATATTGGGCTTGGTGACGGCGGCGCTTTTTAATTTCACTGTATTTATCTAGAGTTACCACATCGAAGTCAAAAGATTTTAGGGTGACTCCCTCGACTGCTGAGGGGTCGGAATTTTGGAATTGGTTAAAAAATCCAGCTACAGCTATTCCTAAACTGCCAAACCCCCCCACTTGACTTGATTGCGGTCTATTAACAGTAGAATCATCTGGTTTCTGGGATCGCCGTGGAGGATTAAGTTCGGAGTTGATTGCTTGTAACTTTTCCCAAAGAACCTGAGTATCCTTAGGACGTTGATAAACTCGCACCATCAAACTATCAAGAAAATCCGCTAACTCCGAAGAAATCTGTGGTGCATGGGATCGCCACATCAAGATATCATTGCCAGCATCATACAAATCTGAGGGTTCTTGCCCTGTCAGCAAATAAACAAATGTCCGTCCTAGAGCGTAGAAATCCGACTGGGGTACCGCTTGACCATGGATTTGTTCTAGGGGAGTATACCCAGGGGAAATCATACTGGTAACATTCCCAGCAGATTGTTTGAACATATAAGTGTCGGTAACTTGGCGCACTGTGCCAAAATCAATTAATACTAGTTGTCCATCTGGACGCAGGATAATATTAGAAGGTTTGATATCGCGATGGAAAAAGTTTTCCTGATGAACTGCTTGGAGAATATCAACGATTTGAAATAACCAATCCAAGGCTAATTTTTCATCAATGGGGCGATTTCCTCGCTTTTTTTGATACTCCTCTAAATTAAGCCCAGAGATTTTTTCCATGATCAAACAGTATAGGGGGGTTTGGTGGTTTCTGGGAAAGAAGGTGAAATTTTCCTCTCCTTTAGGAATACCTGGGTGATTGAGCTGAGTCAGAACTCTGGCTTCTTGCTCAAAAAGTTCCACAGCTTTCGGTTCATCGTTAATCAAAATTTTGAGAACCTTGGCAATTCCCTTGTGAGTCACCTCATAGATTCGTCCAAAGCCACCTTCTCCGAGTAACCGGCTGACCCGATAACGTCCCGCCAGCAATAACTCAGAACCGCAGCTTGAGCAGAATAGGTCCGTATCAGGGTTACCAGGCTGAGGACACTCAGGATTTATGCACAGGCTCATTGGGGTCAAAGATGGGTCGATCTACTTGAAAGTTTAGCTTTAAGTTTGTGAATTACAAGTGTGAAGTAGAAATGTGTTCGCGTAGCGTGGCCTAAGCGGTATCAATACAGCGCGATCGCACTCCCATCCAATTGGTGATGAACCCTATATATAAAAACAATAGCGATAGAGCTATCCTAGCAATGCTTTAGGTCTAGGATAGACAAGGAGTGATTGGGTGATGGGGAGAAATTAAGCTGTCAAGTATATACTAGACACTGAAGTTCTCAAAAAATCTTAATAAAGAAACTTCTAGCCACTGATACCAGCGGTATCGATGGTCTCAATCATAACGTTTATCGGAAAACATGAATCAAGGAATTGACCTCCAAAGCCGTTTTATTCAATCGCTGAGTGATCTAGGCATCCCCGCTGGTGCAGCCAAAGCCATTTGGATGCCATTACCCCTATTTCTGATGATTACCGTTGCCACCGTAGGGGTTTTGGTAGTGGTTTGGTTAGAACGAAAAATTTCTGCTGCTGCTCAACAGCGCATTGGTCCAGAATACGCTGGACCTCTAGGGGTACTCCAGCCTGTAGCAGATGGAATCAAACTCGTCTTCAAAGAAGATGTTATTCCAGCCAAATCGGACTCTTTATTATTCACCCTCGGACCAATCCTGGTTGTGCTGCCGGTATTTATCTCCTACCTGATTGTACCGTTTGGACAGAACTTGGTAATTACCAATGTCGGCACAGGCATATTCCTGTGGATTGCCCTGTCGAGCATTCAGCCGATTGGTCTGTTAATGTCTGGCTACGCCTCTAATAATAAGTATTCCTTACTCGGAGGCTTAAGAGCTGCAGCTCAGTCTATCAGTTACGAGATTCCTCTAGCATTAGCGGTGCTAGCTGTTGTCATGATGTCCAACAGCCTCAGCACCATTGACATCGTTGATCAGCAATCGGGATACGGCATTCTAGGTTGGAATGTCTGGCGTCAACCAGTGGGTTTCCTAATTTTTTGGATTTCGGCCTTGGCAGAATGCGAGCGACTCCCCTTTGACTTACCCGAAGCAGAAGAAGAACTGGTAGCTGGGTATCAGACAGAATACGCCGGGATGAAATTTGGTTTGTTCTATGTCGGTTCCTACGTCAATCTCGTGTTGTCAGCCTTGCTAGTAGCAGTGCTCTATCTGGGTGGGTGGGAATTCCCCATTCCTCTGGATAAGCTTGCGGGCTGGCTAGGGGTGAGTGAAACCAGTTCCTGGTTGCAGGTGATTACTGCCTCTTTAGGGATTACCATGACCCTGCTCAAGGCTTACTTCCTGATCTTTACAGCTATTCTGTTACGCTGGACACTGCCTCGGGTTCGGATTGACCAATTGCTTAACTTAGGCTGGAAGTTTCTACTACCAGTAGCTTTGGTAAATCTTCTATTAACTGCTGCTCTTAAATTGGCATTTCCAATTGCCTTTGGTGGTTAGTTATTAGTTATATCAAGTCCGTTTAATTTATAATTTTTGAGTAAAAAAAACAGGATAAATCCATACTCATAAGTATTAAAACGGACAGGATATAATTAGTAAAAAGTCCATAATTGAGAATTCATAAATCAGTACCACAATACTCAGCAATACAATCAAGACAAGAGAGAGACACTAAACTATTATTATGCTGAAGTTCCTCAAACAGGTTGGCGACTACGCTAAAGAAACTGTGCAGGCTGCTCGCTACATTGGTCAAGGGATATCGGTGACTTTTGATCACATGCAACGGCGTCCCATTACAGTACAATACCCTTACGAAAAACTAATCCCCTCTGAGCGCTATCGCGGTCGGATTCATTTTGAATTTGATAAGTGTATTTCCTGCGAAGTCTGTGTGCGGGTTTGTCCGATTAACTTGCCAGTGGTAGATTACGAGTTTGATAAAGCTACTAAGAAAAAAAATCTCAAGCACTACAGTATAGATTTCGGAGTTTGTATTTTCTGTGCTAACTGCATTGAATACTGCCCCACTAACTGTCTATCAGCGACGGAAGAGTATGAAATTTCTACCTACGACCGTCATGAGTTGAACTATGATAATGTAGCCCTGGGACGCCTCCCCTATAAAGTTACCCAAGACCCGATGGTAACTCCTCTACGGGAATTGGCTTATCTACCGAAGGGGGTTATGGATCCTCATGATTTGCCAGCAGGTTCTAAACGGGCTGGTATGCGCCCAGAGGAAATTCTCGAGCAAATGGAATCAAAGGAAGAAGACCTTAAGAGTTAGTTGTTAGTCATTGGTCTTTTCAAGGTTGAAGGTTGAAGGTTAAAGGTCGAAAGTTAAAGATTGAAGGTTAAAGGTTGAAGGTTAAAGGTTGAAGGGTGAAGGTTAACTATCAAATAGTTAATACTAACTGTTAACTAGTGAAGGTTAACTAGTGACTGTTGACTGTGACCAATGACTTATCACTAATAACGATTAGCCAAAAATACATCACGAGGAGATAAGTTAAGCATGAATCTAGCGGAAGGGGTTCAGTTAATTTCCGTTGCCATACTATCGGTGATCATGATTGGGGCGGCTTTAGGGGTTGTCCTTCTTTCCAATATTGTATACTCAGCGTTTTTACTGGCTGGTGTTTTCATCGGTATTTCTGGATTGTATATTCTGCTAAATGCTGACTTTGTAGCAGCAGCACAGATATTAATCTATGTTGGGGCGGTCAATGTTCTAATTTTATTTGCCATCATGTTGGTGAATAAGCGAGAGGATTTTCAACCAATGACTAAGCGCTGGGTGCGCACTGGATCCACTGCTATAGTGTGTATTGGTTTGTTTGCGCTTCTGAGTACAATGGTTTTGGTAACGCCATGGTCCGTCGAAACTGAGCCAGCTATGGTTGTTACTAATACTGCTGTGGAGATTGGTCAGCATTTTTTCAGTGACTTTTTATTGCCGTTTGAGCTAGCTTCTGTACTTTTGTTAATGGCAATGGTAGGGGCAATTATCATAGCTCGTCGGGATTATATTCCTGAGGAATTGGTTTCTAGAGATCAGGAAATTGCTACAGCTTTGACCTTGCCTGAGCGTCCTCGGGAACTTGCTTCTGTGCCAGGGGATTCTAAATAAGACAACAGTTTAGTGTTTGTTAGTGTTTGGTTGACGGTTGACAGTCAACGCTCAATGGTAAACAACCAACCACTAATTACCCATTGAAAAACTACTCTTCCCTACATAAAACATCATAATTTATGGAACTTCAACTCCAATACTTTTTACTACTTGCTGCTGCTTTATTCTGCATCGGTATTTATGGTCTAGTAACTAGCCGCAATGCCGTGCGAGTGCTGATGTCTATTGAGCTAATGCTGAATGCGGTGAACCTTAATTTAATGGGGTTCTCTAATTTTATGGACTCAGCAGGGATTAAGGGTCAAGTGTTTACCGTGTTTGTAATTACGGTAGCAGCTGCAGAAGCAGCGGTGGGTTTAGCTATTGTGCTGTCGATATATCGTAATCGGGATACGGTGGATATGGAACAATTTAATCTGCTGAAGTGGTAGATTCACCAAAAGCTAAATAGAATATGGCGTTGCTCAATTGTGGCATGATTGAGGGTAACTGGTAACTGGTAACTGGTAACTGGTAACTGACACTGATTTAGGGGGGCTTGGGTAGATTCCTACTCCCTACTCCGTTCGCGTTTGGCCGTAGGCAAGTAAGCGCAGCTTACGGCCTTAGCTCCCTACTCCCTAAGCTCGACTCCTAGTAAGTACCTCAACTAATTGAAATTAATTGAGAACTGCTATCAAAGATGCAAGTCTGGTGTTAATATTTCGGTGAACTCATAGAAACTACTTATGGTACCCCTAAGAGACGAAAACCCAATCACAATCACGCCATATATTACTATACTTCTGATTGCTATCAATATTTTAGTCTTTATCTATGAACTTAGCTTAAATCAACTAGAACTCGACACGTTTTTTAGGCTTTATGCTGTGGTACCTAAGGAGTTAACTGCCAGCTTCGAGGGTTTTCCTGTGGGCCAGCCTGTGCCAGAACCCTTGACTCTGATCACATCCCAATTTCTCCATGCTGGCTTTATTCATGTTGGCTCCAATATGTTATTTTTGTGGATTTTTGGTAACAACATTGAAGAAAAACTTGGGGGAATTAAGTTCTTAATTTTTTATCTCACTTGTGGGGCTTTAGCCGCGTTAGCGCAATGGTTTTTCTCTGCTCTATCTGTGATTCCGGCTTTAGGAGCTAGTGGAGCAATTGCTGGAGTTATGGGTTCCTATATTCTCAGGTTTCCTAATGCCAAAATCCTGACTCTAGTGCCCCTATTTTTCATATTTTTCGTGGCTAGAATACCAGCTGTATTTTATCTAGGGTTTTGGTTTTTACAGCAAGCGTTTAATGGCATAGCCAGTCTGGGAGCTCAGGCTCAGGTGGGAATGGAGGGTGGGGGAATTGCTTACTGGGCCCATGCTGGTGGATTTGTATTTGGAGCTATCCTTGGTCCAATTTTAGGTTTATTTGATGATTAGTCATTGGTGGGGAGGCGTAAGCATTCAGCGGTCAGCAGTCAGCAGTCAGCAGTCAGCGGTCAGCGGTCAGCAGTCAGCAGTCAGCTTTCCGTAACACAGATTAAACAAATGCTTACCGGTTTTATTCACTGGTTTTATTCAAAAGCTGTTATCGTAGGTTGCCCATAGCCCATAAGCTAAATGCTGATCGCTAATGGCACCTCAAGTACCGTGGCACAGGCCACAAGCGCTGTGATGTAGCCCATAAGCTGATAGCTGATAGCTGAATACTTATGGGGACGCTGTTAATTTTTTTACCAAGATTGTCAAATATGTGTTTAAAATAACATATTTTAGAATAAAATGTAGAATCTGGGGATAAAATACATTACCCCTGTCTTGGATTCCAGGTAAGAAGCCTTTTCTAAATGAGCGCGAGAACACTGTTTGACAAAGTTTGGGATTTACATAGTGTTGGCACGTTGCCTTCGGGTCAGACTCAACTATTTATTGGTTTACACTTAATTCACGAGGTTACCAGTCCCCAAGCCTTTGCGATGCTGCGGGAACGGGGATTGAAGGTGCTGTTTCCAGAACGAACCGTGGCAACGGTAGACCATATTGTTCCGACGGAAAACCAAGCTCGTCCGTTTGCTGATGTCTTGGCAGAGGAGATGATGCAAGCTTTGGAAAACAGTAGTAAGGAGTTTGGGATTCGATTTTATAATATCGGCTCTGGCAATCAGGGCATTGTCCATGTGATTGCTCCAGAACAAGGGTTGACTCAGCCAGGCATGACGGTGGCCTGTGGAGATTCCCATACTTCTACTCATGGTGCGTTTGGTGCGATCGCATTTGGCATTGGGACTTCTCAAGTCCGTGATGTCTTAGCTTCCCAAACCTTGGCCTTGTCTAAGCTTAAGGTTCGCAAAATAGAAGTTAATGGTAGTTTACGCCCAGGAGTTTACCCGAAAGATGTAATCTTACACATCATCCGGACGTTGGGGGTCAAAGGTGGAGTTGGCTATGCCTATGAATATGCTGGTACTACCTTTGATCAGATGTCGATGGAAGGACGGATGACTGTGTGTAATATGTCGATCGAGGGGGGAGCTCGGTGCGGCTACGTTAACCCGGATCAGGTAACGTTTGATTATCTTAAGGGCAAAGATTTTGCTCCCAAGGGCGCAGATTGGGATCAGGCGGTGGCTTGGTGGAACAGTATCCGGTCCGATCAAGATGCGGTATATGATGATGTGGTTAGGTTTGAGGCGGCGGACATTGCGCCTACAGTGACCTGGGGGATTACACCGGGTCAAGGAATTGCCGTTAATGAAACTATTCCGATACCGGAGAATTTGCCAGAAACAGAAAGAGCGATCGCACAACAAGCCTATGAGTACATGCAGCTAACTCCAGGCACAGAGATTCAAGGCACAAAGGTGGATGTGTGTTTTATCGGTAGCTGCACCAATGGTAGACTGACTGACCTGCGAGAAGCCGCTAAATTTGCTCAAGGTCATCATGTGGCTGAGGGAGTCAAAGCCTTTGTGGTTCCAGGTTCGGAACGGGTCAAGCAAGAAGCGGAAGCAGAAGGACTCGATCAAGTCTTTGTGGAGGCTGGGTTTGAGTGGCGAGAGCCGGGATGCTCGATGTGTTTGGCAATGAATCCTGATAAACTCCAAGGGAGTCAGATTAGCGCTTCCTCTTCTAACCGTAATTTTAAAGGTCGTCAGGGGTCTGCCACAGGACGGACGTTGTTGATGAGTCCAGCAATGGTTGTAGCCGCAGCGGTTAAAGGGGAAGTGGCTGATGTTCGGGAGTTGATGGTATAGGAGCAGGTCTGATGAGTAGTGAAGTAAAGATGATTACCGGAACAGGAATTCCTGTAGTAGGGAATGATATCGACACCGACCGGATTATCCCAGCTCGATTTTTGCGCTGTGTGACCTTTGATGGTCTCGGACAACAGGTTTTTGTTGATGACCGCGCTCAAGCTAACGGACAACATCCCTTTGACCAACCCCAGTATCAAGGTGCAACGGTTTTAGTAGTAAATGGTAACTTTGGCTGTGGGTCTTCACGGGAACATGCCCCTCAAGCGATCGCGAGATGGGGGATTCAAGGAATTGTCGGAGAGAGTTTTGCCGAAATCTTTTTTGGTAACTGCTTGGCGATGGGGCTTCCCTGTGTGACCGCTGATTCGGAAACCGTGAAGCAATTACAGACAAGCCTCCATGAGAATCCTGAAATCCCGATGACCTTGGATTTGGAAGAGATGCAAGTCTATTGTGGTGAGTTGCAGGCTTCTGTGTTTATGGAGGATGGACCAAGAAACATGCTGCTGACTGGAACTTGGGATACTTGTGGACAACTGGTTGCTCAAGTAGAAGCGATTCGGGCGACAACCGCTAGGTTGCCTTATATGGATTGGGGAGTTGTTTCTTAAGCAAAGGGAACAGGGAATAGGGAACAGGGAACAGGCAGTAGGGAGTAGGGAATATGGCATCAAAAATTATCACAATTCATCTAGGATTCCTATAGAAACAATAATTAGCGTTTTTGACATTACCCAAAATCCTTCTATGTCTTGATGCAGCGCTAGTTGATTAACTCTTGCCTGTTGCCTGTTGCCTTTGCTTTAAATAGATTGGGTTAAAGGTTTTAGGTTGAATAATGAAAGAAAGCTTGAGGCTAGCTGCGGTTTTGTATATACTCACGTGTTGTGTGGCTTCTGGTTTAGAATCTCAAGCTACTGTTGAGTCCGAATCTGGTCAACTAGGCGATAAACGATTAATTACTAGCAAATTAATTACTAGCACTATATCCGAATCATTAAAGGATAGGGCTGAGTCACTGATGATAGCCCAATTTCCCCCACCAGAAATTAGTGACCCAGCCGAGAAAAAGCGTTTCGAGCAGGTGATGGAGTATGCGATCGCAAACCACTTGTCTGAGCGTCCGCTCCCAGAGATCATGCAAGCGATCGCACAGCAATTTCTGGGCGCAAGCTACAAAGCTCACTTATTAGACCAATCCAGCCAAGAAACCCTAGTTATCACTCTCAATGAATTTGACTGCGTCCTGTTTGTCGAAACAATTCTAGCCCTAGCGCGAGGGATAGCCCTAAAAGATTATTCTCAGCAGACCTTTGTCAATCACCTTCGTGACCAGCGTTATGGGAATGGTAATCTAAATGGCTATTGCAGCCGATTACACTATTTCTCTCAATGGATTGATGACAATCAGAGAAGGGGCACAGTTAAAAACATAGCGCTAAAGTTAGGAGGAGTATCCCGCCAGAAAACCCTCAACTACATGAGTAAACACAGGGGTAAGTACCCATCTTTGGCCAGGGATGAGGCCAATTACCAGTGTATTGTAGCCATGGAAGCTAATCTCAAGCAGACAACTATTAATTTCATTCCCCATGATCAGATTAGGAAAGCCTACAATCAACTGCAACCAGGGGATATCATTGGCATTGCTACTACTATTCCTGGTATAGATGTCACCCACACTGGCTTAGTCTATCGTACTGCTGAGGGGAATATGGGTTTTATTCATGCATCACCTGCTGGTAGAGTCACCATTGCCCGTGATTTACAACGGTATGCCAGACATGTTAGACATTCCCTCGGGATTGTAGTGGCTCGACCCATTAATCCAGCAATTCCAAGCACTGACAATATCCTCCATTAACAAGCGTCGAGAAAACCAGAACTTACCCAGTAAATCTACCTTTAGCTTGCCTTAATAACTCACCCTACTACCTATATTTGATGCCCATTTTTGCGTAAGTCCTGGCGAATAGGCTCTCAGTCGTGATTACTGGTAGGAATACCTTGCTGCTACCGATTGGGTCAGGCTCTTTGTGTAGTAGATTCAAGCTATAGTCTGTTTATTCAGCGGGAACCCTAACATCTCCCGTTGTTCCAAATAGAGTTGAGCCACTCGCCTTGCTAGATTGCGAATTCTACCGATATAACGAGTGCGCTCAGTCACTGAAATCACACCCCTAGCGTCCAGTAAGTTGAAAGTGTGAGAACACTTCAGAACGTAGTCTAGTGTAGGCATAACGAGTCCTCGTGTGCTTAGTTGTTCTGCCTCTTGCTCATAAAGACCAAATAGCGTGAACAGTAAATCTGGGTTAGAGGATTCAAAATTATAAGTACATTGTTCAACTTCTCCCTGAAGGTGAACATCTCCATAGCTAATTTGGTCATTCCACTGGATTTTAGTAAAGGCCTCTACTTCCTGGAGATACATAGCTAATCGTTCCAAACCATAGGTGATCTCAATGGGTACAGGACGACAATCAATGCCACCACACTGTTGGAAGTAGGTAAATTGGGTAATTTCCATGCCATCTAACCAGACTTCCCAGCCAACTCCCCAAGCCCCCAGGGTAGGAGATTCCCAATTGTCTTCAACAAAGCGAATGTCATGGTCTTCAGGGCAAATACCTAAAGCTTTGAGGGAATCTAGGTAAATGTCTTGAATATTATTCAGTGACGGCTTGATCAGTACTTGGTATTGGTAGTAGTGCTGGTAGCGATTCGGGTTTTCGCCGTAGCGTCCATCGGTGGGTCTTCGGCATGGTTCAACATAAGCAACTGACCAGGGTTCTGGACCAATAGCTCTCAAGAATGTATGAGGACTCATGGTCCCTGCTCCTTTCTCGGTATCGTAGGACTGGGCAATCAAGCAACCATGTTTTGCCCAGAATTGATTCAATGTTGCAATTACTGATTGAAAATTCACTTACACCTCCAGTGTTTGTTGACACTCCCCGTCTTGAAAGAACGGGGATTCTTAGATCAACGAGCTGCCTTAAACCACTACGTTTCAATCTTTGACGCCGTCAAAAATTGAGCAATACCTAAACCAAAAACCCGTCAAGACAAAGACTTCAGTTTAGTTCATAGTAGACCCAGCGGGCAATTCTCCTTAAGCGTTTGGCTACTTATTAGGAGTGCATGTGCATAGTCTGTTTCCTCCCTTTTCACCCGGTTCCGGTGTGCCCCACCGTACCATGTTTTTTTTTAAAGTGTGATTCTGCTAGGTTTACACACCGATTGTTAGTCGATAGTTGGGTTTTTAAGGAGGACTTTCCCTACCCTCCGAGCATTACTACTTTCAGGTCGGTAAGTTACGGGTCTCTCTCCCGGCTCAGCCTGCGGTTTCTCAGCCTGTACTCATTTTTCCAGTTTATCTACTCCTACTTGATGTATCAAGTACTTTAGACATCTCCAAAAATTAACCTCAAACCCTTGTAAGGTCTGGCTCAAGCCGATTTTATGGAGATGTCTTTTTGAGAAATTACAATGACTGCGACGCTTTCTCGCTACTCACTTTCATCCCCGGTCTTTAGACGCGGGGCTTTCAGTGTTGGGTTTTATAGTAAACGCACCTTGTAAGCCCCGTGGAAACCACGCCAGTTGCTAATGGGTTAAACCCTATAATAAACCCATGTTTTCCCTAACAGCACCCTGCATCCCTATAGTTTATTCTGGCGCACATGCCTTGTCAGAGCGAGGTTAGTAAGTTGTTCAACAATGGATTTCATGGTGGCAGTGCAAAGGGCTCTTCATTAATGTTGCCTCTGAATGGGAACAGCCACTACTTACCGATTAATCCTGGACAGTTACCGTAAATCCAGGTTAATTTCCCGTTTCACTCAGGAGCATCGGAGCTGTTATCCCAATACGCACTTACAGCCACGATCGACAGACAAGCCCGTCACCAGGTATGTATCTAAAGATATACAGGAATTACCCAAATAATTCTCCCGACTCCCAGGGCGTGCGCTTATACTCGTCTAATTAAATTGGTCACGGGTCGCAGCGCTCCCGACTCCCGACTCCCGACCCAAATCTAAAGAACCCACCCCTGTGACCTGAGAGCTTCCCCCTCTTCCCCTGATCAGAACCTGGGAAACGGATTGAAAAATTTTTTAATTCCACAACCCTTGCCATATCTAGGCTTCAAGGATTCATCACCAAAAAACTTTCGGGTTTAGGTTGACAAACGCTTTTTTACCCTTTACATTAGTAAATGGCGATGAGGAAAGCCAAGCGCACCGCACCGCCCCGAACCAAGAAAAATCTATAGTTTGAGAGCCAATATACGGTCGCTACTCGTCAAGAAATTTTCAGGTTAATCTGACCTCATTATAGGACAGATTGGCCAAAACTAAAACCTAAAATTCCGAACCGGGTCAAAGTTGACAGTTAATGTTGACTAAGAGTCCGGTGAAGAGAAAAAAAACAACTTGAGTACCATGGAGAGTTTGATCCTGGCTCAGGATGAACGCTGGCGGTATGCTTAACACATGCAAGTCGAACGCCCCTTCGGGGGAGTGGCGGACGGGTGAGTAACGCGTGAGAATCTGCCTTAGGGTCGGGGACAACCACCGGAAACAGTGGCTAATACCGGATGTGCCGAGAGGTGAAAGATTTATTGCCATAAGAGGAGCTCGCGTCTGATTAGCTAGTTGGTAGGGTAAAGGCCTACCAAGGCAACGATCAGTAGCTGGTCTGAGAGGATGAGCAGCCACACTGGGACTGAGACACGGCCCAGACTCCTACGGGAGGCAGCAGTGGGGAATTTTCCGCAATGGGCGAAAGCCTGACGGAGCAATACCGCGTGAGGGAGGAAGGCTTTTGGGTTGTAAACCTCTTTTATCAGGGAAGAAGAAAGTGACGGTACCTGAGGAAAAAGCATCGGCTAACTCCGTGCCAGCAGCCGCGGTAATACGGAGGATGCAAGCGTTATCCGGAATTATTGGGCGTAAAGCGTCCGTAGGTGGTACCTCAAGTCGGCTGTTAAAGACCAGGGCTTAACTCTGGGCAGGCAGTGGAAACTGAGGAACTAGAGGGCAGTAGGGGTAGAGGGAATTCCCGGTGTAGCGGTGAAATGCGTAGATTTCGGGAAGAACATCGGTGGCGAAGGCGCTCTACTGGACTGAACCTGACACTGAGGGACGAAAGCTAGGGGAGCGAATGGGATTAGATACCCCAGTAGTCCTAGCTGTAAACGATGGATACTAGGTGTAGCTTGTATCGACCCAAGCTGTGCCGAAGCCAACGCGTTAAGTATCCCGCCTGGGGAGTACGCACGCAAGTGTGAAACTCAAAGGAATTGACGGGGGCCCGCACAAGCGGTGGAGTATGTGGTTTAATTCGATGCAACGCGAAGAACCTTACCAGGGCTTGACATGTCGCGAATCCCGGTGAAAGCTGGGAGTGCCTTCGGGAGCGCGAACACAGGTGGTGCATGGCTGTCGTCAGCTCGTGTCGTGAGATGTTGGGTTAAGTCCCGCAACGAGCGCAACCCTCGTCTTTAGTTGCCAGCACTTCAGGTGGGCACTCTAGAGAGACTGCCGGTGACAAACCGGAGGAAGGTGGGGATGACGTCAAGTCAGCATGCCCCTTACGCCCTGGGCGACACACGTACTACAATGGTCAGGACAATGGGCAGCCAACTCGCAAGGGGGAGCTAATCTCATCAAACCTGGCCTCAGTTCAGATTGCCGGCTGCAACTCGCCGGCATGAAGGAGGAATCGCTAGTAATCGCCGGTCAGAATACGGCGGTGAATCCGTTCCCGGGCCTTGTACACACCGCCCGTCACACCATGGAAGCTGGCCACGCCCGAAGTCGTTACCCTAACCCTTTTGGGAGGGGGATGCCGAAGGCAGGGTTGGTGACTGGGGTGAAGTCGTAACAAGGTAGCCGTACCGGAAGGTGTGGCTGGATCACCTCCTTTTCAGGGAGACCCACTGAGACCGACTCTGAGCCAAAGTGGCGAGAGGGGGAATCAGGTCAACCGAGGTCGAAGGGTAGAAGACCAGGCTCTCAAACTATTTTAGGTTCGGTTATGGGCTATTAGCTCAGGTGGTTAGAGCGCACCCCTGATAAGGGTGAGGTCCCTGGTTCGAGTCCAGGATGGCCCACATCTTAATTAAAGTTCAGGTGGATAGCAATCAAAGCCAAGAAAAAGAGGGCGGTAAACAAGAACAGCACCGGAACTAGGGAAAAAAGCCAGTTCAGGATGCTGGGCTTTAAGTCCAGTAAAGAACCAAGAAAATTGCATAGCGAAGTGTAGAAAAGCCAAAAAGTCGAGCCGCGAGCAAAACTGTGGAACAGGCTGACCGCCTGTAACATAAGCGGTAAAAAAGAACAAAAATGGTCAAGCTACAAAAGGCTAACGGTGGATACCTAGGCACACAGAGGCGAAGAAGGACGTGGTGACCGACGATAAGCTTCGGGGAGCTGGAAACGAGCAGAGATCCGGAGATTTCCGAATGGGGCAACCCAAAAACGGCTGACTGAATCAATAGGTCAGAACGAGCGAACCCAGCGAACTGAAACATCTTAGTAGCTGGAGGAAAAGAAAGCAAAAGCGATACCCTCAGTAGCGGCGAGCGAAAGGGGCACAGCCTAAACCACCAGCGATGCTGGTGGGGTAGTGGGACAGC
>NZ_JAAHHW010000139.1 GCF_010692325.1 Moorena sp. SIO3I8 | reverse complement strand
CCAACAGTTTTTTAGTTTCGGTATTTAATTCTCTAATGAATCTCATATAAATACCCATTTTCAGTGATTTTATCTAATTATAGATTATTATGTCAAAAATAGGTAATTAATTTTGTGCACCTGCTTATTGTTCCACCATTGCCACTGCTATTTCCTCTAGTCTCGCTGCCAAGGCCACTTTCATTTTCAAACAATACAGAACCAGCTGTGATTTTGATCTCTCCAGCATTGCCCTGAGCTCTAATACCACTATCAGGATCACTGCTGTTGGTAAAAATGTCACTATTACCGCTGAGGAAGAGGGAGTCAGTAACTGTGATAGTGATATCTCCACCATCAAACCTACCGTTGGTATCCCCATCAATAGCACTGTTTCTAGTTAGTGAAATCCTATCAGCGATAATAGTGATGTTTCCAGCCTTACCGCCTTCCTCACCATCAACATTGCTACCAATTCCACTTTCGTTGTCAAGGGAAAGAGAGCTAACGTTGATAGTAATTGGTCCACCATTCCCGGTACTCCCTTTTTTAGCTATGGTGCCAAAACCACTGTTATTAGCAATAGAAAGGGAGTCAGCTGTGATCGAGATTCCTCCAGCATTGCCCTTGCCTTCGGTATCGCTACCCAAACCACTACTATTTTCGATCACGATAGAACCAGCGTTGATGATAATTTCTCCAGCATTGCCTTTGATAGTTTCTCCAGCATTATCCTGACAGGAATCAGCTAAACAAGCATTGCTACTGATACCAGCATTTCTGATCAGGGATATAGAGTCAGCGGTAACTTCTACTTGGCCAGCATCCCCCTTACCGTCTGTCCTACTACCAATCCCCGCCTCTTCTATGGTAAGGGTACCGGTTTGAACGATAACGTCTCCAGCATTTCCATTATCCCCAGAGGTGAGGCTATTGATTCCAGCACTTTTGAGGGATATGGATTCACCACTGATCACCGTAATCGGTGGTGCCTGTACGCTACGGTTGTTATTTCTGTTGATTCCGATCCTTTCCAATGCGATCGCACCAGCCGCAGTAATGGTGACTGCTCCTCCGCCAGTATCAATTCCCGCATCCATTAATTCCACATCACCACTACCGGAGTTGTCACTATCCGCTTCCAGGACTAGATTCAGGAAACCACTGTTGGCATTGATCCCAAAGTTTTTGAGAGAAATATCATTGGCCGCTTGCAAACTTAGAGTGACTTCCCCTGGTGTAGTTTTGGTAATGCCAAAGCCATCTGCAGTGATATTTCCTTCCTGAGTGCCTGTGGTTCCAGTAGTGATGGTGACATTGGTGCCAGCATTGAGTTGAGCTTCAATATCTGGGATATTCACCACGGCATCATCCCCAGTGGGAGTGAAGATATTACCATTACTATCAAAGGTGCCATTGGATGTATCGGCAAAGCCAAGAGTAACATTCCTCGGGTCAAGTAACCAAGTTCCTGCATTTCCATTGGCTGCACTAGCATCGACTCTGACTCCTGTAACATCCAGAAAATTGGCACTGGATGTCTCGATTAAACCGCCATTCCCTGATTGCGCTCCCCCCCTTGCCGTTAAGGTGCCATAGGCGCGAGTAGATTGATTAGACCAAATCACAATCAGACCACCATTACCAGTGCTAACTGCATCAGCGTTGATGCTGCTCTGTGGAGCGATATAGGTAGCTGTGGCCAATGGCAGCTGTCCTTGGCCTTGGAAATCCCCACCAATTAGTGCCTCTCCACCACTACTGTTTCCAGACACATCAATGGATGCACTGTCAAACAAGCCCACTTGATTACCTAATACCGTTACTTTGCCTCCTGTTTGTCCTGGAGCGAGGTTGGCAGCGTTTAGGGCACCAGAGATAATCACTGTTCCTGGAGCAAGTGGCACAATAGTACCGGAATCGGTAAGTGTGACCTGACCGTCACTGGAAACTGTTACGCCGGTGTCATGGTTCAAAGTACTTAAAAATTCAGTAACAGAGGGAGAATTAGATCCTATTGATGGGGTTGGAGTCGATAGTGTCAAAATCTGTCCAGCTTGCCCCAATTGCACTAACGTTTCACTCGGAACCGCTAATATATTAATCTCACCCCCTGGTGCTAGGATATCCCCAGTGCTAATCACACTCCCACCGACTAAGGTGACATTCTGTCCCTGTCCCACAGCCAAATTGCCAGCATTTACGATCGGCTGAGGCGGATTCTGGCCATACTGCAATCCGGTCTTTCCATACTGCAATCCGGGAGTAATGTTAATGGTTAACAGGGGTGGTTCTTCGGGATTGATAGCACTAAACTCGATGCCATTGCCAAACACTATACTATTAGCGGTACTTCCGACAAAGGAACCGGCTACATCTAATTGGGAATTGGCTCCGAAAACAATACCATTAGGATTGACCAAAAACAAGTTGGCGGCACCATCTACTCCTAGGGTTCCGAAGATCTTGGAGATGTTACTACCGGTTACTCGGCCCAGAATATTGTTAATGCCAGCGGGATTGGCAAAGTAAACCCGCTGCAAGTCCCTAACATTAAATTCAGAAAAGCTATGGAATAGGTTATCCCCTCTGGTTGCTCCACCTTCAATTAAGTCAGCGGGAAGTCCTTTGACCTCTACATTTGGTTTAACAACACTTGGATTATCCCCCAAGGAATGATCCGGAACAATCTGAGCCAGAGCGGGATTGACTGAATGGGTAATCCCATAGTATCCACTCAGACTTATAGCACCAAAAATTACTAGCGTACGCACTATTTTCATCTCACTTCGCCTCCTATACTTAACCTTGGGAGTGATCTAACCAAATATGCTCCGATTTAGGAGTAATGAGTCAGAACTCAGGAGTGATAATAATTGCTTGTCTAGTAACTTTTAAGAGAAATTGGCGAAAGAATCAACTAATGGTTATTTCTAATCCTACTAATCAATTCTGAATTCTTATTTCAATGCCTTAATTATTATTGCGCCGCCATAGCTCTAGCGCGATTATTTTCAATCATTTGTTCCAGCATTTCCCTAGAAACACAACGGCGTTCAGAGCAATAGGTCATGAGATTGACGCCATTCATCATGCGCACAGTGCTGACTCGGACACGAAAATCATCGGTGACAAACCAACAACGTTCTTGACCCTGATTATTCTGGTAATTGGTATCAATGGTGAGGATGCCGTCTTTGCCAAACCAATACCGACTCACTACCGGAATACTTTCCACATAGCCCTGGTCTCGAATCAATTTGCCACTAAGCTTAGTTTCATCGTCTGGAACATCAATTAGAATGGCGGCATATTTTGAACTTGGTTCCCGGTCATCTAAATTGATTTGCCACATAAAGCTCGCTCCCCCCATCGCCTGGCTTGGGTCAATCTTTTGGAGGTCACACACGGCTTTGACTTTAGGGTTATCTTTTTCAATGACTTGAACAATCAAATTGGATTCCCCGGATTCATCGGCAGCGTTATCGAAGTGATGAACTGTGCGTTGAGTAAACCACTTGCCTTCGCTTTTGCGAAAGAAGTCCATCATGGTCATGGGTGGCTTGAGTCGCATTTTTGCTTGAACCTCCTGATAGTGATAGATGGGTAGAGCTAGCCCCTACCCTAGAAATAGTAATTGTTTTTAATACCCTGTGTTCCCACCAGAACGGTAGACTAACCTTGGCAGTTCCAGGTAGAGTTTACAAATTATAATGATTCAAACTCGGTTAAGCGATCGCACTAACAACCAAGCTATGGATATCTTAAAACGGTTGCAAGCCGGAGACTATATCTCTGATGCTAATCTTGAGGGCATCGATTGGAGTCAGAGAGACTTGTACCAGGTTAACCTCAGTGGTGCTAACCTACAGAAAGCTAATTTGAGCCAAGCTACCCTGACTGGGGCTAATCTTAGTCAGGCAATTTTGCGGGAAGCGAATCTCAGGGGAGCTGATCTCAGGGGAGCTGATCTCACTGGCGCTGACCTGACTGGCGCTGATTTGGAAGGGGCGTATTTAAACCGGGCAGATTTAAGGAAGGCTAATTTGACGATGGCTAACTTAAATGAAACCAACCTACAAGTAGCCCTGTATGACCGGGAAACTACTTGGCCAGAAGGATTTCGCTACAAAAGTTCTGGGGCTGTTGGGCCTGGTGCTAATCTCAATGGTGCTTTTCTCAATACCGCTAATCTGAGGGGAGTTGACTTGCAAGGGATTAGAGTAATAGGAGGCTATCTCAGCGGAGCCGATTTAACCGGTGCTAATTTACAGGATGCTGCTTTGAGTGGATCCAACTTACGGAAGGCTTTCCTGACCGGGGCTTGTTTGCGTAATGCCCGTATGAGTGGCGTGGAGCTGGAGGGAGCGGATTTGCGAGGGGCCGACCTGACTGGAGCAGATTTAAACCATGTACAAAATATTGCTGGGGCTGACTTTACCATGGCTCAAGGCATCAGTGAAGCCACCCGTTCGATGCTTTTGAATCAACCATATAAAGATCTAGACACCTGGAATCCCTATACTCGAAGTAATACTCGGGAAAGTTTAGGAGCCAGTCATCCTAGTTGAAGGTTGAAGGTTGAAAGGTTGAAGGTTGAACGCGATTGCGTGGCCTTTTGGCCAAGGTTGAACGGTTGAAGGTTGAACGGTTGAAGGTTGAAGGTTGAAGGTTGAAAGGTTGAAGGTTGAAAGGTTGAAGGTTGAACGCGATTGCGTGGCCTTTTGGCCAAGGTTAAACCGTTCAAACCCGTAACCTGTAACCTGTAACCTGTAACCTGTAACCTGTAACCTGTAACTTGTAACTTGTAACCTGTAACCTGTAACCTATAACCTGTAACTTGTAACCTGTAACTTGTAACCTGTAACCTGTAAACTTAAATAACCATTTAAGAACGTCACCAAAATGTCTGAAATTCAAGAAGCCCAGCCATCACCGGCAGAAATTGAGGAAGTTATTACTGAACTAGAGAAATATCGGGAAAGACTGGTTAATGATGTGATGAAAATGGCTCAGAAGGTGAAACTGCCGAAAAAGGCGGCCATGGAGCATATCAAAAACCACCCAGAAATTATTAAGATCGACGCTGCTCTGGAAAATCTCCGCCCCTAGCAATCATCCTTGCCATCATCCTGACGCAACTGACTAAAGCAACTGGAATTACCCATGGTTACATCGGAAACTCAACCGCCAGCTCCCTCTGAAACTGACAGCTTGCTGGCTGATGTCAATAGCCAACTTGCTGAGGGAAACGTTGATATTACTAATCCGCAACAGTTAAAAAAGATGGTTGAATCCCTGGCTGATAGCCGGGGAATGGTCAGACTGGGATTCGTGGAAGCCTTCGGAAAAATTGGTAAGCCAGCTGCTCCCTTTGTGATTGAAGCACTAGCTAATCACCCAAACCCGGTGGTGCGCAGGTCTTGTGGCAAGGCTTTAGCAAAAATCAGGGATCCCCAGGGGGTTCCTACCCTGATTGATGCCTTGTTAAATGATGAGGATACAGTGGTCAAGAGTTCAGCGGCTGGAGCCTTAGCCAGAATGGGAGAAGCGGCTGTCCCAAAGTTGATTGAGGTGTTGGAATCAGCAGATTATCCCCAAACTGCCAAAGGTCATGCCTCTTGGGCCTTAGCTTTCATTGGATCAGAAGCAGCTGAGCACCTGTATCAGGCAATCCACTCCGAATCGGAAGATGTGCGGATGGCAGTAGTCGGAGCGATCGCTAATTTGGTGGATGAACCAGGTAATGACCAGGCTAGAGATATTCTCTTATTAGCACTGAAAGATGAATCTGTCAATGTTCGTGCCGAAGCAGCGACATCGGTGAGCCAACTTGACCCCCAGCTAGGGGTTCCCAATTTAATCCCGTTACTGGAAGACCCCAGCCAAGAGGTGAGGCGGAGGGTAATCTTATCCTTAGGGAAGCTTAAAGATGAAGCGGCTTTACCCGCCTTAACAGCCAAGTTATCCGATCAGCGAGAGGAAATTTGCCAACTGGTCAAGGTAGCGATCGCACAAATTCAGAAGGGTTGAAGGGTTGAAGGGTTGAAGGGTTGAAGGGTTGAAGGGTTGAAGGGTTGAAGGTTGAACGCGATTGCGTGGCCTTTTGGCCAAGGTTGAAGGGTTGAAGGGTTGAAGGTTGAAGGTTGAAGGTTGAAGGTTGAAGGTTGAAGGTTGAAGGTTGAACGCGATTGCGTGGCCTTTTGGCCAAGGTTGTTCGCCCTGGGTGTTCGGTCTAGGGTAGCTTAAAAAAAATCATTGATAAATCTAGCGGTTATCATATTTATGAGGTACAGAGAATTTTTTTTCTGTTCCCTGTTCCCTGTTCCCTGTTCCCTGTTCCCTGTTCCCTGTTCCCTGTTCCCTATAATAAGTAATATTTTATAATTCATAATTTCTAAGATAGTCGTCAGTTTCAATCACAGGCAATCCCAGAAGTTTACAAATCTTGATAATTTAGGGTGATCAGGGCATTGTATAAATAAATGTGTGAAGGTGTAAAACACTGACACAATCTCGCTCACAGGAGCTATGAGCTCCCAAGACTCTTCCATCAGGAGTCGTGAGAGAGGTTATGTTGTTGTTTAAAAGCTTGTAAAGTTTTTTAAACACCCTGAGAAAACCCTGATTAAAAAATTTGTTGCTATCTAGGAGAATCTGTTAATGGCATTCGGACCAGCATCACAGCTAGGTGTCGGCCTATTTGAAGACACAGATCCAATTGAAGTGTGGCCAGGTATCTCAAGCGAGGACGCTGAGGCCGTGATTCGGGCGGTCTATCGGCAAGTCTTGGGCAATGCTTATGTCATGGAAAGTGAGCGACTGGCTGTCCCAGAGTCTCAGTTTAAACTAGGTGAACTCAGCGTTCGGGAATTTGTGCGGGCAGTAGCGAAATCCGATGCTTACAGCTCCCGGTTTTTCGATAAAGCCCCCCGCTACCGAGTAATTGAGCTGAATTTCAAACATTTACTTGGTCGGGCTCCCGATGGCTTCGATGAGATGAAGGCTCACAGTATTATCTGGGATGAAGGGGGCTTCGAGGCAGAGATTGATTCCTATCTCGACAGTGACGAGTACCAGGAAGTCTATGGGGAAGACACAGTTCCCTTCTACCGAGGCTACAAAACCCAAACAGGCAAGAAGATGGTTGGGTTTACCCACATGTTCCAACTGTTGCGAGGAGCTTCTAGTAGCGACTTCAAAGGGAGCTTGGCTGGCAAGAGTCCTTGTCTAAATAAGAATGTAATTCAAGAAATTCCGACAGCAGTGGTTCCGCCATCTGGTGGTGTATCTGGCTGGTCTTTCCAAGAAACCCCATTGGGTGCCAGAACTCGCCATGGTGCTGGAGCTACTGCTGAAGGTAAGGTGTACCGCATTGAGGTAACTGGCTACAAGTCCCCTGGTGCAGTGAATCGGGTATCCAAATTCCGGCGCAGTAACCAGGTCTACCTGGTTCCGTTTGATCAGCTCTCCAAAGAGTACCAGCGGATTCATAAGCAGGGTGGCGTGATTGCCAGCATCACCGTTGTGTAATTAGGATTCAATCGGGATTCAAAAGTTTCTAATCTGGAAAAGTTCGTGTATTTCTGCGTGCTTTGGCAGCAAGCCAACTAGTTTGCTGCCAAAGAAGGTAGAGGTGCAGTGCAATGAAGGGTTGGTTACTTTGTTTTGGCAAGGAAAATCCCCTCTATTTTGAATAAGTTTTTTGCAAGGAGAAATTTAAATGGTCAGTACAGCGCCTACTGCCAAGTTTGGTCTAGATTCAGATACCATCTTTGAACTATGGCCTACTAGCGGCATTGATGAAGTGCAAGCTGTAATTCGGGCAGTTTATCGTCAAGTTTTGGGCAACCCCCACATTATGGAGAGTGAGCGGCTGGTGAGTGCTGAATCGCAATTATGCGATGGCAGCATCACGGTCAGGGAATTTGTGCGGGCTGTTGCCAAATCAGATTTCTATCGCGCTCGGTATTTTGAATCCTGTGCGCCTTACCGATTTATTGAGCTGAACTTTAAGCATTTATTGGGTCGTGCTCCCCTAGATCAGACAGAAATTTCGGAACACATCCGTATCTGTATTGAGCAGGGCTACGATGCTGAGATTGATTCTTACATCAATAGTGACGAGTACCAAACTAATTTTGGGGATGATACCGTACCCTACTATTGTGGTGCTAGTAGCCAAATCGGCCAAAAGCAGGTGGGTTATAACCGTACCCTCTCCTTGGTAAGGGGTCATTCAGAAGTTGATAGCTCCATAAAAAGCTCTTGCTTGGTAGAAGCAGTTGCTACCAATAGCACCAGCAAAATTGTGCCACTGGCAGGTGCTCGTGCTGCCGCTTATGCTGATGCTACCGAAAAGATGTTCAAAATTGTAGTGCGGGGTGCGATGTACAGCGGTCGTCGCCGTCGTAGTACCACTGAGTACATTGTTCCTGGCAGCAAGATGACACCCCAAATTCAGCGGATTAATCGCACTAGTGGGACAATCGTCAGCATTACAGAAATCTCCTAATGTCTGGGGTTTTTTTTCGGAAGTTTTAAAGGAGAGATAGAAATGGGAAATTTAACTCGCTCAGCGACTCTAGGCTTGGATGCCTTTGAATGTGATCCATTAGAATTACGGCCTTTTGCCACTGAAGATGATTTACAAACGGTAATTCGAGCCGTTTACAAGCAGGTTTTGGGCAATGAACATATCATGGAGAGCGATCAGCTCTCTAGTGCTGAAGCCCAACTGCGGAATGGCAATATTACAGTGCGTGAGTTAGTCAGGGTAGTTGCTAAATCTGATTTGTATAAGAAACTGTTCTTTCACAGTTCTTCTCAGTACCGGTTCATTGAGCTGAACTTCAAACACTTGTTAGGACGCCCTCCCCAGGACCAGGCAGAGATTACTGAACACGTCCAAATATATAATACAGAGGGCTACGACGCTGAAATCGACTCTTATATCGATAGCAACGAATACATTCAAAACTTTAGTGAGTACACCGTCCCTTATCCACGGTCTATCCGCACCCAAGTGGGGATCAAAACTGAAGGGTTCAATCGGATGTTCTCATTGCTACGGGGCTCTCCTACCAGTGACAGTGATACACAGGCAAAGTTAATTTCCTCTTTGGCTGCGAATATGTCCACGAAAATCACTCCGCCAGCGATTGGCAATGGTGCAGCTAGTAGTAACACCGACAAGCGGTTCCGGATTGTCTATTCTACCTCAACTGCTGCTGCTCGACTCAATAAGTTTAGCAAGACAGAGCGGGTAGTTAACTACAGTCAAATGTCTCAACAATTTCAAAACATTCATAAATGTGGTGGAAAGATTATCAGCATTACTGAAGTTTTGTAATGCTGGTTGAACGTTGACCATTTGATATAAACTCAGGGTCGGCTAATAATTGCTTAATAGCGCCTTAATAGCTGACCCTAGGTTTGGGGAAATTACCTCAAACTAGGTTTAACGAACGATTATATCATTATCAAACTGAGTTTAGGAGAAATAAGAATGGGGAATTTAACGGTATCAGCCACCCTTGGTCTAGATGCCTTTGAAGGTGACCCAGTAGAACTGCGACCCTATGCTACTGAAGAGGATGTGCTGACGGTAATTCGAGCTGTTTACAAGCAGGTTTTGGGCAATGCCCATCTGATGGATAGCGAGCGAATCAGCAATGGGGAATCAATGTTTCGGAATGGGGATATTAGTGTCCGTGGCTTTGTGCGCATGGTGGCTCAATCAGCCCTGTATCAATCCCGATTTTTCGAGGGGTCTTCTCCCTATCAGTTCATTGAGCTTAATTGCAAGCATTTGCTGGGTCGTGCTCCTCTAGATCAAGCTGAAATCTCTGAGCACGTCAGCCTTTACAATGAACAGGGTTACGAAGCGGAAATCGATTCCTATATCGATAGTGACGAATATCTTGAGAATTTTGGCGATAACATCGTTCCCTACCCCCGCAGCATCCGTAGCCAACCTGGAATTAAGAATGTGGGCTTTAATCGGATGTTCTCGTTACTGCGAGGCTCTCCTACCAGTGATAGTGGAAAACCAGCCCAGCTAATTACTTCTGTAGCTGCTAATATATCTCCACAAGTTAAGGCTCCAGCTGTTGGAAATGGTGCAGGTTATGGCAATACTGGCAAGCGTTACCAGATTGCTGTTTCCACATGCGCTGGTGTAGCCCGGTTGAATAAGTATAGCAAGGTGAACTATCAGGTTAGCTACGAGCAACTCTCTGAACAAGTCAAGAGTATTCATAAAAGCGGTGGCAAGATTCTCAGTATTACTGAGTTAACTTGATCCAGTAGCCCGGTTATCAGTTACTAAGTCAACGTAAGTATTCAGCCGTGAGCCTTTGGCTCACGCTTGGCCAAAGGCTCACGGCTGTCAGGCGTCAGCTAATCAACGGGAAGTAGTAAACAACCTTACGGGCTGGTACAGCTAGTTGAAAATCCCTGCTCGTTTTACTGATCCCACCACGTTCAGTTAAAGCGCCTGCTAGCTGAATGCTGAATGCTGAATGCTGAATGCTGAATGCTTACAAGTCAACAGTTAATTGTCATCAAGAAAAACTGTTAACAGTTAACTGGTAACTGATAACTGGTAACTGATAAGTGAATAGCTGTGTAAGTCAGCTAAATCTGAGTAAAGAATCTAGGAGGAATTTAAATGTCACTTTGGGTAATAGATGCTGACCCGATAGAGTTGCGTGCTGGTGCAACAGAAGATGATCTGCAGACAGTGATTAGGGCAGTTTACAAACAGGTTCTAGGTAACCAGCACTTGCTGGAATCCGATCGCTTAACTAGTGCTGAAGCGATGCTGCGCAATGGGGACATCAGTGTACGGGGCTTTGTGCGCATGGTCGCTAAATCAGACTTGTATAAGTCCCTGTTTTTTGATTCTGCTTCCCAGTATCGTTTCATTGAGCTCAACTACAAGCATTTTCTAGGTCGTGCTCCCCAGGAACAGGCAGAAATTGCCGAACATGTTCTAATTTATAACACTGCTGGCTACGACGCTGAAATCGATTCTTATATCGATAGCGCAGAGTATCAGTTGAGTTTTGGTGAGTTTATTGTCCCCTATCCTCGTAGTAATAATACCGAAGTTGGGATTAAGAACGTAGGATTTAATCGGACGTTTTGCTTGATGCGGGGAGATGCTACTAGTGATAGCAGTAACCAAGCCAAGCTGATTAGTGATTTAGGAGCTAATCTGTCTACCAAGATTACTGCTCCTGTTGGAGGTTCAGGTACTTACACCAATACAGGCAAACGCTTTAAGATTACTGTCGCTAAAGCTGGTGTTGGTTCTCGCTTCAAGCGGAGTAATGCTAGCTATGAGGTGGGTTACGACCAGCTGTCGGCGAGGATTCAAAATATGCACAAAATGGGCAGCAAAATTGTCAGTATTACTGAAATAGGTTAGGTTGACTGTCAGGATTCAGTAGTTGATATGAGCTAAGTATGTAGATGTTAGTTTTTGGAAATAGGCTGTGAGCAATCAACAGCTAATTTCTAAAAACTAACACTATTGGCTATTAAACTACTGGTAAACTATTGGCAGTTGGATAGACCGTTTTTTAATTCACAACTTAGTAAATTGGAGGTACTTTACCGATGTCAGGAATGATTACAGATGGAAGTAGCACTCTGAGTGATTATAGCGATCGCACAGTTGTACTAGAGGTAACAGGTCTGTGTCGCCAAGATGTAATGCGCACAAGTAACTATACGACGAAGGTTCCTTATAGCTGTATAGCTGAGGCAATGAAGAACATTAGCCGTATGGGTGGTAAGGTTACTAGTGTCCACGTTAGTTAAAACAAAGTAGGTTGAGCTGACTACTGCACCGTACAGATTTTTTCGTTTAACTGTTGACTGTTGACTGTTGACTGTTGACTGTTAATGGTCAACAGTCAACAGTCAATTAAATCTCTAAGTGCAACTAGCGTGTCAGTCAACCAAGATGATATGGAAAGCGTCACCTTAAACAATTTAATCAAAAATAAATTAATACTTATAGTGTTCAATTAATATAGTGTTCAATCAATTTTTTTTTTGGACATTAAGTGATCAATACTATTGAATTGAAAAAGGTAGTCTTCGTAAAAAAGTTGTTTATTAGTTGTTGATTAACTTTGTTTAACAACAATGGATTGGGAGGTCTTTTAGATGGTAATTGGTTTTATAAATCCTGTACTGACACGCGCCGCACAATTAGGGGTGGCAGCATTTCAAGAAACAGACCCAGTTGAACTGTGGCCTAGTCATTCTGAAGAAGAACTGGAAATTGTGATTCGGGCTGTCTATCGGCAAGTGTTGGGGAATACCTATGTCATGGACAGTGAGCGGCTCACCGTTTCCGAATCCCAACTTAGAAACGGAGAAATTTCTGTCCGGGAATTTGTGCGGCAAGTGGCTAAATCTGAGCTTTACTACTCCCGATTTTTCAGCAGTTGCCCTCGTAACCGAGCCATTGAGTTGAATTTCAAGCATCTCCTTGGTCGAGCTCCCGAAAGCTATGAGGAAATTATTGAGCATACGAGGATCCTTGATCAAGGGGGTTATGAGACTGAAATCGATTCTTATATCGATAGCGAAGAATACCAGATCGCTTTTGGGGAAAACCAGGTGCCCTATTATCGAGGTTACAAAACCCAGATAGGCAAGAGTACAGTGGGATTTACCCATATCTTAAAACTGTTGCGTGGTGCGTCTGGTAGTGATAAAGGCACTGTTTGGCGGGGGAATTGGTCTCGGTTGAATCAGTCCCTGATGACCAATAGCCCCAGTAATATGGAGCCGCTTTCTGGAGCTGGTGATGTAGTAAAACCCACAGATGTCAATAAACTCCTGGCTAATGTTCTAGGTCTCAAAAAAGCCCAACCAGCAAGTCCCACAGACACTCAAATAGCACCTAAGATTCTTACAGAAGCTGAAAAACTCGAGCAAAACACGACTCAAACCTGGCAACGCCAGTATCAAGCCTGGGAACAAATTGATCCGATTGAGCTGTGGCCAGGTCGCTCGGAAGCAGAAATCGAGACGGTGATTCGAGCAGTCTACCGTCAGGTTTTGGGAAATGCCCATGTTATGGACAGTGAACGGCTGATTGTCCCCGAATCCCAGATCAAGCGGGGCCAAATCACTGTCCGTGAGTTTGTGCGTCAGGTTGCCAAGTCAGAGTTGTATCGGTCAAGGTTTTTTGATATCTGTCCCCGCTACCGGTCAATCGAGCTGAATTTTAAGCATTTGCTCGGTCGTGCTCCTGATGACTACTCTGAGACCTTCTATCACAGCCAAGTACTGGATCAAGGAGGTTTCGAGGCGGATATTGATTCCTATATCGATAGTGACGAGTACCAAGAGGTCTTTGGGGAGGATACTGTACCCTTTTACCGGGGCTATAAAACCCAAACAGGCAAAAAGCTGCTTGGGTTTACTAACATGTTGGTGCTGATGCCCAGCGTTTCTAGCTCTGATAAAGACAATTTGTCAGGGAATCCATCAAGGCTTAATAAATCGATTATTTACAATAATCCCCTTGGGCTTGCCCCAGTTACTGATATCCAAGCCTTATTGGATGAAGTACTCAAGCCCAAAATCCAACCGAAGCAAGCTACCGCAGGAGCTGAGAAAGAACGCTCAGAAGCCTATCAAGCCATCGAACGGAAATGCCAAGAGCAAGAAGAACTGCTGGAAAGCTTGCAGAAACAGTTGGCAGACTTACGACCATTGGCTAGCTTTGGAGAATCACAGTTTAGCAAATGGCAGTCTTACAGTTCTTCGAGCAATGGTGGTAGTGGTTTCACCACCATGGCACCCCCAATCCCCATGGCAGCAGCGACTGTAGAGCCAGACAGTTATGAAGCTCTCCAACAAAAGTCTGAAAAACAGGCCCAGGAAATTGCTACCTTACAAGAAAAGGTTGCTGATCAGCGGCGTTTAGCTATGATTGCAGAAGCGCGGTTGAATAAGTGGCGTCCTCGTAGTTATTAGAGGAAAAACTTAGTACTTATTAGAGCTGGGATTAGCTCTATCGCCAGTTGCCATAGAAATGTGTGGGTTGTTGACGGTTGACTGTTGAGAGTTGAATGACAGCGGTCAACCATCAACAACTACCTGGGAAATACAAGCTTTTAACTAAAGCTTCTAACTTAAGCTTTTAAAGAGGTACTTTTAACAGTAAAATATATAGACTTTAAATAGCCGATCCGGAGGAAAAGCCAATGGCCAAGAAAAGCCGTAAAACTGCTAGCCAGTATTCAGAAAGTAAGTCCAAGGTGGGGATATCCCTGACCCCTACAGGCATTGGCTTGTTGACTCAGATGGCTCAGAATACTGGATTGTCCCGCTCGGAACTAATTGAGCGTATCGCCAGAGGTAATATTGCGATCGCATGCCAGCAGGCAAGTATGACCATTGCCCTGGAAAATCCACCGGAGGCTAAGGAAACATCCTCCAACAATGGAACTACAACATCTAAAACCAAGATTCAGGTTATAGAGGGTAAGCAACCGCTACAAGCTGATGTGTCTGAGCCTGGTGGTTCTGGTGTATCCCAAGAAGATTACCAGTCTTTGCAACAGCAGGCTAAAGAGCAAGCTAATTTGATTGAAGACTTACAGCAGAAGTTAGCTCAACAAAAATCTGAAACTGCTGAACAGACCGAAAGCTATCAGTCTTTACAAAAGCAGGCACAAGAGCAAGGGAATCTGGTTAAGAAATTACAGAAGCAACTAGCTGACCAAAAATCTGAAACTGCTGAACAGACCGAAAGCTATCAGTCTTTACAACAGCAGGCTAAAGAGCAAGGGAATCTGGTTAAAAAATTACAGAAGCAGCTAGCTGACCAAAAATCTGAAACTGCTGAACAAACCGAAAGCTATCAGTCTTTACAACAGCAGGCTCAAGAGCAATCTAATCTGGTTAAGAAATTACAGAAGCAGTTAGCAGACCAAAAATCTCAAACTGCTGAACAAACCGAAAGCTATCAGTCTTTACAACAGCAGGCACAAGAGCAAGGGAATCTGGTTAAGAAATTACAGAAGCAGTTAGCAGACCAAAAATCTCAAACTGCTGAACAGACAGAAAGTTATCAGTCTTTACAACAGCAGGCTCAACAGCAAGCTAATGTGATTGAAGACTTACAACAGAAGTTAGCTGACCAAAAATCTCTAGCAACACAACAGGTAGAGAGTAACCAGACTCTGCAACAGCAGGCACAACAGCAATCTAATCTGGTTAAGAAGTTACAGAAGCAGCTAGCTGAGCAACAATCTCAGGCGGCGCAACAAGTAGAAAGTAATCAGTTTCTACAGCAGCAAACTCAAGACCAAGGGAAGCGTATTGCTGAGTTAGAGCGTCAGTTATCTCAACAAAAATCTCCGGCTAATCAAGCTCCCGAGAGTTATGAGTCTTTGAAACAGCATAATCAAGAGCAAGAGGAGCGTATTGCAACTTTACAAAAACACATTTCTGAGTTAAAGCGTTGGGCAACCATTGGCAAAACAGAGTTCAACAAGAGGCTTAACCGGAGATTGTTTTAGCTATTGCCCGAAGGCATAAATAATTATGTCAATTCCCCTGGCTTTCTTCGTTGATAGTTTTGGGGATAATTTTGGGTTTTAATGACAACAAATAATTCTCTTATAGCAGTCGAAGCCTAGTGTAGGACAGTCACTTTTCCTCAAACCTAGATACAAAGCTAGTTTAACTTCTGACTTCTGACTTCAAACTTCTTACTTCTGCTATAATTATTCTGGTATTATTCTCCAGATGCTTTCCTGGATGAACCAAAGTTGATAATCTGTTCCAAGCGTGATATCGAACTAGCTGCTGATTCTCGGATATAGGGGTCGGCTTCCTGATTCTCAGCGGCAGCAGATAGCACTTCCATACCTCTCTCATCCCCTAAGGAACCTAGAGCCTGTAGCACAGTAACTTGAAGCGCAATATCGTCGATGTCCAAAGCAGCCACTAGGGCTTCAAAAGCGGGTGGACCAATGGTTCCCAGTGCGCCAACTGTTGATATTTTTACAACGGGATCTGGGTCTTTAAGGGCCGTTTGTAGACTCTGCAACCCCACAGTTGGGAAAGTTTCTTCTGAGTAGTTAAGAGCGATCGAAGCCAGCGCTTTTGCACAGCTAGCCCGTACTGTGTTATTTTCACTAGTTGTTAAGGTTTCTGCCAATACCGGTACAGCATCAAGACCAATCACACCTAGAGTTTGCACTGCTGCTCGCCGATAAACCACATCCTCATCACCCAAAATTGCCATCAACTCAGAAATAGTATTCTCGGTGCGCTCTGCTGCAATCTGCCGCATGGCTCTTTCTCTGAGTCTAGGATTTTTATTTTTTAATTGTTGATATAACTCTTCTGTAGACATTAGTAGATATTAGTAAATATCAGTCAAAAAAATATTAGTAGACATTCTTGATCGAGGAGTCATACCAAGTTGCGGTCAAACGTACAACTTTCTCTTCCGCCGATCTCCCCATCTCCCCATCTCCCCATCTCCCCACCTCCCTATCTCCCTATCCAAGCCATCTACTCTCTTTGAATGCCACTTGGTATCAGGAGCTTCAAGCACAACAACTAAGGGGTTCTTAGCAAAGTGCTGAACCTGTTTCAGGCACAGCACTTTGCTAAGATACCCCTTCAGTCGAAAGTACTAGAGGCAGCTAGCCACTACAGAAAGTGGATAGCAATAATCCTATGACATGGAGTTGATTACATAGTCAAGATAACCCCGGTATTCAACCAAGGCTTGGGCAGACATATCACGAGGAGCGCAGCCACGATCCCGGAGGACGGTCAAACCAGTAACATAGGTAGCGGCATCGATACCTAAAGCTTTGTAGACTTCACGAGCGCCAGCAATACCCCACTCATCCAGAGGACCAGTACCACCAACAACTAGGCAATAGTTGATCAAACGCAGGTAGTGAACGATGTCACGCTTGCACTTTTCTTTCTGAGTACCTGCATCGATGTCCCGACCACTACCGTTGGGGAACTTTTTATAGATAGCATCAACAGCTTCTTGAGCTACAGCGTCGTAGTTACCTGCCAACTT
>NZ_JAAHHW010000138.1 GCF_010692325.1 Moorena sp. SIO3I8 | reverse complement strand
ATCTACTTCTTGTATGGAATAGTCCGGTACTGGTTCTGTTAACTTATAAGATAATTTGTTGATAGCTGCTTAATTTTATTGCTTCATGGTTTGACTCCACGTTCGGGGAGTAGTGGTCGTTTTTGTCACCCCTGAACGCTTACGTTTTTTCCGAGGTACAGCAGGGGTAGGGTATCAGTTGTTACGCTTAGCATCTCCAGAATTGTTGCCTTCAGTGCTGATTTGGGAGTAGAGTACCGTTGAATGGTTCTGTTGCGAAAACGCTCTCGCTCTTGTAGTAAGTAACTCCACCCCAGTATTTAGTATCTACTCTATTTGCTTAACAACTTCAACTCCCGCAATTTGCCCCTTCAACCACCCACTAAACAAATCAGACATAATTTGAGCGCGCAACTTCCCATCCAATTCCGATTTAACAATCTCCTCAACCAAAATCAGATGTACTCCCTTAGAACTCACAATCGGCTTAAGCAACTGTGGCGGCTCAGCAGCAAAAACAGCAGCAGAAATTTCTGGCTTAAACTCCTGACGCTTAACAATTCCCCGATATCCTCCAGAGCGTCGTAACTCAGTATCATTGATGTATTCGTGAGCAATTTGATAGAAACTTATCTCCCCTTCGTCCAGGGCATAAAACAGTTCCATGGCTAGCTCTTGATCATCTAAAACCACTTCGTAAATAACAGCAGCAGCATAATCCAGCTGATGTTCAAAGAAATAGGGTTCAACCTTATCCGCAAACAGATGTTGAACTACCTTGCTAGCCATCAAATTAGTATACACTATTTCTTCAAAATCATCTAAAGACATACTGTGTTGTTGCAGCCATGCCCAAGTGTCCTCTGAATTCTCAAGTTTGTTCATTAACCGGAATTGGTCTGCTGCCTTTTGAAGTTCTTCAATCTCTACACGGATGCCAGCACTTTCTGCAGTAGCAGCAATAATCTTGCGCGTCACAATCCCTTCAATAATTTCAGGGATTTGGCAGGATAGCTGGACTTGGTGAAAAATCTCTTCAGTGGTAATCGTAATAGCTGGTAACATCCAGAAATGTTGAATCCCGAGAGTTATGTACCTAAAATTAGATATACTACACCTATAACACACCAGATAGCTTCACGAGAACACCATCTTATCAAACCAATGTACATAGCTAATATTTTCACACATAAAAGCTTGTAAATATCGAAGCTTATCTAATAATATACTTCCAAATTAATTAGGGGTATTAACCAATTGTAATAACAAGTAAGCGATCAGAAAGCTATATATTTTTATTTCAATACCATTAATATTTTTGGTTATTAATCTTTCGAGTTTAAGATGCATTTTTAAAAACTTCCAGAACAACTCTATTTGCCATCCAAGGAGACGAAACCTTAGAGAGTGGAGCCTTATTCATATAACTTAAAACTATTACCCATAACCTGTCCCTATAAAGGCTCCACTCTCTTACGGTAACTTCAAATAAACGATAAAAATCCGCAATATATTCATTACTTCTTCCTGCTTCACCTGTTTCTGGTAGGTTAGTTACTAGTCTAAATTCAGTTTTAGTTTCAAGGTCACAAAAGTTGACTACTCTCACTTTTACTTGATCTTTACCTGTTCCAATTATGTACTGGCCATCCTCCAACATTTCTAGCTTGAAATTGTTATTAATTCTCAAGACCAAATAACGATTATATTTGGTCTTGAGATTTTTTATTCTCTCCAAGCTCGCAAATCCTCTATCCATTACTCCAACTCCGTTTTATGGAGTTGACTCTATTGTGTTATCCCCATATTTACTATCATGACCTTGACCAAAATGAATCATTATTCCTCCTGGCTCTGCTGTTAATAAATTTAAGCCACTGAATAATTTTACTTGATTAAATCCTTGGCTCCATAACAGCTTACTTGTTAATGTTACTATGGTCTAATCAATCGGAAATAATGCTAATTGATTATTCCATATTTTTGGGTTTTTATGTATAGTTTTTCTTAATTGAACGAACAAATTAGAAAACACCTTGCGCATTGGCGCACGCTACGCGAATGGATTTCTAACTTTGCTCGCCTTAGAGAAAGTCGATATGTCTACCTCTAGGCCGCGTACATTCAAAAGCTTAAATAAACTACTCATACTAGTTTGACTTTGTTCGCGTAGCGTGGCCCAAAGGCCAATCTAATACAAATTATAACCAGGTTGATACAAATAGGAAAGTATTGAGGACTGGATCTGGGGGGGCGACATGAGAGCTAAAAAGTAGACTGTATAAGCTTCATAGCTCTCATACCTCGTAAATAATTATCGAGCTTATGACGACTTAAACGCATCAAAGCATAAACTAATTACCAACATTTATCCATAAAGTTAATCCATTTTTGAGCATACATTCCAATATAAAAACTGCTATGTCTTTTAGTTAATCGCCCATATTCTTTGACTCTCGCTACATAGTCCTGAACTCCTTGTCTTGATGCAGTCGCTCATGGTTTGAATTTACCGTAAGATAGGGTCGCCTTATTAAAAAATATTTAACCCTTTTCTGCATAACCTGCTAACTAGAAAGGCTCCACTATCTAAGGTTTTGTCTCCGGGGGGAACCCCCAAGACCGCGCTGCATCGCTTTTATTAATTATTTCTCCTTTAATTGTGGCAATAAAGTAAGCAAAATAGATTATAATAAGTAAAGATATAAAGCGTTTACCGACAACATTACTGCCTTCCATATTCTATCCACCGCTTTTATAATCTCGGAACATTTCCTCAATATCAAAACGTTGTCTTGATGCAGTCGCTCATGGTTTGAATTTACCGTAAGATAGGGTCGCCTTATTAAAAAATATTTAACCCTTTTCTGCATAACCTGCTAACTAGAAAGGCTCCACTATCTAAGGTTTTGTCTCCGGGGTAAACCCCCAAGACCGCGCTGCATCGCTTTTTATAAGCTGATATTGCCTCAGATAATTCGCTCATATTTGTTAGGATAAACCCACCTTCTTGGCTTACTGACTTTCGATAACTTTTCTTCCATTTACAGGCAATACTAAATCCTGATACTTGTTGAGTTTTTGTGACTTTAACCTTTTCAAAAAATAACGAAACTCCTGGTTTTAATCCCGAGTTTTTCAGGGAAATCCACCCCTGATTTTTTAATTCAATTTGCTCGTTTTTTTTAAGTCTTAAACAAAACTTAAACCCTTGTTTGTCTAGCCATTCAGCCAATTTAACTGAACAAAACTCTCGGTCTCCCAAAATAACAACATGATAGCTATCAAATAGCCCTATAATAGTTGATAGTATTTGTTTTTGCTCTTCAAGTTACCGTAGAACAGTGGAGCCTTTATGGGTGTTCGGTTCTGCATAAAAGGGTTAAATCTTTTGTAATAAGGCTCCACTGTTCAAGGTTTCGTCTCCGAAAAATTACTTGAACCAAGTTTTGAAAGAAGTTCAAAATAAATTGGAATTGCTCGGTTTTTATAAATTATACTAACCACCAATAAATTTTTGTTATTCCAATTAGTCCTATCGATGGCTAAATAGATTTTTTGGTGTTTATCAAATTTTTGATAGAGCCATTCTCTAACAATTGGAAACCACATTTTTTTTATTTGAAATATTGGTAATGACAAAAATCTCTGTAACTTTTTACGCCTTGAGTTACATTTAATAGGCAAAGGTAAAGATTCAGCAATTTTTTCTAGTTTAACATCCTTGATATCTTGTACAATGATTACTACAAGGTAAAAAAACAATAATTGAGATTCGGAAAGGAGATTTTTTAAATGTTTTTGATATAATTCTGGTAGCATTTTGAATTGATAGGTCGTCTTGACAATTTCTGACCTATCTTTTTTTACCATAATTCGCTCAATTTAATATATATCAAGGGTTACGGGGCGCTTGTCGCCCTCACAGGGGTAGGTTTTTTACAATTAAGAAGAGTTAGGAGAGAATGAAGAGTGAAAAGTCTTGAAGATCGTTCGCGTAGCGTGGCCAATAGGCCAAGGTTTCAGACAACCGATAGTAATAGGCAAATCATTGAGTAAATGCTCCAGTATTGTTAACAAACCATTAACGAAACTGGAAAGTTGACGAACAGCACGATGATTGACATTAGTTGAGGATACAGATTTTCTTTGTGCTTCTTGTATCTGTGTCTGAGGAATAGGCTGTTGTAACTCCAATAATGCCTGCTCATCTTCTAGATCTTGACTCAGAGTCCATAGAAGAGCAACAGCCATGGCCAGCCATTGACGTTCTGCTCGCTCGGGATTAGTTAAGCGAGTCTTCTGCCACTGCCAACCATCACTTTTAAGGTCTCGGTAGGAACATTCAATCCAACCACGAAGACCATACCAACTCGCATCGCCCTGAGTAGGACTCAAATCAGTAATGATTAACCAAGGGTCTTGATAGCCATGATCCCATCGAGCAGACAAAGTACACTCAATCGGATTAGTTTTAAAACAGGTGATTTTAGCAGAGAAACTGGTGCCGGGATGAGGTAAAATTGAAGCTAAAGATTTCCATACGAATTCCGACTCACAGCGAAATTGCCCTTGATGGTTGATGCGCAAAAAGGGATGCCAATGTAATTCCCTAATTAACTTATACAACCAATCAGCATATAGCCCTCGATCGGCCTTTGGCCACGCTACGCGAACGGCAAAGACAATTACTTCCATTTGTGTTGGTACGTTCATCTTCTAGAGATTGAAATAGTTGCTGCCAATGAGGCCGCCAACTCCCTTTTTGAGTAGCTTTGACCACCTTCCAAGCGATCGGAATCCCACAGCCACGGTACAGAACATGGATCGATAACACCGTAAAATTCTGTTTTAATGTGGTCGCATCTAGGGCGCTTTGCTAGCTGCTTACACTCCGATGGCCATAAATCAATTATCCATTTCAATAAATCCGCAAAGCAGTCAATGACCACGATCTCTGCTCGCTTTTTTCCCGATTTCGCTTCCGCTTCGAGATACCACTCTTTCAGTCTTTGGCGAACTGTGTTTTCTTTTTCTTGGTTAATTTTGGCAATCAAACTCGATACTTTCGTCAAACTACTTGATCTAGTCATTACCATTCCAAAACTCCAGCTTGCCAGTCCTGATACTTGAGGTAAACTCAGTTTGGGAAACCGGAGGCTGACTATTTTTTTCCATTGTTTCAAATGTCGATTCAGCTTCATCCCTCAAACGTCATACACAGTTGCTGCGTCTAGCTACTCTATAGCTGATCCGTGAGTCCTTACTCCCCCCTTTGTAAAAAACCTACCCTTGTGAGCGCTTGTCGCCCCCCCAGGGACTGGATAATCATCAGTAGGTAGTTTTCCTAGCTGTTTTTTGATGATTTGTGGAAAATTTGATATCATTTAAGCAACATTATTATATTTTTATTTAGCCTCTATTTTATCAAAATAGAGGCTATTTGTCTAGTTTTTTAACTATCATTCAACATTTCTGGGTAACATCATTTTTTTTTGGTAATTGTTGATTGGACAAGGGAATAGGGAATAGGGAGTAGGGAGCAGGGAGCAGGGAGCAGGGAGCAGGGAGGTGTTGGGCGTTTCCACGACAGTTGCTGATTCTGTCCAACTCCCCACTCCCCACACTTCCCACACTCCCCACACTCCCGGCACTATAGTTCCAAACCCCCCTGCTGCAACTTCTTAAAGGGATCCAGAATTAAATCCATAATCCGACGCTGGCGGACAATTACTTCTGCGGTTGCGGTGTCCCCTGGGCGGAGAGCAATACATTCCTGTGGTGTGGGCATACAAGTTTTATTCAGTTTAATTTCTAGGTCATAAGTAGGCACTTTACCCTGCTCCGTTTCCGTGAGCTTGGAGGTTGGGTAAATTTTGATTACCTTTCCTTCTACTACCCCATAGTCTTGAAAAGGATAAGCATCAAACTTCATTTTCACTGCCATTCCTTCCCGTAAGGAGCCACTTTCTGAAATAGCGATCTGCGCCCGCAGGGAAAGGAAAGACTCCTTTGGGGCAATCTCGACTATAGTATCTCCAGGTTGCACCACAGCCCCGGCACTTTTGATAGGGGACTGAAACACGATTCCCTCGATCGGGGCCGCTAACATCCTTTGATTTAACTGAATTTCCAAAGATTTAATCTGACTTTTAGTCTGAGATAGTTCGGCTTGGAGGGTAGTAATTTGGGTTTCTATATTCTTGAGTTGTTCCTCACTTTTTAGTAACGCCAGCTTACCAGAATGAACCAAGGTTTTATAACTCCGTTCTTGCTCTTGCAAGCGAAGGCGAGCTTGTTTAATATCAGCCGATGCTTGATGAATGGTCTTTTCATAAGTACCTTGTTGCTCTTTCAGGCGAGACTGAGCTTGTTTTATGTCTAATTCAGTTCTGATGATAGTTTTCTGGGCTTCTTTGGCTGACTGTTGCACATCTAAAAAGCGTTCTTTTGACAAAACCCCTTCTTCATAAGCGTTTTTGTAACGGGGAATTTTTTCCTCAGCACTTTCTAAATGAATGGTTTCTAATTCATAGGCAACCTTGCTAGAATCTATCGCCCGCCGTGCCTGCTCTATTTGTGCCAATAGTTCTTCTTTTTGTAAACTGTAGGCGAACTTGAAGGCTTCCAGATTCTGCCGTGCTTGCTCGACTTGCGCCTGTTTTTCTAACTCTTGAGCTTGGTTTTGTTGCTCCTGGGTACGCAGAGCTAGTATCAATTGGTTTTTCAGCACCTCTAATTGATTCAGGCGATTCTGTTGCCCTTCTAATTTTTTTTGTTCCTGCTGAAGTTCAGTGCTAACTAACTCGGATTCCAGTTCTAGTAAGGTTTGACCAGCCGTTACCAATTCCCCTTCTTTGACCTTAATTGCTGCTACCGTTCCTGCCACTGGAGCATCAAGTTTGATAGTTTCCCCCGTAGGTTCCAATCTTCCTCTGGCTTTTCCCGTCTCATCCACCTGAGCGAAGATCGCCCAAGGTAAGGCAACACCCATAAATACCATCAAAAAATACAGTAATCCCCTTGTCCAAACCTGGGGTAATGTATCAAGCAGTTCCTTAGTAGCATAAGACCATTCATGACCCTGGAGTGCTTGCTCATTCCTAGCTTGAGGAGTGGTTTCTTCGGTGAGTAACTCCTGATAGGGACGCTGGTCTGGAATAGTTTGAGTCGGACTATGTCCGTTCAATGTATGATTTTCAGGCATATAGCTTTGGTATTTGAGTTGTGAACATAGGATTGATGGGAACAGGGAGCAGGGAGCAGGGAGTAGGGAGCAGGGAATAGGGAGCAGGGAGCAGGGAGCAGGGAGCAGGCAAAAGGCAAAAGGCAAGAGGCAAAAGGCAAGAGTAATCAACGAATTTTTTCCCACACCCTACACCCCACACCCCACACCCTATTCCCTGTTCCCTGTTCCCTGTTCCCTATTCCCTCCCCTATAACTGCTGCTGATTCAGATAGAAATAATGTCCTCGCTTTGCCATTAAGTCTTCGTGAGTACCGCTTTCAATCAATACCCCTCTATCGAGCACTAAAATCAGGTCAGCTTTCCGTACGGTAGAAAGACGGTGAGCAATCACTAGGGTGGTGCGGTTTTTGAGAATAGTATTGAGATTGGTCTGAATAATCCGCTCGGATTCTGCATCCAGGTGGGAGGTGGCTTCATCGAAAATTAATAGGTGGGGATTTCCCAAGAGGGCGCGAGCAATGGCTAAACGCTGTCGCTGTCCCCCAGACAACATCCCTCCTCCCTCCCCAATCTCGGTTTCATAGCCCATGGGCAATTTTTGGATAAATTCATCAGCACCGGCCAGTTTCGCTGCTGCCATAATTTCTTCTAAGGTGGCTGAGGGATAAGCCAGACTGATGTTTTGTCGAATTGTCCCTCCAAACAGAAAGGTATCTTGATCCACCACACCAATTTGCTGGCGCAAGGAGCCTAAGGAAAGACTGGTGATATCCTGCCCATCAATCAACACCTTCCCATCTGAGGGAAGATACAGCCCTAACATCAGCTTGGAAATCGTGCTTTTCCCGGAACCACTGCGCCCCACTAGGGCGACCATTTGCCCTGGTTTTACCTCAAAACTAAGATTTTCCAGGACATTGGTATCACTTTCTCGGTGATAGCGGAAGGTGACCTGATCAAAGCGAATGTGACCGCGCAACTCAGGTAATGATTGCCGTGCTTGATGGTGCAAATTTTCTTCTGGTTGGTAATCCAGCACATCATTGATGCGCTCCATAGCAATCACCACTTCCTGAAATTCATTCCACAGTAGCGTCAGCCGCTGGAAAGGCCTGATCACCTGACCCAGCAACATATTAAAAGCCACCAATTGCCCAATGGTAAGCTGATTTTGAATCACCAACCATGCCCCAAACCAGAGCAGTGCGGTAGTGGCTAACCCCTCGATGGTATTGCTGAAAATCTGGAGTCGATTGCTAATCACTTGCCCAGAAAAGTTAGTTTTAACTTCTTTATTTAATAACTCTTCCCAATGCCAGCGTACGGTTTGCTCAACTGCTGTAGACTTGACAGTGCGGACACCAGAAAGCACTTCAATCAGATAACTACTTTCTTTTGCGATCGCATGAAAGACTTCCCGAGAAATTCGTTTTAAAAATGGTGTAGAAATCAACGCCAGCAGGAAAAAGGGTGGTACAATTACTAAGATTAGCAGCGCCAATTTCCAACTGTACCAAAACATCAAACCCACATAGATAAAAACTGTTAGTAAATCTAGCAGGATAGATAACGCCTCACCGGTGAGAAACCGCTCAATTTTACGATTTTCCTGAATCCGGGAGGTAATATCTCCGACAAAACGAGACTCAAAGAAACCTAAAGGTAATCGCAAGGTATGGCTAATAAACCCGACAATCAGTGCTAGGTCTACCTTATTTGCGGTGTGGTCAAGCAAATATTGCCGCAACCCGGTAATCGCAACCCGGAACAGACTAAACATTAGCAATCCTAACCCGACAGCGGTTAGGGTGAGGGTGCTCCTTTGCACCACCACTCGGTCTAAAATTATCTGGGTAAATATGGGTGTAATCAGACCAAATATCTGGATAATTAGGGAAGCAATAAACACCTCCAGCAACACGAAACTGTGAGGCTTTACCAACTCAAAAAATTGCCAGAAAGACGTCTTACTCTCTTTGGTATCCTTCAGGAGTGCTGTAGGTTCCAGTAGCAGTGCATAACCAGTCCAATCTGCTTTGAATTCCTGGTGGCTCAGAGTTTTTTGACCAATACCAGGGTCAGCAATTACCACATGCTTGTTGGTGATTTCATAAACAACAATAAAGTGTTTTCCTTCCCAGTGGCTGGGGGGGCGACGATAGCGATTGAAACGATTGATACGTCAAGAGTGTAACGATCTGTGGTAGAAAAAGATAGGTCTTTCATTGTCAATAAGACCTATCTGTTGAAAATGTTACCCTTATTATATCAAAACCATCTAAAATTTAAACTAAAGGATCGTAATTATATTTTAGCAAATATTGTAGTTATTCTACTACAATCAATCAAAAGAGAAAGCCATTGAAAAATTAGCCAATGCTTTACCTCTTGGAATAAAGTTTGAAAGTATAAGAAAAAGACTACAGCGCTTTTTATCTTTGCCAACTTTAAATTTTGAAAATATTTGGTTTCCTATTCTATCTAATTTACTATAAACATATTTTGTTCGCGTAGCGTCGGCGAACGCCGAAAAAAATGACCTAGTTTATATAGCAAGTGATCGGACAAATTGGGGTAAAATAAACCTTTTAGTAACTAGCCTGATTTGGGACAAAAGAGCTTTTCCAGTTTACTTTACTTTGATGCCAAAATTAGGCAGTAGTAATTTTAAGGAACAAACAACTCATATATCAAAAATAATGCCGATTTTTAAAGATTATAGAATCTGCCTATTGGGAGATAGAGAATTTTGTTCTGTCAGGCTGGCAAACTGGTTGTCACAAAAGGATGCAGACTTTTGTCTACGTCTTAAAAAAAATTAATTTATTGAAATTGAAAAAAAAAATTTGGACAGATTTAGATTCTTTAGAATTAGTCCCAGGAACTTCGTTGTTTTTTAAAGGAATCAAAGTTACGAAAACTAAGGGATTACCCCGTTTTAATTTGGCCGCAAAATTGAAAAAAAATATTTCAGGATTTGCCCCAAAATAACCCTGGTTTCTTCTCACAAATTTAAAGTCGTTAGACTTGGCAATTGCTGCTTATAAAAAACGGTTTAATATTGAGCAAATGTTTAGAGATTTTAAAACAGGTTGCTATAACTTAGAAGACACTAATGTCTCAGATAATCGGTTGATTTCCTTAATTTTATTGATAACAATAGCTTATACTTCTGCTACTCTTCACGGACAAAAAATTAAACGTAAAGGAATTCATAAATATGTTGGTAGAGTAAAAGAATCTGGTCGTTTACAAAGACGACACAGTAGTTTTTATATAGGCTTACATGCTCAAACTTGGGTCAAGTTTAGTTATTAACTTATTGATTTAATACAATAATTAATGAAGCTTAATCGTAATAAACAGAAGTATTATTTACGAGGAATGAGAGCTAGATCGCTTGCCCTGTCTGCTTTATAACTATTTTCGTCACCCCCCCAGTCCCAGTGGACAATAGCAGGTAGCTGTTGTTTTGCCAGTCGATCCAGACTAGCTTTCACCGGTCGAGTGGAAAAGCCAATACTTTCGGCAGCCGCTGATAGTCCCCGCAATGAAGCGCCATTACGGTCGGCATTAGAGATATCTCGCAAGCGGTTAACACTGAATCGTTTCCCCCAATAACGACCGATCATCACCAGACAGGCAGCACCGCAGTCAGAACCACTTTGTTGGGCAAAAAACGGATAGCGTCGGATCACTCGCTGCCACAAATGACCAACCCTTTGAGTAGGGCTAGGAAAGTAAGCTTTCCTAACGGTTTGCTTGGGCTTTTGGTCTCCTGAGGTGGGGATATCTTTCTTCTGTCCCACTCCCGCACCTTCCGTTATTCTCCCTTTCTCCCCCTCTCCCAAAGCACTCTCCGACGGCATCAGCAGGGAATTTTGCCCTTGAGCCTGACGATAAAAATGCTCGCGAATTTGGGGATGTTTACTAATTAGGGGAAATAACAGTTCCGGAGTTAGATAACAGAGCTTGGTTTTGAGGGAAGCTCTGGCTGAGTAAGGCTCAAAAGACTCTTCTGGAAAGAAAGTACACTCCCCAAAGGAAGCTCCAGCTTCTAGATTGGTAATTAACTCCCCCGCGCTATTAATCAGTCTGACCTTTCCGGAAATCACAATATAGACGCCAGCCTCGGCGTCTGTTGACTGCCAAAATTGACCTACCGTTGGCTCGCGATATTTTATTTGTTTGAGACAGCGTGATACCTCTAGTTCTGAAAGAGGATGCCCTAGAGTATGGGCGAGCTGCTCAGGGGAAATCAGTGGATTAGATGTAGATGTATGTCGAACCATCATCTTATGCCATGTTGCTGGGATTGAATAACCAAAAACTATTGGATTCGGAGTTATTAGCGGATTTCAGGTCAGAAATTAAGATGCTGTGACCATCGTTTTCCCGTCCGTTAGGGGAGTTAACCTTTCTCCGTGTTGGTATAGTCGATAATCCCATCTCCTTGAGCAATCGTTGTAGGTGGGGATTGCTGACTTCAATCCCCAATTCTTTTGCCAGATGTTTGTTCAACCAATTCACTGTCCAGCGCTGAAAGGAATAACCATAATCCCGGGGACTCTGGTTAATCAGTTCTTTCAAACGGTCTAAATACTCGTCATTGACTGCCTTGGGGCGACCAATGGGACAATCCTGCCATTGGTGAGCCATCCCACTACGAGCGATATGCATCCAATGTCTTACTGTTGCGGCACAACACCCCAAGGTTTGACAAATTTCCGTTTGAGATTTGCCCTGATCTGCCAATAACATAATTTGAATCCGCTGACGGTAGGACTCATGTAAATCCTGTTCTAGGCTTTTTTGGAGCAGTTTGCGTTGGAAGGCTGTTAAATAATGACTTTGAGTAATTTTGGCTTCTGTATCTTGAGCGTTATTCATATCAATCTGTTTTCTATTTACCACAGCCCTAAATTGGGCATTTTTAACATTGATTGAATCTGTAACACCAAGGTTGCTTGCTGCAGATGGTATAGACAATTTATCCTGATTTTTGGGTAAGTTAAAACAAAGCAGACCTATACTCCGTCGAGATTAACAACTGGAGTTTTTTTTGTCGTCAAAACTATAGGTCACCAAAACCTATAGCCCTGGGCGATTGGGCTTAGAAAAGGTCGGATCAGGGAACAGGAAACAGCAGCAAAGATCGATACAGCGTGGTCTTGGGTATTTCATCCATCAACCACTAGATCAAAAGGATCGGAGTATTTTTTGATGTTATGAGCAATGAGCATTGGGGTTAATGAGCTTAAGCATTCAGCTATCAGCTATCAGCGGTCAGTAATCAGCTATCAGCTATCAGCCTATGGGATACGTCCCAGCCTCGTTCGCACAGCGTGGCCATTCGCGTAGCGTGGCCAAAGGCCAAGGCCAAAGCCTGTGCCAAGCTACTTGATGTGCTATAAGCTCAAGGCTGACGGCACTTCAAGTAGCGTGAGCTAAAAGCTGACGGCTGACGGCTGACGGCTGACGGCTGACTGCTTACTAATGAGCTAGAAACCCTATATAGACCCCAAGACTTAAGCGATCGCAATCAACTTACAGTTCCAAGACAGATAGTTTTAACCTTGATTTAAGTAATTATTCGTTCAAGAATAGTTGAATCAACTCTTGGTATTGATGTCTGAATTATATCTCACAAACAATTATATAACTAGTCTGATCAAAATCAACCTTTTACCATTAATCAATTTTCAAAACTTTCTTTACCATATTTGAACCAACCCGATGGAATAAAAATTTACAAAAGCAACATAATTTTAAAAACTTGGCTCCGACTACTTATCACTACAATAGTGGTTATCTAAAATTTATCGCTTTCACGAAATAAAAATTTACTAAAATTTTAACTCTATAAAGCTTTGATAAAGCTTGCATAAAGCTTTGATAAAAAAACAATGATAAAAAAATAATTATCAGATCAAATTCCATAGTTTATCCCTTTATCCACAATGGATGTAATCTCTCATTATCAGGGGATTGGAATCAGGGTAATCGCATTGAACTTGGTATAAATTGTACTTGACAAAAGAAATAAAGAGTCTAATAAAACTTTCCGACAATCGAGGCTGTGTTGCACAACTGACGAAGCTACCATAATAGGGAAGAACAATTCCCATTTCCAGGTCACTAATCATGGCAAAAGGCTTTGGCAAGGGCGTTATGACATCCATTGAAGAACCAGAGGCAGAAATCCTCAGAAAAAGCGTCATTAAGCATTTTCAACATTTGGAAGACCCGAGAGTGGGTTCAAGGAAAGCTCATAGTCTAGTGGCAATTATCACCATAGCCAACAAGCGCGATACTCTCAGGAGCGGAGGGGTTTGTGGGAATAGAAACCTATGGAAAAGCAAAGCTTGAGTGGCTAGAGAAATTTCTGGAAATACCCAATGGAATTCCTTCACACGATACCTTTGGAAGAGTATTGTCCCAGCTAGAGCCAGAGGAACTCAACCACAGCTTCCTCAATAGACCTCTCCAACAAACAAATTTATGGTAAAATAAGAGGAGCATAAGTAATTATATTAACTTCAATAAACATGAGTTACACTTGGAATTACATCCAGAAAAATCCTAAACAAACCAAACGATTGCTAGGGATAAATCCTGAACAACTCTCTCAACTGATAGAACAAGCAAAGTTATTACATCTTCAACATCAAGAAAAAATTCAAAATCAAAAAGTCAGGCTAATTAAGTCTGGGGGAGGTGCTTCACAAAAGTTATCAATTGAAGACCAAATAGTCTTGACGTTAATTTACTTACGACATCACATAAACTTTCAACTTCTAGGACTACAGTTTCAGGTGAGCGAATCGACAGCAAACTCGACTTTTAACTACTGGCAATCTCTTTTGCTGAGAAGCTCTACCAGCTTCTTTATTAGAACAAGTAAAAAAGGGCGAAGAAGAGTCGGAGATAATTCGGGAAGCTTTGACTGAGTATGAGTTAATAGTAGATAGTGCTGAACAAGTCAGAGAAAGACCTTTAGATTATCATCAGCAAAAAATTTTCTATTCTGGTAAGAAGAAAAATCATACATTTAAAAACCAATTTATTGTCTTGCCAAAAGGGGAAGATATTGTGGACGTGGTGGTCGGCAAACCTGGCCCCAAAAGTGACATAAATATTTGTCGAGAACGTTTAGCAAAATTTGATGATAAACAGCGACTGAGTGGAGACAAAGCTTATTTAGGAGAACAACAAATAAGAACTCCCCACAAAAAACCAAAAAATGGGTAATTAACTCCACAGCAAAAGAAAGATAATAAGTTATTATCTTCAAACATAATATTTGTATAACACCTGATAAGATTGGTTAAAATATTTAAAATAGCTAGTGAAAGATTTCGCCTCAATCCTAGGAAATATGGCGAGGTAATTCTGACAGTATGTGGTTTAGTTAGGTTGAGAAAAGGAGCCTTAGTATTACAAGTAAAAAACTTCCCAGAAATGGCTGAAACAATTGAGGTTATCTCTACTCATAGTTTTGGCGCTAAATTAACATCAATAGCTTGTTAAGCCTATTATAGCGTTAATTCAACGTAAAATTTACTTGGTCAATTTGAGCGCTGAAAAGCAGTGCCTGAGATAGTTTCAAGTTTTTGGAGAGGTCTAATTGGATCAGCAGCATCACAGAGAAATTAAATCTGGAGATGATTCATATAGATGGTAAGACAGCCAGAGGCTCCTATGACCGGGAAAAGAAGCTCAAAGCGTTGCATAGTGTCAGCGCCTGGAGTAGTGAGCATAGTTTAGTGCTAGCAAGCGCAAAAAGTAGAGAGCAAGTCCAATGAAATGACCGCAGTGCCACGAAGGCTGTTGTTGCTCAACCTCAAGGGAGCTGTAGTCACCTTGGATGCTATGGGTACTCAAATAGAGATTGTCCAGGAAATCCAGCGGGGAGAAGGGGACTATGTCCTGGCTCTCAAAGGTAATCAAGGTAAGCTCTGTGAGCAGGTAAAAGCTTGGTTTGACCAAGCTCAAGCTCACCATTGGCAGGGGATTGACTACAGCTATGATCAAACGACTGAAAGTGGGCATCATCGCCTGGAAACCCGGGAAGTTTGGGCAGTGCCAGTAACTCAATTACCACCTTTACATCGCCAAAATCAGTGGTTGGGTTTAACCACAGTGGTGATGGTTCGCTCTTACAGACAATTATGGAACAAAACAACCACAGAGGTGAGGTTGTACCTCAGTAGCTTGGAAGCGGATGCCCAGCGGCACAATCAAGTGATTCGCTCCCACGCTTTGTATTGAAAATAGCTTACATTGGGTTCTTGATGTCACCTTTGATGAAGATGCCAGTCGAGTACGTCAGGGTCATGGTGCAGAAAACCTCGGCTTGTTGCGTCGTTTGAGTGTCAATTTACGTGGATCGTGAACCCTCCAAGCAGAGTTTGAAGATGAAGCGTTACAGGGCTGGGATAGACAATAACTCAGTAATGAAAATCCTGGCTGCTAGCGTGGCTGAGTCATAGGGTAGCTTAGTCCAGTGGCGAAACTAGATCTCGGAAGACCAAGGAGGTAAAGAATATTCTCCAATAGCTCAGCAATGATCTCCATGTTGCACAAAGCTCAATTTTATCTAGCTTTGTGCGCTTTATAACTCCCCTTGTGCTGTCAAGTTTCCGGTCATTTTACAGTAATTTTATCACTCGATTCCAATGCGATTACCCTGGGATTGGAATTAGCCACTAGCCGGAACCTTAGCAGGGATGAAGTGAGCATAACTGAAGGCTGACAAGGCTGCTTGTCACACCTGAATGCTATAGCTAGTTTTTTGATTGGAGTGGAAGCCTCAGTTAATGCATTTCCCTGGGTAAGACTTTAAAGGTGAAGGTCATAGTTCACCATTTGCCACATGAGCTGGGTGTCTTGCTCCCCGAACCATTACGATGGCTGCAAGCTGCTACATGTATAAGCCATGTTGAGTTGGTAGTAACGGCTTAATTGGCTATTATTCCTTAATAATAGGTAATGCTGACAGTACCCTTTTGGGTACTGTTTCACTGCACTTTCTGTGTGAAGCCAATATGCATGTAAATTTCAGTCCGAGCCACTATTGATGTGTAGCCGTAATCGGCCAGAATTGGGATGAAAACCTCTCTGGGTAAGGGAAAAAGGTCAATTGCCTGAAAGTGAATACTGAATTATCTACGCCTCGAAGGTGAATCGCCTTCCCAATCTAGGTTGATCGCTCATTGGAGTGTAAGATTTTGTCAAAGTCCCGCTATCTGGTATTTGATTAATGACTATAACTCATCCTTACTGGTTTAGGACTACCAAGAGCATTAAGCTTTATTGGTTGTCTTCATTCTAATTAATCTCTCCAAAAATCCAATTTTTATACAATTTTATGTAAAGTTTTGTAACTAATATAATCAAAATCAATGGTCATGACCCAGGCAAATGAAGCTATGATGGCTAAACTAAACCACTATGATGATTAAATTCAACATCTGGAGTGGGCTTGGGGAGAACTGGTTGAGCAAATTTTGCGTTCGCGTAGCGTGACCTACGGTCAATCGCCTTTGGCGGGCTCTTCGAGCCATCGCATAACCGTTATCGCCCAGGGGAGTCTCAATCTGCTAAATTAATTTGCCACAAACCATACCAATTCCTAACTGCCAACCATACTGTAGACAGCAATCCCGCCATGCTCAAAGTCAAACCACTGTAAGGCTAACTGTTGATACCTGACGCCTTATATTCCTGAGGGGGTGACGAAATGAGCTAAAACGCAGATTCTATAAGCGACCTAGCCCTTAAACCGCGTTGATAATACTTTCGTTTATTAGGATTTAATTTCATTAATTCGGTTACTAATTTTAGACAAACATCCTTAAAATTCATCCAGGTTTGACCATACAAACCAACGTAAAAACTGCTATGCCTCCG
>NZ_JAAHHW010000137.1 GCF_010692325.1 Moorena sp. SIO3I8 | reverse complement strand
CTTGTTTCGCTTCCCAAAAAGCTCGTGACCGCTACTATCGAAAGATTACCTTCTCTCTGATTCAGGAATTTGATGCCTGGGCCTAAATGTACTGCTAAATGTACAAAAAAAAGTGTCCGTCAGTCAGGCGCTCGGGTCATTAGTGTTGCCTTTAGCCCAGACGGCGAAACTATCGCTACTGCTAGTGGGGACAACACGGTGAAACTGTGGAGCCTAGATGGTCAATACCTGCAAACCCTCACCGGACATAGGGCAACTGTCATGAGCGTCGCCTTTAGCCCCGATGGCCAGACTATCGCTACTGCTAGTAATGACAAGACGGTGAAACTGTGGAATCGAGAAGGCAAACCACAGCTCAGCTTCACTGGACATAGCGATTCTGTCAATAGCGTCGCCTTTAGCCCAGATGGCCAAACTATCGCTACTGCTGGTGTGGACAAGATGGTGAAACTGTGGAATCTAGACGGCAAGGAACTGCTCACCTTCACTGGACATAGCGATTCTGTCAATAGCGTCGTCTTTAGCCCCGATGGCCAGACTATAGCTTCTGCTAGTAGGGACAACACCGTCAAACTGTGGAATCTCGAAGGCAAACTACTGCGTACCCTCACTGGGCATAGCTCTCGGGTCTATGGCGTGGCCTTTAACCGAGATGGCCAGACCATTGCTTCTGCTAGTTGGGACAACACCGTCAAACTGTGGAATCGCGCAGGCAAACACCTGCACACCCTCACCGGACATAGGGCACCCGTCTATGAGGTCGCCTTTAGCCGAGATGGTAAGACCATCGCTTCTGGTGGTAGTGACAACACGGTGAAACTGTGGAATTATCAAGGCCAAGTACTACTGCACACCCTGACTGGACATAGAAAACGTGTCAATAGCGTCGCCTTTAGCCAAGATAGCCAAACTATCGCTACTGCTAGTGGGGACAAGACGGTGAAACTGTGGAATCACAAAGGCCAACTATTGCAAACCCTCACCGGACATAACAATTATGTCCCGAGCGTCGCCTTTAGCCCAGACGGCCAGACTATCGCTTCTGCTAGTCGGGACACCACGGTGAAACTGTGGAATCACAAAGGCCAACTATTGCAAACCCTCACCGGACATAACAATTATGTCCGGAGCGTCGTCTTTAGCCCAGACGGCCAGACTATCGCTTCTGCTGGTGGGGACAAGACGGTGAAACTGTGGAATCACAAAGGCCAACTATTGCAAACCCTCACCGGACATAGGGATGGTGTCCAGAGTGTCGCCTTTAGCCCAGACGGTAAAACTATCGCTTCTGCTAGTCGGGACACCACGGTGAAACTGTGGAATCGAGAAGGCCAACTATTGCAAACCCTCACCGGACATAGCAATTGGGTCAATAGCATCGCCTTTAGCCCAGATGGTAAAACTATCGCTTCTGCTAGTGGTGACAACACCATGACACTGTGGAATCGAGAAGGCCAGAAACTGCAAACCTTCTATGGACATAGCGCACCTGTGACTAGCGTCGCCTTTAGCCCAGACAGCCAAACTATCGCTTCTGCTAGTAATGACAACATGGTGAAACTATGGAATCTGGAAGGAAAACTACTGCACACCCTCACCGGACATAGGGATGGTGTCAAGAGCGTAGCCTTTAGCCCAGATGGCAAGACTCTTGCTTCTGCTAGTTTGGACAAGACCGTAATTTTATGGAATTTAGATCTAGAGGATTTAGTGGCACAGAGTTGTGATTGGCTCCATGATTACCTAGTCACTCATAAAGACGAAGAAGAATTAAGGGAAATTTGTGGTATTAAAGGAAGAAGGAAGCAGGGGTAGGTTTTACCCACACTCTCCCCTAGTCCTTATTCAACACTTCCGGTAATTTCCAAGAGCGCCCTTGACAGTAAACATAACCATTATTCGTATAAATCCCAGAAAGTGCCCTAGCTAATATCAAGAATTCCTGCTGTTCTTCCGCAGTCATGTAATTTTCATTGTGTAGACTCCCTGAGGCTCGGTTTGGATCTCCTCCGGAGTCCAGATATCGCTTACGGGCCAGAGTGGAGAGTTCTATCATTCGTTGATATTGCTGTTGTTGTAATTCACTTAAGGGCTTCATAATTCGGCTACAGGTGTAATCGGGGTAATTTCACCATTTGGTAAAAGCATAGCAAAGGGCAGAAGAAGGCTAGCAGTGCTGATGTACCAAATGCCATTGTCTTGGTCATAAACAGTATTTTCTAGTAATCCTAAGGTATCCAAAGCATTGAGAATTAGATATTGTGCTTCTGTTGGTTCCATCACACCCGACCGAAGTAATAGAGATGTTGGTGATTTTACTGCCAAATCTTGATTATTCGTCCGGTTGAATACCCATAATAAACCTGTGGGAAGTGTGGGGAGATGGGGAGATGGGGAGATGGGGAGATGGGGAGATGGGGAGATGGGGAGATGGGGAGATGGGGAGATGGGGCAGGGGCGCGGGAAGTGTGGGAAGTGTGGGAAGTGTGGGAAGTGTGGGAAGTGTGGGCAGATTTCACAAGGGTAGGTTTTTTACAAAGGGGCGAGTAGGTACTTTGATTACGTAGAAATTCCTCAAAATTCGTATCAAAATACACAATAATTTCCGGGATAATTCTCCCCATTTCCTGCTTTTCCCGACTCCCGACTCCCGACTCCCGACTCCCGACTCCCGACCTAAATGTAAACAACCTACCCCTGTGAGGATGGGGAGATCGGGAGATTTTTATTAGAGTAATTATACAGACATCCTAGAATCCCTGCTTAGTAAGCCAGAGAAAAGTAGTTTTCCATGCTTAATAGTATGTTTAACTACATTTTTGCTCATTTTAATCCTATGTCCTGATCTGTTGACAATAACCATAGCTGGTAAAATTTTATGGCTGGATTAAACACATTTTTGTAAAATAGTCAACAGTTAAAATTCTGACTTGGAATTTTATGTTAATAAACATAAACTGGAGTTACCACAGAGGTAAATTGGGGCTACTATAGTAACTTAAGTAATCATATAAACATAATCCCGGAAGGTAAAATATGATACAAGCTGCTGTCAAAATGCTAATTCCTTTCGAATCTCTTGTCGAAGCAATTACTACTCTGGAAATAGAAGACAAAATTAAGCTCAATCAAATCCTCGAAGAAGATATTGCTGAAGTCCAACCGCAAATTGCATTAGAAAAATTGTTACAGCAACCAGTGTCCGAAATGCAGTTTGAGCAATTTGAGCAACCTTTCCAAGCACCCGAGCCTGCCAAGACTGAAACCTCAAAGGTGTCTCTGATTCCCCTGTCTCCCCTGCTGCCTCTAATTCCCTTACGTACCTCAGGGGATAACGTTGCTTGAAGAAATGCGATCGCGGTCTTGTAATAGATCTTGTGGGTGCGTTAAGGCCAAGCCTAACGCACCCTACTCGCTACTGCATCAAGAGGAATTGCTAAAACTTATATAAAAAGTTTTTTCATAACTTTTTCCCGATTCCCGATTCCCGATTCCCGATTCCCGATTCCCTGCCCCCAGCGCTACAATTTACCGACAGATACTCCGTAACTTAACGAGGAATAATTACTATAGAGCTATCGCGGTCATCATCTTCAAAAATTGCCCCTAACCGCATCAAAACCCGTCTCATCTGATTAGAAATACCTCTATTTTTAGCGAACCTAGCCCCTTTAACTTTTGCCCCCCTAATGTCAGCATCACTAAAATCAGCCCCCCTGAGATTGGCACCATGTAACTCGGTAAGATTCATCTTCGCACTTCTGAGATTAGCACTCCTAAGGTCAGCATTTTCAAAGATAGCCAAACTCAAGTCAGCTCCCTGAAGATCAACTCCCCTGAGATCACTGTGACTTAAGTCAGTACGAATCAGCTCAGCTTTGCGTAGCTTGGCACGAATCAGATGGACATAACTCAAATTAGCACGAATCAGGCAGACTTGGGTCATATCTGCTAAACTTAAATCAGCACCTTTGAGATTAGTTCCCCTCAGTTTCGCACCTTTGAGATTAGCTTCACTAAGCTCAGCACGGCTCAAGTTAGCATAAGATAAATCAACACACCTCAAATCAGCCCCCCCCAGGTGGGCACGGATGAAGTTAGTGCCCTGAAGGTTAGCTCTGCTCAAAATCGCACTACCCAGATTAGCCCCCCTGAGTTTAGCCCCCTGGAGGTAAGCACCTCCCAATTTAGCCTCGCTAAGATTGACACCAGTCAGGTCAGTTTTCCTGACGTCAGCTCCCCTCAAGTCAGCACCACTGAGATCACCATCCCTGACATTAGCCCCATCTAATCGTATCCCCCTCAGGTCAGCACCACCAAGGCTTACCCCCTGGAGATTAGCACTCCTGAAGTGGCTCATGCTTAGATTCGCACGACTGAAATCAGCCCCCCTCAAGTCAGCATTACATAAGTTGGCACCTTGGAGGTTAGCCCCCCGGAAATCCGTTCCTCTGAAATCCGCTGCCATCAACCTAGCTTGGCTGAGGTCAGTGTAACTTAAGTCAGCTGCAGTGAAGTCATCAGCCAGATTCAGCCCAACCATTGCGGTCAACTGCTCAAGATTGTCTGTTTCTGCCACTAAAACCCGCTTGATCAGGCTTAGCAGAATCGGTTGAGATTTTTCCTCACCCATATTGCAATTCCACTCGAGACAGATAGGGCTTAAGTCTAGTTACCAACAAATGTTCCACAATCAGTCTGTTTAGCACAACGGTTTTATTGCGGGTAAGGTTTGAGGACCACAACCCCTCAACTTCAGTTACACAAATATCCCGCTGGGATACTTCAAAGATTGCTTGGATACAACAGGGTAAAGCAGTGACATTGACAGTTGCTAGCTTTACCCGATTCAGGGAACCAAATAAAACACCATTCCCCTTCTCTTCTTCAAAAATCCAGGCAGGATTTTCTGCCGAAACTTGATTGGTAATGTGGCACCAGGAAACTTGGTCAGTCTCGTGGGATGTCTCGTAGGATTGCAGTTGGGATGTCTCGTAGAATTCTGGTTGATATTCTAGTTGGGATGTCTCGTGGGATTGCGATTGGGTAGCTTCTGGAGTAACAACACCTCCCCCTTTTTCCCTGTTGCCATTAGGATCTGTTGGACGCTGGTTGATATCACAACTCGGCCATGATGACTGTTGATTACCTACTGTTACCAGTTGAAGATAACCACCAAGGTCACGGAATTCATAGGGGATATTACCATTTTGGAGATGAAGACGCAGTACTCCACCTTTGAGTCCAAATTTAACACGACCTTCGAGCAACTGTTCCCACTGTTGCTTAAATTGGATGGTTAGGTATAAATGAATCTGCGGGATTTTAGAGGGTTTTTGCCAAAACTTACGTTTTTGTTTATTTGGCGGAATCAGCGTTCCTTCCAATTTCATCCCTAAGCAATCTAGGCATTTATTCTTAGGCTCAGGTGGAGGCATGTAATAGCAAAGGGAACAGGGAATAGGGAATAGGGAATAGGGAGTAGGGAGTAGGGAGTAGGGAGTAGGGAGTAGCGATGCAGCGCGGTCTTGGGGAGCCAGTGCCTTCATGCGGGGGTTCCCCCCATGAGCAACTGGCGTGGTTTCCCCCACTCGCGCTTTGCATCAAGACGGGAGTAGGGAATTTACGATCCAAAACTCCCACAATTCCTACACGGATTGCTAAAGTAAATGCTATGTTAATAACCTAAGGTTAAGGCACCAGGTCGGCGAGGATCAGATGCACCTTCAAATGAATTGTTAATGTACATAATACTCTGGGTACTCCCCATAGCATTAGCCACCGAAATCTTATATCCTTTATACTTCAATAACTGGATTGTATCACCATTCAAACCCTGTTCTATAAAAAGTTGATCCGGTAACCATTGATGATGTACCCGAATGGCATTAGTAGCTGTAGCAATATTGAGCTGGTGATCAATTACATTCATAATCAATTGCAAAACGGTGGTAATAATCCTACTCCCCCCGGGACTGCCAGTGACTAGATAAGGGTTACCATCTTTGAGCACAATTGTTGGGGTCATAGAACTCAGCATTCTTTTTTCCGGTGCTATAGCATTGAATTCTGCTCCAGTTAACCCAAAAGCATTAGGGACTCCTGGCTTAGCTGAAAAATCATCCATTTCATTGTTGAGGAGAATACCCGTTCCCGGTACTGTAATTTTACTGCCATAGCTGAAGTTTAAAGTATAGGTATTAGCAACAGCATTGCCATACTTATCCATCACTGAATAATGGGTGGTATCATTGCTTTCTACCCGTTGAGTAGGATTACCAGGGGCAATTTCTGAACTGGGAGTTGCTTGATAGGGATTAATCCGTTGACGGATGCTTTCACCATAGGTTTTAGAGGTTAATTCAGCAATCGGAACGGGCACAAAGTCAGGATCTCCTAAAAACTTAGAACGGTCAGCATAAGCTAACTTCATACTTTCCGTCATTAAATGAATGGTTTGGGCAGTATTATGTCCCAGTTTCCGAATCGGAAATGCTTCTAAGGTATTCAACATCTGCACCAGATGGATACCCCCAGAGCTTGGAGGTGGCATAGAATAAATCTCATAGCCCCGATAAGTGCCCCGAATCGGCTCTCGAATCACGGGTTTATAGGTCGCTAAATCCTCTTTGGTAATCAGACCACCATTGGCTTCCATGTCTGCTACGATAGCCGATGCGATCGCACCATCATAAAAAGCTTTAGCCCCATATTTAGCAATCAGCTTTAAACTACGGGCTAAATCCTTTTGTACCAAGATTTCCCCTACCTGATAAGGCACGCCCCCTGGCTTATAAAAAATAGCCATACTCGCCTCAGAAGCCTGCATTCGCTGCTGAGAGTATCTCAGAGAGCGGAACAAATCTTCAGAAACTGGGAACCCTTTTTCTGCTAATTTAATAGCTGGTTGTAATGCCCGTTCTAAGGAAATAGTGCCGTATTTTTCCAGTGCCATGGTTAACCCAGCTACGGTACCAGGAACACCTACAGATAAATAACTGTATCGAGACTTTTCTGGGTCAACCTCACCATTATTATCCAGGAACATATCACGAGTAGCAGCGATTGGTGCTTTCTCCCGATAATCAATAGCAATGGTTTGGTTATCCTTGGCCAGATGTAAGAGCATAAAGCCACCGCCACCGAGATTCCCAGCTCGCGGTAAGGTTACCGCTAGGGTAAACCCAATGGTTACCGCAGCATCAACAGCATTGCCACCTTCTTTTAAAACGGCTAAACCAGCTTCTGAGGCATAGCGTTCTTGAGAGGAAACCATACCGTTGTTAGCGATAACGGGATGAAAGATATCTTTTCTGCTAAAGATAACTGTGTCTTGAGCAGAGGCGCTGCCAGCACTAATGAAAATTAGAGTAGTCAGACAAGTGATGATGAATTTATATTTTCTAGCTATCTTGCCCATGGGATAGTTGAGGGACTATTTAGGGATTGGAAATGATTTTCGGCTTTCGGAAAGATACTATAACGGTTTCCACCAGCGCTACTAGGGAGTCGGGAGTCGGGAATCGGGAATCGGGAATCGGGAGTCGGGAGTCGGGGGGATTACTTTTGTCTGTTGCCTCTTGCCTCTTGCCTATTCCCTGTTCCCTGTTCCCTACACACAGCCATATATCACTAATCGCACCAAAAGTTTGTACTTAACTTGACAGTAATTTTGACTGCTTAATGATGAGTCTTTAAGGGGTGCAATTAATCCCGACTAAAAAAGTCGGGTATGGTTGACGGACATTTTGAGGTATGTTACTTTTAATCAAGTCTTGACGGAACGTAATTAGAGAGCGTAATTAGAGATATACCCATGAGCCAAGCCACAATTACTCCCAAAACCCAGGCATCTACCGCATTTACCAAATTGAAGTGTAAAGAGTGTGGTGCGGAGTATGAGCCCAAGGCAATGCACGTTTGTGAGGAATGCTTTGGTCCGTTGGAAGTAAAATATGACTACGGTACCCTCAGAAGCCATGTAACCCGGCAGAGCATTGAGGCAGGTCCGAAATCGATCTGGCGCTATCGTTCTTTCTTACCCCTTGCCACTGATAACTATATTGATGTTGGTACGGGAATGACTCCCTTAGTCAAATCGACTCGCTTGGCTAGACGCTTAGGGTTAAAAAATCTCTACATTAAAAATGATGCTGTCAACATGCCCACCCTCAGCTTCAAAGACCGGGTGGTATCAGTAGCTCTAAGTAGAGCAAGGGAGTTAGGCTTCTCAACGGTATCCTGTGCTAGTACTGGAAACTTAGCGAATTCTACTGCTGCGATCGCAGCCCATGCTGGACTCGACTGCTGCGTGTTTATCCCTGCTGACCTGGAAGCGGGTAAAGTGATGGGCACTCTGATTTACAACCCCACATTAATGGCAGTCAAAGGCAACTACGACCAAGTCAACCGCCTCTGTTGTGAAGTAGCCAACACCCACGGTTGGGGATTTGTGAACATTAACCTACGTCCCTACTACTCAGAAGGCTCTAAAACTCTGGGCTTTGAAGTCGCTGAACAACTAGGTTGGCAACTACCGGATCATATTGTTGCTCCCTTGGCATCAGGTTCCCTATACACCAAAATCTACAAAGGCTTCCAAGAATTCATCAAAGTCGGTCTAGTAGAAGATAAATCAGTGCGCTTCAGTGGTGCTCAAGCAGAAGGTTGCTCCCCGATCGCTCAAGCTTTCAAAGAAGGACGGGACTTTATTACTCCAGTCAAGCCGAACACTATTGCTAAATCTATTGCGATTGGAAACCCAGCCGACGGCATCTACGCTTTAGAAATAGCTAAGAAAACTAACGGAAACATTGAATCCGTGACTGATGCAGAAGTTATCGAAGGGATGAAGTTGCTAGCAGAAACCGAAGGAATCTTCACAGAAACTGCAGGAGGTACTACAATTGCTGTACTCAAGAAGTTGGTAGAAGCTGGTAAAATTGACCCCGATGAAACTACAGTAGCCTACATCACTGGTAATGGCTTGAAGACCCAAGAAGCAGTTCAAGGTTATGTGGGTGAACCTTTGGTAATTGAACCAAAACTAGACAATTTCGAGCAAGCATTAGAGCGGGCTAACACCCTAGACCGTCTGGAATGGCAGCAAGTTTTAGTTTAAGCAGTCAGCAGTCAGCAATCAGCAGTCAGCAGTCAGCAGTCAGCAATCAGCAGTCAGCTATCATCTGATTTTATTCAAAAGCATCGATCTAGTAGCGTGGCACAGGCTTCTAGCCTGTGATAACCCATAAGCTGATAACTGATAGCTGATAACTGATAGCTGATAGCTGATTGCTGATAGCTGATGGCTTACCATTCAACCTTCAAAATTGAGAATTCAAAGCAAGATATTGATTATGGCTGTAAAAGTTTTAATTCCTACTCCTTTACAAAAATATACCCAAGAGCAAGCAACAGTAGAATGCGAGGGAACGAATGTTTCTGAACTGATCGAATCCCTGGAAAGTAATTGTCCTGGCATTAAACAACGACTGTGCGATGAGCAGGGTAAACCCCGTCGATTTTTGAATCTCTACGTGAACGGGGAAGATATCCGCTTGTTGGACAATACAGAAACAAAACTCAACAATGGGGATGAAGTGAGTATTGTCACAGCTGTTGCTGGTGGTTAGACAGATACTCAGCACTCAGCACTCAGCACTCAGCAGTTGGCCATTCGCCTTGGTCTTTTGGCCACGCTACGGGAATGGCTTATAGCTTACTGCTTAAAAGATAGAGTAATTTTCAGTAACCTTTGAGCAATATTGCTTATCCTTTCAAGACAATAGGCATGCTAGCAATAGGCAATAGTGATGCAGCCGCTAATGGGATTAACCCCCTTAGGTCTGCGCTGCATCCCGACTCGCGACTCCCTCGGTGCGCTTGACTCCTGATCGGGGAACCTGAGCTGGGCTCTAAATCAGTGAATATTTTGCTGCCGCGATGGCAGTCTGTGTCCCCACAGCAGTTCAGTTCTGGAACTGGCACAACGGCAGTCTGCTATAGTTGCTGGATTTCAGTATATTAAAATTATATTATTAAATCGTATATTAAAAACTATAGCCTCTAGAGTAACTTAGTGAATAAAACTTGGTGAGTGAAACTTGGTGAGTGAAACTTAGTGAGTGAAACTTGGTGAGTGAAACTTGGTGAGTGAAACTTGGTGAGTAAAACTTGGTGAGTAAGTTCGCGGTATTAGCCGACAGACGAATATTCCTTTAGTATATCAGATCAGAAACTAAAACTATAAAATAATTTTTTTTCGTTATTATCATCAGTAGGATTAGTAGTAATACCTAGGTAGTCTCAGTAGCTCATAGCCATGGGCAATCCTAGAGCTGGTTAACAAAAACCTCAATAATGGTTGAATTTATAAAACACTAAATAGTAATTAAGTAGTTTGCCGCCTTATATCCATGAGACAATCCCTGAAAAACTTCCCCCGACTCAAACGTGTTCTTTTCACTGGAGCGATCGCAACCACAGCAGTTTGGTCTTGGGCAACACCGATTAATGGTAGCTCTGTGGTTGTAGCATTTCAGGATAGCCCCAAAACAATTGTTGATGAAGTTTGGCAAACTGTAAATCGGGAATATGTCGATAACACCTTTAACCAAGTTGACTGGCAAGCGACTAGGCACGAACTCCTCAGCAGAAGCTACGCTTCAAAGGAAGAAGCCTATAAAGCGATTCGGAAAGCCCTAAAAACCTTAGAAGACCCCTACACCCGCTTTTTAGAGCCAGAAAAGTTCCAAGCCTTGACAAACCAAACTGTTGGTGAACTGTCTGGTGTGGGTATTCGCATGGAAATAGAAAAGCAGACGGAGACCCCGTTAATCATTGAACCGATTGAAAATTCCCCAGCGTTTAAGGCAGGTATTAAAGCTGGGGATAGGATTTTAGCTGTAGATAGCAAATCTACGAAAGGGTTAAGTCTCGAAGATGCGTCGGGACTAATCCGGGGTAAAGTGGGAACATCAGTGACTTTGCGGATTGCTCGACCAGGACAGGGAATCTTTGAGATACAACTAACCCGAGCTCAGATAGAAATCCCCTCTGTTCGTTACAGCGTCAAGCAAGAAGGGAATCTGCGAGTGGGTTATATTAGCTTAAATGAATTTAGTTCCCATGCAGCTGAACAAATGCAACGGGCAATTAGGAACCTAAATCAGCAGAAGGTGAATGCTTATGTCCTAGATCTGCGGGGAAATCCAGGCGGATTGCTTTTTTCGAGTATTGAAATTGCCCGGATGTGGATGCAAGAGGGAGAAATTGTTAGCACTATAGACCGGATCGGTGGTAAACAGGCATACACCGCTAATCGAACGGCCTTGACCAATCTGCCCTTAGCGATTCTAGTGGATGGTAACTCGGCTAGTGCTAGTGAGATTCTAACTGGTGCTCTCAAAGATAACAAACGCGCTACTGTTATCGGTTCTCGGACCTTTGGTAAAGCCGCTGTCCAGTCTGTCCATGCCTTATCCGATGGTTCAGGTTTAACGGTGACTGTCTCTCGTTACTACCTACCCAGTGGTGAAGATATTAGTTTAAAAGGAATTGTGCCCGATATTCGCCAAGAGTTGACCCTTGAGCAACGGCAACAGCTATCTCGTCAACCGGGATGGCGTGGCACTAGCAAGGATCCTCAATACGGAAAAGCGATCGCAGTTTTAAAATCAACTACTCCCTCTCAGGCTGAAACCCTAAGTCAACCCATAAACTCAGGTAGGGTCTGGTAGAATTGAGAATTAAGAATTGAGAATGAAGAATTAAGAATTGAGAATTGAGAATTGAGAATTGAGAATTAAGAATTGAGAATTGAGAATTGAGAATTGAGAATTGAGAATTGAGAATTGAGAATTGAGTTCCTTCTACATTCTACATTCTACATTCTACATTCTACATTCTACATTCTACATTCTACATTCTACATTCTACATTCTACATTCTACATTCTACATTCTTCATTCTTTAGATGATATCAGTGACTCGATCAAGACAGTTGTTTATCAACTAGTACTTATTTCGTACGTATTCAATACTCTCACTAATCCCACCAGAGAAAGGCAAACAGAGGGAAGTGTGGGAAAATCGGGAAATGGAAAAATGGAGAAATACCAGATATTGTTATTAACGCTAATTTCGATATCATAACCTTTAACCTTAAACCTTCTAACCTTCAACCTTTAATAACCTTAAACCTTCTAACCTTAAACCTTCTAACCTTCAACCTTTAATAACCTTAAACCTTCTAACCTTAAACCTTCTAACCTTCAACCTTCTAACCTTCTAACCTTAAACCAAAAAAAAATAGCCGCAGAAAACCTTCCACGGCTAGGATTTTTTAGTTATGCCTCAACTTTCTAAACCAATCCAGAAATGATCCCATAGGATTGACCAAAGGTCACGCTACGTGAACAAACCTGATACTTTGGCCAGGGGGGTTACCCCCCCCTATAATTTAATAGTTTAACCCAAATTTAAATACTTGGTCATCATGGTGATGAATTCGCCAGGAATTCCAGTCGGCTGAAGGGGGCTCCACTCGGAGATTTCGGCGTAACCCCGTGCATAAAGGGTATGCATGGTGTTGTTTATTGCCCGGCGAGACCCCTTCAAAATGTGCTTAATGGGGTATTTTTTTTGGGAAGGTTCCTGAGGAGTATTACTAGGAGTGATATCCTCAGGATTGTTTTGTGGATCTGGGCGAAAGTTGTCAGGCATAGTTCAAAATTGCTTTTGAAGTTTACAACTATAATCATAACGATTATAAATATTTTGTCAAGGGTTTTTAGAATTTTTTTTTGAGGAGTAATTCGAATAAAATGTAGAATTAAGAATGTAGAATTAAGAATTTAGTGCGTAGGGTGCGTTAGGGGCTGGCTCGCCTTTTAACTTTGTAGCTACTATTGGGATAACCCGCCCCGTAACGCACCACCAAGTAGAAGTTATAATCGCAAACGGGATACATATTAAAAATGTTAGCGTTCCTTTTTTTTTGTGGATTTAATTTACTGATAGCCTTGGAAACAGGAAATAAAAAAATCAACTATATCCGATAAGTTGTTTTAGGTATATAAAATGAATTATGATATTTTTTTACCCGACTCCCTGTATTTTTTTTGTTAGACTAAATCAAGATTGAATTTTATGGACATAAAAATAATACAATATAGTTAACTATATTTTTTAACTGATTCAACAAGTTTGGACAAAACCTGAGATCAAAGCCAGGTAATGATTAGTTGCTTACATCTGACTGACGTTAACTAGCAAAGATTTATGAACCGGGCAGTTATATTAACCGCTATTCCTGTTGAATACATTGCTGTTAAGGCTCATTTGAGCAATCTTCAAGAGGAAGAACATGAACAAGGGACAGTTTATGAACTAGGACAGTTTTCAGATAATGGTAAGTCCTGGGAAGTAGGAATTGTTGAGATTGGTCCAGGAAATACCAGAGCAGCAATGGAAACAGAAAGAGCGATCGCTTACTTCGATCCTGATGTTGTTCTGTTTGTAGGAGTAGCTGGAGGCATTAAAGATGTCAAACTCGGTGATGTGGTAGCTGCTACCAAAGTATATGGTTATGAATCTGGCAAAATCACACTAGAATTTGAACCTAGACCAGATGTAGGAGAAGCATCCTATAAGCTGATTCAACGAGCGAGAGCAGAAGCCAAAAAATCAGATTGGTTAGAAAGACTAACATCTGTTGACTCTACGGTTGACTCCCCTAGGGTTTTAGTCGCACCGATCGCCGCTGGGGAAAAAGTAGTTGCTTCAAAGAACTCCAGTACTTTTAAGTTATTGCAGAAGAACTATGGTGATGCAGTAGCAGTGGAAATGGAAGGAAGTGGTTTGCTTCAAGCTGCTCATGCTAATCACCAGGTATCGGCACTGATTATTCGTGGTATTTCTGATTTAATCGATAGCAAGGGTGAAGCCGATGCTGCTGGTTGGCAAGAAATAGCTGCACGGAATGCCAGTGCTTTTGCGTTTGAAATTCTGGCAAAGTTAACTATACCGATGGCACCGGGAAGAAAAAAAAAATTAAATTCTCCCACTAACATTGCTAATCGTGGCACTCCCTACTTTGTGGGTAGAGACGATCAACTTGAGCAGCTCCATCAGGAACTTCAACAGACCGATCGATTAGCAATTTGTGCCATTGCCGGAATGGGCGGTGTGGGCAAAACCGAATTAGCTCTACAATATGCTCTAAGTTATCAGGATAACTACCCTGGTGGTAGGTGCTGGTTTCCAGTGCGCGGGCTAGATCTGGGGAATCAAATTGTTAGTTTTGGGCGTACGGAATTAGGATTAACTATTCCAGATGAACTAGAGTTCAACGAGCAGGTAAGATACTGCTGGAGACATTGGCCAGAAGGAACAGTATTGATCGTGCTGGATGATGTCGCTTCTTTCAGCAATGACTACCAACACAGAATTAAACCCTATTTGCCTCCAGCTGACTCCCGGTTCAAAGTACTGGTCACCAGTCGTCAGCGTCCAGGGGCTTCTTACCGACGAATTGACTTGGATGTACTATCCCGAGAAGCAGCATTAGAGTTATTACGTAAGCTTGTTGGAAAAGAGCGCATTGACAAGGAACTAAACGAAGCAGAAGCGTTATGTAAATGGTTGGGGTATTTGCCTTTGGGTTTGGAGTTAGTGGGACGATATTTAGATCTACATCCGACCTTAACCATTGCTAAAGTTCAGAAACGTTTAGAGAAAAAGAAATTAGCAGCTAAGGCATTACTTGATCCCACAGAAGAAGGGGAAATGACAGCCCAGTTGGGAGTAGCAGCAGCCTTTGAGTTATCTTGGGAAGATTTGAAAGATTGTCCAGAAGCCCAGCAGTTGGGATGTCGTCTGAGTCTGTTTGCTCAAGCTCCTTTTGAGTGGTCACTGGTAGAGAAGTTTGTTATCGAAACTGAAGATGAGGATGACTGGGAAGAAGCACAAGAAGACTTGGAAGAATTACGCGATCGCGTAGCGTGGCCTACGGCCAATCGCTCTTTGATCAATCGTAATCTGTTGCAACTGACTGAACAGCAAACCTATCAACTCCATCCACTAATTCGATAATTTTTCCTGACCAAGCTGGCTCAATTACCAGAGGCCGATTCCTATAAGGAAAGCTTTTGTCAAACAATTGTGGCTGTGGCAAAAGAAATTCCTTTTACACCAACTCGCGATCAGATTGCAGCAGTTAGCTCCGCCATCCCTCATTTAGCCGAAGCTGCCACAGTCCTAACTGACTGGCTCAGGGATGAAGATTTAATATGGCCTTTTGTTGGCTTAAGAAGATTATATGAAGGTCAAGGTACCTATGACGAGGCTGAAGCATGGTGTAAGCAATGTTTAGAGATAACGATAAGCCGCCTGGGTGAGAATCATCCCGATGTAGCAACCAGTCTCAACAACCTGGCAACACTCTACCGATCTCAGGGGCGTTACCATCAGGCAGAACCACTATATATGCAGGCATTGGAGATGAAAAAGAAGCTGCTGGGTGAGGAGCATCTCGATGTAGCCCTAAGTCTTAACAACCTGGCAGAAATCCACAGTTCAATGGGGCGGTACCATGATGCAAAACCCCTCTTTGTCCAGGCATTGAAGATACAAAAGCAGCTGCTGGGTGAGAACCATATCTCTGTGGCTCTAATTCTCAATAACCTGGCTGAACTCTATAGGTCAATGGGGCGGTACCATGATGCAGAACCCCTCTATGTCCAGGCATTGGAGATGAAAAAGAAGCTGCTGGGTGAGGAGCATCTCGATGTAGCCCTAAGTCTTAACAACCTCGGGTCACTATACCATAATCAGGGGCGGTACCATGATGCAAAACCCCTCTTTGTCCAGGCATTGAAGATACAAAAGCAGCTGCTGGGTGAGAACCATACCTCTGTGGCTCTAAGTCTCAACAACCTAGCTGGACTATATTCTACTCAGGGGAAGTATGATCACGCCGAACCTCTGTTTATCCAGGCATTGGAAATGAGAAAGCAGCTGCTGGGTCAAGACCATCCCGATGTCGCCATTAGTCTCAACAACCTGGCATTACTCTACCATTGTCAGGGGCGGTACCATGAAGCGGAACCCCTCTTTGTCGAGGCATTGGAGATTGCAGAAAAGAAGTTAGGGTCAAATCATCCTAACACTGTAACCTTTCGTAAAAATCTGGCAAATTTGCGCGATCTAAAAAGGGAACAGGGAACAGAATAAGAGATATCATAATAGTTTTTGATGTTACGGTAAATCAGCAATATTGTTCATTAATTAGCTAGAAATGCTATATACTGACTTGGTCATACTTTTCCTAATGGAATGACTTACGATAGTACCCTAAAATATCTAGTTGAAAAATATCCCCAAGCCTTTACCCGTTGGTTATTCAACCAGCAACCAGCAGAAGATATCGAAATTTTAAACACTGAATTGAGCACAGAGCCAATTCGAGCAGATGCCTTGTTTTTTGTGCGAGTTGCTGATGCTATTTTGCATCTGGAATTTCAAACCTTACCCCAATCTGAACCTCCGTTACCCCTGCGGATGCTGGATTATTGGGTAAGGTTGTATCGGCAGTATCGCTGTGATAGCGATGCAGCGCGGTCTTGGGGGTTTCCCCCATGAGCGACTGCATCAAGACATTGAGCAGGTAATAATTTTCCTGAAACCAACCCGATTAGCGGGAGTATTTGAGAATCAATTTACCGAGAGGAACCTATCCTTCCGCTACCGGGTGATTCGGATTTGGGAATGTGATCCACAACCATTACTAACAACGCCGGGATTACTACCCTTGGCTGTGTTAGCACAAGCAGAAGTCCCAGAAACCTTGCTATCTCAGGTAGCAGCCAAAATCGATCGGAATTGAAGATAGACAACAGCAGCGTAACCTATCTGCTTGCGTGCAACTGTTGGCTGGGGTGAAATTTGATGAGCAGTTAATTCAAGCCTCAGTACAGGACAAAAGTTGCAAAAAGTGCCAGGGAGAGGGTTTGATGGAAATTACCACAAAGACCACAAACCCTCATGGAACAGATTAACCAACTTCGAGCCAAATTGCGACCCCACCTGGGCTG
>NZ_JAAHHW010000136.1 GCF_010692325.1 Moorena sp. SIO3I8 | reverse complement strand
TTATTCATGAGAATGAAACAGCCCTGCCCTTAATAAGGGGGACTTTGAGGTTGAAAAGCGTACCTCATAACTTATATACCAATCCGTGTAGGAATTGTGATAATTTTTGTTCCCTCTTCCCTACTCCCTACTCCCTACTCCCTACTCCCTACTCCCTGTTCCCTGTTCCCTGTTCCCTGTTCCCTTTGGTATAGTTTTGTTCAACCCTAAATTTGCGATGAAAAATCTAACTCTGCTATCTACTACACTCCTGATTGCTACCTCTGGATTAGTTTTGGTGGCACCCCAGGCAGCTTCAGCTTTAAATTGGAACTGGAGTTATTCTGCTCCTGGTATCGAAGCCAGTGGTACTTTCACTACTAATGATACTCCTGATGATTTGGGTTTTTTCTTGATTTCTGAAATTACTGGCACGCGCAACAGCGAAACAATTACTGGTTTGCAACCTACTGGTACTTCTACACCGGGAAACGAACCTTTCGAAGTTGACAATTTAATTAGTCTTGATGCTAATCAGTTAACAACTGACGGCTTTGGGTTTTCCACCTCAGCTGGAAACTTTGTTAATGTCTTTTTCGCTAGTTTTTTGCAGCCCCCTAGTTTTTTTGAAGTTTTTTCGGCACCGCCATTTATCACTGGTTTTCAAAATTTAGGACCGGAAGATAGTGAGTTACCCATTAGTTTTTCTGCGAAACCGGTGATTGTCCCTGAACCCACTCATAGTATAAGTATCTTTACCATTGCCACTCTCGGCTTAGCTTCAACCATCAAACGTAAGCTGAAACCTTCCCCATCTAAACAAAAGGTTTAGCCTCAATTACTTATCAGTAGGAAAAAACTGATTTGTGAGTAAGGTATTAGGAAAGGGAGTAGGGAGTAGGGAGTAGGGAGTAGGGAGTAGGGAGTAGGGAGTAGGGAACACAAATACAGCGGTTTGCAATTCAGTTAGGTACAAATTTCTGGATTTTAGGGAACAGGGAACAGGGAACAGGGAACAGGGAAGAGATAAGAGGGAAGTCGGAAGTGGGAAAACAATCCTGTCTACCTGATAGTTATGCAAACCGCCGTATTTCTTAATCTTGACTTCGAGTGCTGTAGCATTTGTATTTAAGTTGTGAACAAAATCTCTTAGGTAAAGGCAACAAGCAACAGGGAACAGGCAAGACTTAATCAAGTATAAATGGATTTTGGTTAATGTAAAAAACGGGAATAATTTTTTATAATTCCTACAATAAATGCTATACTAAATTAGTATTGGTGTTCATGAGCTATTTAGAAATCCTATAGCAGTGAGTAACAATAACGATAGATTAGACCGGATTGAAGCAGTGGTGGAGTCATTAGCCCGTTCTGTAGAAGCTCTTACTAATGACCATCAACAGAGAATTCAGACCATGGAAGAGGTTGTCAATAGAGTTACCAGAGTTGAGGAAGGATTGACTCGGATGTTAATAGCTATCGATGCTCTTCCCCCCAGTATTGATACGGCTGGCGAAATTAATATTTGTTTACAAAAGGATGAGCAGATGTGGAAAATATCCTTTGTTCGTAGTTGGTATGGGACTATAAGTTGAAACAATTGTATTAGTTATCAAACTGAGGAGTCCCATTTGCCGCTACCCGATGTTCTCGTTTTGCTGCTCTTGCTCCGACCAGTTGACCTATGTGTAAACAAATATTAATTTGGCCAGGGGTATCAAAATTGGGGGGTAATAATGTCAAAGTCCCCCAGAATTGGGGGATTTAGGGGGCAAATGCGTAAGTCCTGTAGAATCCGCGAATCTAGAATTTAGAATGTAAAATTAAGAATTTAGAATCTATAGAAATCAAAATCTATCCCTTTTGCCTTTTGACTTTTGCCTTGTCAACACCCACGGTTTATGAGACTTATGCAAGAGGTCTAATTTGGAATTTACCATTCTAAATTCTAAATTATTAATTATAACAGACAACACCCCTTTACCGAACAACCCTAGAGCAGAGTCGATTCAATAACTCCTTTGGAATTGCCTCGAAATTCTCTAAGACGAAATCCATTAAAGCCAGATGGTATAAAGAATCGGCACTAGGAGTTTTATAGCGAGCACCTTGAGCCAGCCAGGTATTTACAGCGTAAGTTGAGCGGCAGCAGATGTTACCGATATCTGCTTGATTGACTGGCCATTTGCGGTAAAACGCCTGGGGTGTCATGGACAGTCGGCAGTTGCTGTATAGGTTAATCAAGATTTCCTCTCGCTCAGTGATGGCAGAAAGATAGGAATCTTCCCGTCTAGATTGGCTCTCAGCAATTTGGGCAAGCCGGTCTAGGGCTCGCTGACAGTAAACCAGATGATCTACTGACCGTTTTTTTGGCATCATAGAATTACCTCACACATAGCTTGTGACTGGGGATAAAGCCGCGCTTTGTCTGTCAACTTGGAAGCGCGGCTTTTTGTCCAGAAATATTATCGAAATATCAGACATTTTTATTATTACTAATATATCGTAAAAAGTCAATGCTATTTTTAAACATAAAACATTTTGTTACAAATGAAAAAAATACGATAGGGTTTATAGTTTAGAGTTAAAAATGTCAGCTATCATCAGCTATCAGTTTATATCATAATAATATACACATTATTTTTTACCGATTCCCGATTCCCGATTCCCGATTCCCTTCCCCCCTTATTAAGGGGGGTTAGGGGGGATTCCGATTCCCGATTCCCGATTCCCGATTCCCTACTCCCTACTCCCTACTCCCTACTCCCTCAAAAAATGATAACTACTATATAATGAATAAATCCTGAGCAATTATTGAATAAAAACGATGGAAAAAGCGACATTTGGTGGTGGTTGTTTCTGGGGAGTAGAAGCAGCATTTCGGAAAGTGAAGGGAGTAGTATCAACCTCTGTTGGTTATATGGGCGGACATTTTCCTAACCCATGTTATCTAGATGTATTATCAAGAATAACGGGTCACGCGGAAGTGGCACAGGTGGAGTATGACCCGGAAAAAGTCAGCTATGAACAATTACTTGAAGTATTTTGGTCTATCCATGATCCTACTACATTGAACCGTCAAGGTCCTGATCGAGGAGAACAGTATCGATCGGTGATATTTTTCCACAATCAGGAACAAGAAGTGCTGGCAAGACTGTCAAAACAAAAGCTGCAAGTTTCTGGTAAGTTTGATAAGGATATTGTCACAGAAATTAAGCCAGCTTCCGATTATTATTTAGCTGATGACTATCATCAACAGTATTTTGAAAAAAAGCAGCGGTCTTTAACGTAGATATTGCAGGATATAATAGGGAGTCGGGAGTCGGGAGTCGGGAGTCGGGATTAGGAATCCCCAAGGCTATCAAATGAGTTAAGAATAGGGAGCAGGGAGCAGGGAATATAAATAAGTGATTTTAGTTAGTTTTTGGTTTAAAATATAATTTAAATTTTGTTTATTCCAAGAACATAACTTTAACTTATTTTGAATTATAAATCCTGACTACTGTCTCCTAACTCGTGGATCAAGTTGGTTATGTCAAACTAAGGTTATTTGCCTTAATTCTTCTTTCCGATTCCCGATTCCCGATTCCCGATTCCCGATTCCCAATTCCCGATTCCCGATTCCCGATTCCCGATTCCCGATTCTTCACAACTTCAGCCAAGTCTCATTCAATCGCATCGCAGCGAATTTCAACCATAAATCCATCGGGGTCATAAAAATAGATACCTCTGCCGGTAGGACGAGTTACTGGACCATGATCGATCGGAATTTGATTTTGTTTTAGCACCTCTACGGCTTGGTCAAATAACTGAGGATCGATATCAAAGGCGAGATGATTCACCCGAGTAAAGCCACGATGGGGGTCTGGATCGGGTGGTGATAGGTCTGGCTCGGAAAACAAATCCACAACAATGCCATCTGGGGTAACGAAGTTAGTGACTTTTCCGGCTTCGACTAGCGATCGCAAGGTACTGGGCACTTATTCTCCAGTTAGTTCATGTCAACCTAATACTGTACCATAAAAGTGGCGCGATGCTTGGATATCCTTCACATTCAGAGCAATATGATGGACTCGACGGAGACTACCTGGGCTTAGGGTAGGTTTGATCACTTCAGAGCTAGAAACCATAATTGTTACTTGTGAATGGAAGTGTTAATAGTTAATTGTTAATGGTTATACCGTTCTCAATTTGCTAATTTAAATTTATTTAAAATCCCGTTTAATGTCCGCTTTTCCTGGTAACATGACCACTATTCCTCAAATATTAGCCCAAGAACTGTCGTTAAGCGCCACTCAGATCGAGAATGCCCTGTCTTTACTGGCTGAAGGGGCAACTATTCCGTTTATAGCTCGCTACCGTAAAGAGCTGACTGGTTCTCTCGATGAAGTTCAACTACGCACTATAGCTGAGCGCCATACTTATCTGACGGAACTTGAGCAACGGAAGTCAGTAATCCTGAATGCGATCGCATCTGCTGGTAAGCTCACCGATGAACTAAAGGCTAAGATCGAAGCTTGCCAGCAAAAGACTGAATTGGAAGACCTCTACCTGCCCTACAAACCGAAACGACGCACTCGGGCAACCATGGCGAGGGAGAAAGGACTTGAACCCTTAGCGGACTGGATTGGGTCGATGAACACTCCGGAAGTTAAATCAGTATCCTTATCTGAAGAAGCCGCTAAATACATTTCCCCAGACCATAAGCTCAATACGGTAGAGGACGTTCTTCAAGGTGCCTCAGATATTTTAGCGGAAGCTGTAGCTGAAAAAGCCCACTTACGAGCGTACTTGCGGGATTATTTCCTGAAATCGGGAGTATTCGTGTCTCGGATTAAAAAGGATTATCCCGAAGGTACCACTAAGTTTGAAATGTACCGGGAGTTCCAAATCCCAGTTAAATCTGTAGCGCCACACAATATGTTAGCCCTGCTCAGGGGTGAGGCTGAGGGAGTAATAAAGCTGGAACTCTCTTTTGATGAAGACTATGTTATGTCCTACCTAGATTCTGAGGAAATCCACACCAAAGCTACCCTACTGCGAGAGTTTTACCAGACCATGCTCAAAGATGGGTTTAATCGGCTCATGAAAACCTCCCTAACTACGGAAGTACGCGCCGATCGCAAAACCTATGCTGATGCAGAGTCCATTAAAACCTTTGAAGCCAATCTCCGAGAACTGTTGTTATCTGCTCCAGCAGGAATGAAACCAACCTTAGCCATAGACCCAGGCTTCCGCACTGGTTGTAAAGTGGCTATCCTGGATGAGACAGCTAAATACATCACATACCAGCCAGTGTTTCCCCATCAAGGCAGCCAAAAGCGCGAACAAGCTGCCAAAACCATTAAGAATTTAATCGAAACCTACCAGATCGAGCTAATTGCCATTGGTAACGGTACAGCCTCTCGTGAGACAGACGAGTTTATCTCGGAAGTCCTCAAAACCATGGAGCGCAAACCAATTAAAGTAATGGTGAATGAATCTGGGGCATCGATTTATTCCGCCAGTGAGGTAGCACGAGAGGAGTTTCCGGATTTAGATGTCACAGTCAGAGGAGCGATTAGTATTGGCAGACGCTTACAAGACCCCTTAGCTGAGTTGGTCAAAATTGACCCTAAATCCATTGGTGTGGGACAGTACCAACACGATGTTGATCAGAAATTGCTCAAGAAGAAACTTGATGAAACGGTGGAAAGTTGTGTAAACTATGTAGGAGTAGATTTAAATACTGCTTCCGCTCAACTGCTAACCTTTGTATCTGGGATTACCCCGACCATTGCTAATAATATTGTGACCTATCGCAATCAGCAAGGTGCATTCAAGAACCGTCGGGAAATCCTTAAAGTACCAAAGTTAGGGCCAAAAGCCTTCGAGCAGTCAGCAGGATTCCTAAGGATTCGCAACGGGGATAATCCCTTGGATAACACAGCTGTGCATCCAGAGAGTTATTCCGTAGTGAAAGCGATCGCATCGGATTTGCAGTTACCTCTAGCCAAGATTAAACAAGGATCAGAACGGTTCAAGTCAGTAGATTTGAACCGTTACGTCACAGATACCATAGGCTTACCAACCCTAGAGGATATTATCCAGGAATTGGAAAAGCCAGGACGAGACCCCAGGGCTGAGTTTAAGTACGCCACCTTCAAAGAAGGAGTAAATGAGCTCAAAGACCTAAGTCCTGGAATGGAATTAGAAGGAATTGTCACCAATGTGGTAAACTTTGGAGCATTCGTAGATATCGGCGTGCATCAAGATGGGTTAGTGCATATCTCCCAACTAGCTGACCGGTTTGTAGAGGATCCCAAACAGATAGTCAAAGTGGGACAGGTGGTGAAGGTGCGGGTAATGGAAGTAAATGAAAAACTGAAGCGCGTTAGTTTATCAATGCGATCGCACAGTAGTAATTAGCAATCACGGTAGAAATATTGGGTATTTCTTGAACTTCACTGCCATAATACAGGCAAAACAAGATTTGGCCAGAAATTATGAAGTTCAGAATCTTAGGAATTAGTGTACTGCTAGCCTCCTTAGGGTTAATCGCTCCTATCAATGCTGAAGTGCGCGAGCACTATCTACAACTGCTGCAAACTAAGGAATGTCGAAGCTGTGACCTGGTAAATTCTAACCTAGCCAGAGCTGATTTGAGGGAAGCAGACCTGAGATATGCTAACCTCCAGGGAGCAAATCTTAGTGGCGCTAACCTTTCTGATGCCATGCTCGAAAGTGCAGCAATGAGAGTTATGAATGGCACAGGGGCAACCTTCCGCAATGCCAACTTAGATTCAGCCTACGCCACAGGGGCCAACATGAGTCGCGCCGACTTCAGTGGTGCTAGCGTAGTGTGGGCAAATTTCATCAGTGCTGACCTGAGTGGTAGCTCCTTTAGGGGTGCTGACCTCAGTAACACCACCTTTCTGAATGCCAACCTCAATGGTGCTGATTTGAGTGGGGCTAACCTCACTAACGCTAATTTCATTAACGCTGATTTGACTAACGCTAACCTTGATAATGCTAACCTTACTGATGCACAGCTTCCTAGGTAAATTAGGGACTGCCAAAGTGAATTAGCATTCAGCTTAAGCGCTACGCGCACGCTACGCGAACAGCATTCAGCGTGTCGCGTATCAGCTAATGGGCTACAGATGGTGCTACTTTAGGTTCTTATCCGCTATGCCTACGGTGCGCGAACAGCTTTTGAATAAAAGAGGTAAGCATTTTTGTCAGTCAACCAGCCCCTGAGGTGCGACCCGTGGCGAATTTAATTCGCCAAGGTCAAGCGCACCTGATCAAGTTTTGGGTGCATCTCAATGCATGCAATTAGACAAAAATTATAATACAATTCCCACACTGCCCAAACTGCTCACCCTCCCCAAACTTCGGACACTTCGGAAACTTCCGACACTTCCCTTCTTTTTTACAAATAAAATATGAGATGCACCCGAAGTTTTGAGCATATTCTGGTTCAAATTCTGACCAGGGGATTAAGTTGGCCATGATTACCCAACGATTGTCTGGGGATAGTTTTCCGAGGCAGGGTAGCTCGAAGTTTTCCGGTGGTGTTGGGGGTTGCTCAACTTTATGGTACATTTGTACTACAGACCTCGCCACTGCAAGGATTTTAGGATTATAGCAGATTCCAGAGCATCACCAGAGACTTTCAAGCCAGGTTAAAGCCTTTGAATCTAAAGGTTTCAGCTTTTTTCAGCAAACCCTAGGTAGCAAATTTTTTCCATTCTGGTTACAACAACTCGGTTTTTGTGGTAATTTTGTAACTGCCCAGATAGAGGAAGGATCAAACGCCGAGTTGGTCATAATCTGCTGTTGCGACTGAGAGATTACGCCTGCGATGTGTTACTCTTCCTTCAGGAACCTCTAGTGCCGTTTACTAAAACCCGTGCTGAAGGTGACCTGCGCATGATGAAGTGCAAGCAGAAGATTTCTGGTAGTTTTCGATCCTCACGAAAGTGCGATTACCCATGCCGATATCCGTTCGTTTCGTCTCTTGTGCTAGAAAACCGAACCTCAATCTTCTTGATGTTCTTACTCAGGTTTTGAGTGGTCATCCTTTTGTCTTTGTCTAGAACCCCTATCTGGGCAGTTACCTAATTTGAGTAAACAAAAACATAAGAAACGATACTGACATGATTAAAGCCACAGAAACAGATAAATCATTGGCTATAAATAGATGTATTAGTTACGAGGAATTAAAAAAGCATTCCACTTACTCGGATGCCTGGGTTTCAATCAATGGACTTGTATATGATATTACAGACTTCATTCATAAACACCCATTTGGAGATACATTTAGAGGAAATTTAGGAACAGATTGTAGTGGTTTATTTTCATCATCACACATACGTACCAATGTAGAAGAACAAATCAAAAGTGAGCATTTTTTGCAAAAAAATAGCATAAAACTAGTGGGTTATCTTGATGTAACTCAAGATTATTTGTACAAAGATAATATCGATAGATACTTAGATAGATTAGTTTACAAAAAAACGGGGGATGATGATTTTTGGTTGGAGCTAAAATCTAAAGTCAAAGAATATTTAGTAGAAAACAATGAATCAATACATTACACTGCATTTGAAGGAATAATGTACTTCCTTTATTATTCAATAATATTTATCTTGCTGTCATATCTGACCTGGATAAATTTCTCAATATTTTCAGCCGTATTGTTAGGGTTTCATATGGTTTGTGCATCCACAAACATGTCCCATATGGTCACCCATTTTGGCTTCACAAAAAATAAATTGTTAGACTTTTTCGCAGCACATTTCTTTGACTTATGTGGATTATCATGGTTGGAGTGGCAAATTATTCATCAAACCCATCATAATCAACCCCATTCGTCTATAGATTATCAAACAAATCAATATGCTCCAATACGTATCCATAAATATATGGAGCGTAAGCCACATCATAAATATCAGCGAATTTATTTTTGGATAGGAATATTAACCTACCATTTTCGTACTATGCCTATGAGTACTATTTGGTTAATCTTAAATAGAGAGTTTGTTCGTCATAAATACGAGATGGTTGCACATATTTTAGCAAGAGTAGTTTTGTTAACACTTGTCATTTATTGCGGGTATTTACATGGTTTTTGGAATGCCTTTTTAATTTTTTGTGTATACTCAATATCTTGCTCATATTCAGCTTTCATTTTATTATATAATGATCACGAAGAAAATCACAATGTATTGGCCTTAACTAAAAATATCAACCCTTCTCATAATAAATTTTCATGGGCTGAAATTCAAGTAAAAACATCCGGCAATTGGTATCCAACTAATTGGCTCTTGTCATTCGTAGAATTTCATTATGGCTACTTTAACTACCACATAGAGCATCATTTATTTCCGGCTTTTAAGCCAAGCTTATTGAAAAAAATAAGTCCGATCGTTGAGAGCGTATGTAGTAAACATGGTATTCCATATATTTCGACCACTTTTGTTGAGGTACATAAGTCATTTCAAAGACACATTACTAAAATGGGAGCTTCTCCAGAAGAATCGGAAATAGAAGCATCCTGTACTAGAAGTTCAGAGAGCATTCTCTGAGCAATCGTGCTGATTCTACCGTGCAACCAGGAAAAGCTTCTGAATTCTTCCTCAGAATTACCAAACCAATAAAAAGGCATCCATAGGGTTAGCATGGATGCCGATTGTTCTATCTAGATTTAAACTCTGTCAGACAACAATTTGAAGAAGCGCCAGAAATGCAGCCCCAGCTATAGCAGCAGCCCTAGTACCACCCCCAGTTCTAAAAAACGTACCACTACGCTGTTGAATAGTTTTGTCAGTAAACCAGGGGAATTACCTCACCCCATTGATAATTGCTAAGGATTCTTATTGATGCAGCCTGGTTTCTGAACATACTGACAAACGCGCTGGTAAAGGATAGCTCTTGTTCCTACTGGTCCGACTTTAAAGATGACTCTATCCTCTACTTGCCCTCCTGGTATGATCTTGACACCACAGATAGGACAGACTTGTGCGTTTTGTTCAGACATAGCTGTTGGTAAATGAACCTGATGAATTGTTTCTTACCTAATATATAGCTCTGGGCACAGGGAATAGGAAATAGGGAATAGCTCCATTACCTATCCCCTGCGTGGCACAGGCTTCTAGCCTGTGACATACTGCATGAGCTGATAGCTCCGTTAGCTATCCCTGGCGCGTTCGCTTTTTTTAGATCAAACCACTACAAAGTTTACCAATTTACCAGGTACCACAATTACTTTCTTAATCTCCTTACCCTCTAGATATCGCTGTGCTACCTCAGATTCCCGAGCATAGGTTTCTAAAGCTGCCTTATCGGAGTTAGCGGGAACTTGAATAGTGCCGCGAGTTTTGCCTTTGATTTGAATAACCAAGGTAATTTCATCGGCTACCAAAGCATCAGGATCATACTCAAGCCACGGTTGATTGTGTATGGATGAGCTATGACCCAGACTATGCCAAAGTTCTTCAGCAATATGGGGAGCAAAGGGAGCGAGTAATGTAATCAAGGTTTCAATGCCTTCTTTATAGACCGGGGAGTCTTTACACTTAGCATCAGTAATCCCATTACTTAGCTTCATCAATTCAGAAACCGCCGTATTAAATTGATACTCCCCTTCTAAATCCTCAGTGACCTCTTTAATCGCGATATGAATTGCTCGTCGTAAGTCTTTTTCCGGTTTAGTTAAATCACCATTAGACGGGCTAGATTTAGTGCTACCATTAGCGGCGAAATCCGATACTAAACGCCAGACACGATTAAGGAAACGGAATTGCCCTTCTACATCAGCATCATCCCATTCCAAATCTTTTTCTGGTGGTGCTTTAAACAAGATAAACATCCTAGCGGTATCGGTACCGTATTTAGCTACTACATCTTCTGGTGCGACACCGTTGTATTTAGACTTAGACATTTTTTCATAGAATACCGCCAAGGGTTCCCCAGTGTCTGGATCTTTAGGGTCATTGGGATCGATATCTACAACAGCGAAATATTTCCCGGTTTTGGTATTTTTGTAAGCCGTATTCTGCACCATCCCCTGAGTTAGAAGACGTTGGAATGGTTCATCAATGTTTAGTAAACCGCGATCGCGCAATACCTTAGTAAAGAATCGCGAGTAGAGCAAGTGCAAAATAGCATGTTCGATTCCCCCTACATACTGATCCACTCCCATCCAATCATTGGTTTTGTTGGAATCAAACACAGCGGAGTCATTCTTGGCATCGGGATAACGTAAGAAATACCAGGAGGAATCGATAAAGGTATCCATGGTATCGGTTTCCCGTTTCGCTGGTGTACCGCAATTGGGACAAGGTACATTCACCCAACTGTCTAATTGAGCCAAGGGAGAAAGACCACGTCCGCTAAAGTCCACATCTTCTGGTAACTCTACTGGCAGGTCTTGGTCTGGCACTGCCACTGCGCCGCAGTTAGGACAATGAATCACAGGGATCGGGGCACCCCAGTAACGCTGGCGAGAGATTAACCAATCTCGGAGGCGATACTGCACTCGGGCTTTGCCCCAGCCCTGTTGTTCAGCATACTCAATAATTCCGGTCTTGGCCTTGACGGAATCCATGCCATTGAATTGGTCAGAATTCACGACAATGCCCGGTTCGGTGTAAGCCGCTTCTAGAGGAGTGTCATTAACTGTTTCGACATCATCTGAAGTTGGGACAATCACCACTTTGATTGGTAATTGCTTTTCCTGGGCAAACTTAAAGTCTCTGGTATCATGAGCTGGTACTCCCATCACCGCGCCAGTACCATACTCATACAGCACATAGTCAGCAATCAAGATCGGGATTTCGTCCCCAGTGAAGGGATTAATGGCTTTACCACCAGTGGGAATCCCTCGCTTGGGCTTATCTTCTGCTGTCCGTTCCAGTTCACTTTGGTTACTGACTTCCTCAATAAAGGCTTCAACTGCAGCCTTTTGGTCAGGGGTAGTGACTTTTGCGGTCAAGGGATGTTCCGGTGCTAGCACCACATAGGTAACGCCATAAACTGTATCTGGACGAGTGGTGAATACACCAATTTTGTTATCTAAGCCCTCATCTGAGCTGTCATCTAAGCCCACAATCGGAAATTCTAGATAAGCACCAACAGATTTACCAATCCAGTTGGCCTGCATCAGCTTCACCCGTTCTGGCCAACCGGTTAAGGTATCCAAGTCCTTGAGCAATTCTTCAGCATAGTCGGTAATTTTAAGGAACCACTGACGCAACAGTTTCCGTTCCACCTTGGCTCCAGAACGCCAGGAACGTCCTTCACTATCCACTTGCTCATTGGCTAGCACGGTCTGATCTACCGGGTCCCAGTTCACGGCTGCTTCTTTCTGGTAGGCCAGTCCAGCTGTGAAGAACTGTAAGAAAATCCACTGAGTCCATTTGTAATAGTCCGGGGAGCAAGTGGTTACTTCACAATCCCAGTCATAGGACAGTCCGAGGCGCTTTAATTGCGATCGCATTTGGGCAATATTTTGGTATGTCCACTTAGCCGGATGAATCCCGCGAGCGATCGCAGCATTTTCTGCCGGTAATCCAAAGGCATCCCAACCCATAGGGTGAAGTACGCGATAGCCTTGCATCCGGCTTTTCCTGGCAATCACATCAGTAATTGTATAGTTACGGACATGACCCATGTGCAGGTTACCCGATGGATAGGGGAACATGGACAGAGCATAGAATTTCGGCTTGTCAGTTTCTGTGGGGGTTTGGTACAAGCCTTGCTCTTCCCAAATTTGTTGCCATTTTTCCTCTATCTCGGTGGGGTTGTATTGTGACTGCACAAGTGATACTCCTTGGGTATGATTTCCGAAAATGTGGCGTTGAAAGCCCCTGGCTTCAGACATGGGGATGAAAACGCCACCAACAAACAACATTCTGATTAGTCTATGCTACAATCTTTTGTCGTAGATGACAAAGATAAACATGATCATCTATGAGATGAAGTTAGAATTCAAAAAATACCCATACAAAAGCTTGGATTAAGTCATCTGTACTGGTAATTCCTGTTCATGTATTTGAGCAAAAAATTTTTTTTATCGCCAGAAGTAATTAATTCTCGTTCAAACTACTTTTTCGGAGTTCGGTAAGCTCCTCTTTTAAGGTGACGGCATGTTTACTCAGTAGCGTCGGAATATCCCTCCCCATACGGATAAAAGCAGCGATGGCGATCCGTTTTTCTCCCAAGGGTTCATAGACAATATAATGTTCTCGAACAGGATATAAACACAGAGAGCTATCCCCTGTCAGCTCCTGGCGTTTCGCAACTTTTTGATGGTTAAGGGCGATAAACTGTGCGGCTTTTTCAAGGTCATGAAAATACTGTTTTGTTAATTCATTGCCCCATCTGGCCCGTGACCATGCTTTGGCTTCCCGTAAGTGCCGCCGCGCTGTGGGGGTGAGGAGATAGTTTTTCCTAGTCACAATCCCGATTATCTTCTTCTAAAATATCCAGGATGGATTCCGGGACAAATTCTTGATTCCTAATTTCCCCTAGCCCTTGGATAATGTCGGACACAATCAAATAGTCCTGCATATCCCGACGAATCAAATCGCGGATGTATTCGCTAGGGGTTGCATAGACATCATTATCGCTTGCCCGCATATCAACATAGCGGCGTAGTTTATCAGTTAGCTGGATATTCAGGCTGCTGCTCATTGCGATTCTTTGTATGGGAAGAAACCTTTCACCACTCTAGCACCAATGGCATTAAACAACAATATTTGCCATATTAACCCAAGAGAAACAACATTGAGCGCAACACCAGACCAGGGGGCACAGTAGGCATGTCCAGAGAGGCTAGGTGATCTAATGTGATGATGTATCTCTCATCAATCGTTGCACATAACTCTAACGTTAACGATTCTTTGTTGTCTGGCAGCGCCACAGTTATTATGAGGTGGAGTTAAATAATTTTAATTCTCTGATAGGGGCAATTATTGTTAAACTTATTAGGGATGCCAAAATAAAGGAAAATTACCAATGATTAATATTTCAGAAAGTACAAATGCCAACTTATTGGGATTAGCTTTAAGATTCCCAACATCTAAACTAATACTAGAAATACTTAGCAATATGGGAATCTCCTTACGAAATAGTCTTCACGATAATTATGAGGAGCATCAGGTCGTCGATGTTTCTCATTTTCATTTAGAGCTTTACACTCATCAAACAATTAATTCTTTACCTACATTAATACTTGAAACAGACAACCTTGCCAACAGTTTAAGCGTTCTACCGGATGGATTCAAAGTTATTTACAAAGGTAGTACCGATCTTGATAACTATAGTGTTGTTGCTTTGTGTAAATATTCTACTGGCTTAGAGGTAAAGATATACGAAAGGAGAGTCTAAACAGTACTTTTCAACTCGTTCTTGTAGAACTTTCAAGATTGATAGCAAAGGGAACAGCGGATCATCGGAACTTCGGAGCAGGGAGTAGGGATGCAGCAAGGAAGGGAGCCAGCGCAGTTTCCACGGGGCAAACAGCGGTGCGGAGGCAGGTGACCCACACAGCCACCTTAACCACTCGCGCTTTGCATCAAGGTAAGGCAGGGTTTATTGAGAACTATCCCTGGTTACCCAACAAGATGCGTTTGCCCTGCTTTTAATTATGTGTTAGTTGACTGTTCAGCCATTGAGTGTCCAACTCTAGAAACTGAGCAGTCCACGTCAGAGGTTCATCGATAAACTTACTCCCCAAAGTAATACAACTATCTAAACATGGCGTATCCACTCCTGTTAAGCGAGCTAAAGCCTGTAGTGGAAAAGCTCCAAAAGGCAATTCTTCTGATAGATAGCGATGATGGGGATTCCTGATAGTAGCATTGTCGAGTGCTTTGATCTGGTGAATGTGTTCGTAAAGAGATGGGCCAGGAGTTCCAAAGGCAGTTTTAAAATAATCGTACATATCGCTTAGATCAGGAAACCCTAAAGCCTTAGCTATGGCTAGGCGCTCACTATCTAAATCACCAATCAAATTAGCAGTACGAGGACCGAACCCTCGGTAAACATTATAACTTTCTCCCAGCTCCCACCTTGCTAAGGAAGCTATGATTAAAGGAACGTGAAAGATATCATTACATTTATCTAAATTAACTTCTAAACTGGAAGAAGCAGTTCGCAAACTCTTGAACGAACCTTGATAAGCTGCGACAATGCGCTCTGTCATCTCTGAGTTCTGGGCAGCAACCTTGAATTTATTTTTAAACTTACTAATCTTCACTTCGTCGTCAGCGTTTCCTCGGCAAGCAAAGGGACTATTGTTGACATCTGCAACTGCAGGTAATTGGGTTTGAATCCTGCCAAATTCTCTCTGTATAACTTTGCAAAAAACTCGACCTGAAAACCGGCTAGCACAGATAATCATAATGTTGCTTTGAGAGTTAATATATGCCCCCAAAATCCTGGCATAAGATTCAATATCCTGACCCCGACAGCAGATCACAATATTCCCGGGCAATTTACCCTCATTAGCAGCAGCAATTTCCTCAATCTGGTTAGCACAAGCTGCTATTGGATAATTGCCTGGTGAACATATACCCGTTGAACGAACAATCTTGGTTTGACTGATTGAAGAGTAACGGCGAGAAAATAGATAAACTGGATTTCCTTGAGAACTCAGGTGCACTGCTGTTGCTAAACCTGTATTTCCCCCACCTACAACAAGGTAACTATCTTGTGACATAAAAATATCCTGATTGGGTTGATTAAAATTCGATGAGTGATAAAGATATAGTGATTTGGCTATGGTATGGTCAAGGTTTCAGGTACTAAAATCACTACTTGTATACCACACTTGTATACCACTACCTTGAAAGGAATTGTTGATATTAAAACTGAGGTAAAGTCACAGTAAACTCTAGACTAGATTTTTTGAGCAATCTGAAGAACAGACAGATAGGAAGTTTCAATACTACTGCCTAATTCTAGATCTAGTATTTCCTTAATCCCTTGAAACAAAGATTCTCGCTGCTGGTGGTCTAAAGCTATATAAGGTGATAAAGTACTCAAAAGCGCTAGATAATTATCAATACTATAGGTAACGTCACACACTAACTGTTCCGATACTAAGTCTTGGAATTTCCCGGAATTAATAACAGTTTCTGCAATTTTGCTGAGGTTCTGTTGATGAGTTTCTATCTCTTCACAGGGTTTCAGAGAGGGAGCGTAAGTTTGATAGACCTGATTCAACAGTTGGCAAACTTCATGGTTCGGTTGAGGGGGCGTATTCCATAGCAAAATCATAAACCCATTGTCTTTTAGAGCATCAGCTGCTTTTTGATACCGGATCTCTTGGGAAACCCAATGAAAAGAAGTCGCTGCTAAAACAGCATGGAATTTACCAGTTTCTAGCTCCCACTCTTCAAAGGTACTATTGATAATTTCTACATCTGGATATTGGCTACAGTTATGTCGCGCTAGCTGGCAAGATTCCTCACTAGGTTCAATAGCAACTATCGAGAAACCCAAGTCAGCAAATGCTGTCGTAGCAGTGCCCGGACCGCATCCCACTTCAAGAATAATCCCATCGGCAGGAAGTTGGGCTAACTCCACGGCACGGTTAATCAGTTGCTGAGGATAGCGTGGTCTGGCCTGGTCGTAAGCCTCTGTAACCGAAGAATACCAAATTTTTTTCTCTTCCAAGTCTTTAGAGTAGATAGCTTGGAGTAGTTGTTTAATGTCTTTCATCTAGCATTTATCAATTGGGTGAGGTACCAAATTTTGGGGTTTAGGTAGCAGGGAGCAGGGAGTAGGGAGCAGGGAGTAGTGGTAAGAGTGTGGGAAGGGGAGAGTAGCCAAAAATCCTGTGTACCTCATGAATCTGATAATTGCTAGATCATGATTGATTTGATAGTGGGAGCATTTTGCTCCCTAATCAATAGTATCAATCATGCTAAAGCAGTCGGCAAAACTAGTAACGCATATATAGCATTTACAAAGGAATTGAAACAAAGGAAGGTTTTTCGATTAGCAAAAGTCCCTATATAGTTGATTAACTTTTGCCTATTGCTTTTTGCCTATTGCCTTTCCTTAATGCTATAGTAACGCACCATGATTTAACGTTACCCTAGTCCAACTAACTTTTCGCTCAATTCCCACAAGCGCTTAGCTTTAGAATCATCCATTGCTTCATTAGAAACTTCTTGAACAAAGGACTTACGACCTTCTTTTTGTCGATTACCCCAGCTCCA
>NZ_JAAHHW010000135.1 GCF_010692325.1 Moorena sp. SIO3I8 | reverse complement strand
TCGCAACCGGTGAATTCTGAGCAAAAGCCTAGTATTGGTTGCAATATTAAGTGGAAGCCGGGGAATGAACCGGCTTATTTTGGTGTTTGATATGTTGTTGAATTGAGAATGAAGAATGAATAATTTAGAATGAAGAATGCAGAATGAAGAATTAAGAATGTAGAATTAAGAATGTAGAAGAATGTAGAATTAAGAATGTAGAAGAATGTAGAAGAATGTAGAAGAATGTAGAATTAAGAATTTAGAATGCAGAATGCAGGGTGTTGCTGAATCAAGGAATGAATAGAAGTAGAGTGGGCTACTGCCCGCCCGAAAATAAGCATGAAACTGGCAAGATGCCAGTTCCACCAAGATGCCCATTCCACAAAACTCTTAAAATCATTCCATTATTAAGCAACGCCGAATGCCGAATGCCGAATTCTAAATGCCGAATTCTTAATACCGAATTCTTAATACCGAATTCTTAATACCGAATTCTCAATTCTCAATTCTACATTCTTAATTATACCTTCTTAATTCTTAATTCTCAATTCTTAATTATACCTATAGCATTATCATTTGAGACAACCAATATGTCCCTCAGCGAACTTTTACCCACTGTCAGTAAACTATCTCATCAAGATAAACTTCGACTAATTCACTTTCTCCTCCTTGCAGTTGCTAAAGAAGAAGGATGTAGCCTAGAATCTGCTGAAGATAGTGATTCAGAAAACGTACTTATGAATCAGTTGGCATCAACTGAAGCTGTGATCTGGTCTCCTCTGGCAGATCATGAGGCAGTTCAAGCCTTGTCAGATCTTCTGGTAGCAGCACAGGAAGCAGCTAATGGTTGATGGTCAACGTTTTCCATTTACCAAAGACTGGATTATTATTCGGGATTGGAAGCAATGGTCTGTGACTTCTGCAGCCACTTTTATTTAGTTAGTATCCAACGATTTACTGTTTGATTAAAGTTGATAAAGCCTGGTGTAGTTTCATAGGTTTTAACAAGCTCAAACCCAGCTTTAGGTAAGGTTATATTGGGAGCTGGATTGAGAGCATAAGGCTCACAAAACAGGTTTTGCAAATGGAATTTAGTAAAATAGCAAGAAATTGATTCGTTAATAAAATATGTGCCATTGCCGCTTCTTCGTTTCTCTGGTTGCCAAAGGTGTAAATGCATGAATGCTTCTTGACCATAGATAATTTTGTTGAGATTAGAATGCCCAACAGGAGTATCGTCTATTTCCCAGATGACGTAGTATAATCTTCTGTGTTCTACTGGCCGTTCAAAATCTTCAAGCAGTATTTGACGCCACTTGTCCGAATTTGGAAGTTTACTTGGCTCTACCCCCATTCCCCTGAGAAATTCGTGGTCAGCATTTAGGAAATAGTTTATCATTAAGTCAATATCACGGGCTTCAAATTCTCTAATACTTCGTTTCAAATGTTTCTCCTATTTGAATAATAGTTCTGGCTAGCGGTTCAACTTTCTTAGAGACTGTTTATAAAGTAAATCTTAGACAGTTATAGTCTTGACTATTGGTGGGTTACGGCGGATAATTATCTTAAAAGGTGAGCTTTGACAGTACTCGCCGCCTAACCCACCCTACGCCAGGATTTCAGCCAAGTTTAACAAACAGTCTCTTACCCCGACTCCCGACTCCCGACTCCCGACTCCCGAAAACCCCAAGGGCGGCGTACCTCACCGAATTGAGAACTGCTAAAAGATTAGATATTATATTCCTCTGCCCATTTCTTTAGCTCCTCCAGAAATCTCAGGGCTGTTCGACCAAAATCTGTGATCTCATAGGCCACAGCAATGGGCTTGGTACTGATTACGTTACGGTTGACTAGGCCCGTATCCTCCATTTCTCTAAGCCGCTGGGTCACCATTTTTTTGCTAGCTCCCCCGATCTGACGCGCCAGATCGTTGAACCGCATCGGGCCATCCTTGAGATGCCAAAGAATCGATCCTTTCCATTTGCCACCCAAAATCCGCATTCCACGCTCGATTGGACAGGGGCTGAGACAGGGGTCAATGGCCTTCTTGATGCGTTCGCTATCGGTTTTGATCTCGATGTCGCTATCAGTTTCGATGTCGATGTCGCTATCTGTGTCAATTTCGATATCGCTATCTGTTTCCATGTCCATGAAGGAACTCATATTTTATACCTGGTTACTAAACGTATACTAGTTGACTATCGTAACTTAAATTTTTACCATGAAGCAATACATGAAGCAATAACTGTACACATTATCTGATGGGAGGAAGTAGTCTGATGAAAACCCTGCTTTTGATTTTGGGCAAAGAGACTAAGGAGTTCGCCAAAGGCCGCTACAATCAAGGTCTTTTTGAGATAGCGGTGGAGATATTGAAAGATCAATACGAGCTACTGACCACTGTTGTGGAAGACGGCTACAACATTCCAGAGGAGATTGGAAAATTCAAGGAAGCTGATGCGGTCATCTTTCAGTACCCAGTTTACTGGTTCATGATGCCGTCAACCCTAAAGCGTTACATAGACGATGTCTACGCCTATGGTCAGTTTTTCGGGCACAGTAATGGCTCATAGGGATCGGGTGGCCTGATGAATGGCAAGAAATTCATGCTATCCACCACATGGAATGCGCCCGCCGACGTCTTTAATAATCCCAATAGTTTTTTTGAAGGACTCTCACTACAAGAGGTGCTGCTGCCCATGCGTAAGAGCTATGAGTTTTGTGGCTTCGAGGAATTGCCCCATTTCGCGTGCTACAACGTCATCAAAAATCCACAATTTGACGCTGACCGAGACCGGTACATCAGTCACCTAAAGATGGTGTTTCTTGACCCCGCCCATGATTTAGGTGTTGAAGTAGCCGAGCCTCTGTCTGCTCCGTGCTCCAAAGCTCTTTAAAACTAACTCTTAGTAAGTATCTCATCCAAAGAAAAATCATGACGAAACAAGCTGAGATTCATCTCTACACCGCATCGACTATGAACGGATGGAAGCCGCTGATCTTTCTTCATGAAGCAGAGGTGGACTATGAGATGACCTATATTGATTTTTCCAAAAAAGAACAGAAATCAGACTGGTACAGATCCCTTAATCCCAATGGGCGCATCCCGACCATCGTGGATCGTGGTAATGACGATTTTGTGGTTTTTGAGTCGGGTGCGATTCTTTGGTATCTAGCTGAGAAATATCAAAAGTTCCTTCCCGAGGGGGAAAAAGCTCGATCCCAAGCACTTCAGTGGCTGATGTTTCAGATGAGTGGCATTGGACCGATGATGGGTCAATCGATGTACTTTCAGCGGATTGCAGAACCTCAAGGGCATCGTGATGAATTTGCCATCAAGCGCTATGGGTCAGAATCACGCAGGCTGCTGGAAGTCTTGGATCAGCAGCTTGAGGGGAAAAGTTATATCCTTGGTAATGAGTTCACTATTGTAGATATGGCCACTTATCCTTGGGCACGAGCTTATTACTGGGCGAAAGTATCGGTGGATGGGCTGAACAACCTTCAAGGCTGGTTTGAGCGTATTGATGCTCGACCTGCAACTCAACGTGCACTAGAGCTCCCGAAACCTTTTCCTGCTTTTTTTGGAAAAGGGGATGTGGCTGCAGCAGAAGCGGCTAATTCTGCACGTTTTCAAAGTGATGTTAAACCATAAGCCATGGATGATGGAAACAAAAATTAACATTCGGGGAAATAAAAATGTGATAAAATCCTAGTCGTTGATCAGGGAAGATTGGGCAAAATTTTTGTCCAAGGTGTTTGTTTGCCAAAAATGTTGGTCAAAAATAAGCACATCCCTTGATTTGATCCAATAAAAGGCTATCTATACCTTTTTGACTGTTTACAGTTAACTGTTAACCGTTAACTATTGATTGCCCCGGGATCTTCTTTTTAGGGTTAGATATAGAGGATTATTAAGGGATAAATTCTGTCAAAATCCCGAAGAGTTGGGGAAAATTCAGCTCCTATCCTCTTGAGATCTGCCCCCCTCAGTCTAAATCGAGCGATGTTACAGCTGTGCCGATCTTCCGGTGGTAAGGTCGGGAGCAACTGTTGACAGTTAACGGTTAACACTGAACAGTGAACCAAACTATACACCTTATATCTTCTTTGATTAACACTCAAAAGTCAACCAAACTGTACAGGTCACATCGTCATTAACGTCTGATTAACACGAAAAACCAATGATTCGTTACCAACACAAGAAATTTAGCATTTTGTTTGGCAGTCTCTTAATCGTTGGGGCATGGTGGTTACCTGTCCAAGCTCAACAGACCACTAATTCACCCAATGAGCAAGCGGTTACGACTGAAGATTCAACTATTCCGAAAGCGGTTACTACTGCAGATCCAACTATTCCGATTGAGGAGCTAGAGCTATTGCTCAAGCCATTCACTAAGGATGAGCTGGATGGTGAAGCTCAGGGGTGGATGTCCTTGCTGAAAACTAAAGTTAAAGAACTCAGCGATGCGGAAATTGCTGTCAAGCGCAAAAATCGAGAGCTTCAAAAAACTAAGGAAGCTGTTGATGCCCTAGAAGATGCCAAAAAGGCTCTTGAGGAAGGGACTGAGCCATCGCCATCAGGTGGCGTAAAAGCTAAAGAGGGGGCGGAAGAAGCACAGGAAGCTCTCGAAAAAGCTCAGGAGTCAGTAAAAGAAGCAGTCAAACAAGGAGAAAAGACCGAGCAGGATAAAACCTCGCAAGGGGCGATTGATCAAGCAGTTGAAGGTACTCAACAGCAGAAAGATAAAGCCAAAACCTCAAGCTCAGAAGAGGAAGTTGCTAAGGTTCAAGAGCAGATCGGGACAATTAGCAACAAAGTCGTTACGGATGAACAAGAGCAGAAAAAGACTGAACAGGGACTGGAAAAAGCCAAAGAAAACATAGAAGAAGCGGTCGAGGCGAAGGCCGAAGTTAAAAAGCAAGTACTGGTCAACATGACCAGATTGCGGGATGAACGCACTGCTTTGAGCGATCGCTTTGAGGTGGTACTTCAAGAGCTGGAACTTAAAGGCGGTGATGTCAAGTCGTACAAAAAATACATCGATGCCATCAGTGGGATTAAGGTAGACGTAAGCGACACTGAAGGAACCTGGATTACCATCGTCGGCTGGCTCCAGTCTAAAGAAGGAGGTGTCCGCTGGGCGAATAACATTGGCAAATGTATAGGAATCGTTGCTGGTTTTAGCATCCTATCGGTGATCTTAAGTACACTCCTCGAGAAATCTTTGTGGATGTTCCCGAATATTTCAGTGATGTTGGGTCAGTTCTTGGTTAGTCTAACCCGCCAAGGATTATTTGTGGTGGGTATTATTGTAGGGATTACTGCCCTAGAGGTCAGTATTGGCCCACTGATCGCTATGATTGGAGCTGCTGGTTTTGTGGTAGCATTTGCGTTACAAAGTACCCTCGGTAACTTTGCCAATGGGTTAATGATATTACTCTATAAACCTTTCGACGTGGGGGATATGATTGAAGTAGCTGGGGTAAAAGGAGAGGTTGAGAATGTTAACTTAATTTGCACCACCATCAAGACTCCTGGAAATAAAATTATTATTGTGCCCAACAATTCAGTCTGGGGTAACGTTATCGAGAATGAAACCACTAGCCCCGTCCGCGCTATGTTTATCACAGTAAGGGTCAGCTACCAAAATAGTATTACTCAAACGAGCCAAGTTCTTAAAGATATTGCTAACTCTCATCCTTTAGTATTGAAAGACCCAGAACCTTGGATTACGACCGGTGAATTGGCTGAATATGCTGTTAAGATTTGGTTTAAAGCATATACTAAGACAGAGGATTACTGGACTGTCTATCCTGACATCAATCGAATTATAAAAGAAAGATTAGAACAAGAGGGAATTGTGATCCCACTGCCGAGACAGGAACTATACATTAGCGAATCTATGGCTAAGGAAGAGGGCAGTATGGCAAAAAGGTTTAAAGACATGACGTTATCTTAGCTATACCCTTAGGAAACTTGTAGAACTGGCACAGAACTTACCGATAGTTTCAACCAAAGCTTCTAGCATGACCAATAAAGTTACCACCGGAGAATTTCCAATGCTCAATACTCACTCTGGTAAAAATCCCCTATTGGCTTTGCTACTGCTAGTTCCTGCTGCGAGTATCGGTATAGCAATGGCACTATATATTGCTCCAGGATCATTAGGGCAGGCAGTATCCTTATTTTGCAAAGTCTGGTTACTAGCACTGCCTCTTGCTTGGTTTTTCTGGGTGGATCGTGGCAAGTTACGTATATCCTGGCCGAAGGGACAGGAGTTGTTGACTGGAACTATTTTGGGACTGTTGATGTTTGGGATCATCCTTGGGGCTTATTGGCTTTTCGGTCAGCACTGGATTGATCAGACGGATCTTCGCACTAAAGCCCAAGAAGTCGGCATAACTAGTGCATACATTTACCTACTCGGGGCGATGTATTGGACTTTGATTAATGCGTTCCTGGAAGAGTATATCTGGCGTTGGTTTGTCTGGAGCAAGTGCCAGATTCTCATCCCAGGACTTGGGTCAGTATTCCTTTGTGCATTGCTGTTTACCCTCCATCATATTATTGCTTTAACCTTTTATACCCAAGATTGGCTGGTGGTCATCCTTGGCTCATTAGGGGTGTACATGGCTGGAGCAGTATGGTCGTGGTGCTATCTAACCTACCGTTCCATCTGGTCTGGTTATGTTAGTCATGTTCTTGCTGATTTAGCGATCGCAATTGTCGGTTGGCAACTCCTATTCGGGTAACTAAGTTGTTGACTCAGGATAATTACCCTTAATAAAAATCTCCCCATCTCCCCATCTCCCCATCTCCCCATCTCCCCATCTCCCCATCTCCCCACCCTCCCATTAATTATCGCTATTCAACCGGACTTGATATTAGGTTTCATGTATCGCGTACCAGAGGTACAGGTTTCTTGAATTTCAACGGCATACAATCCTGGTAAACCTGCTTCTTCAAGTCGCTCAAAAACCCACTTGGCGATCGCTTCACTAGTAGGATTCTCTAAGCCAGTTGTCTCATTGAGGTAATAATGATCCAAAAAGTTATCTAACAGAGGCTTGAGATAGGTCTTGATATCTCCATAGTCCATTATCATCCCCTGTTTGGAACCCTCCTCAATCAGTTGATTACCTTTGACATATACTCGCCCCACCCAGCTATGGCCATGTAACCGACTACATTTGCCGTCATGATGGGGAAGGCGATGAGCAGCTTCAAACCGAAACTCCTTGTAATTTAACCATTCTTCCATCATTTAGAATTTAGAATTTAGAATTTAGAATTTAGAATTTAGAATTTAGAATTTAGAATTTAGAATTTAGAATTTAGAATTTAGAATTATCTGACAATTCCTAGAAAAAACTCTATTGAGTTTAACCTAATTGTAAGAGGTAATCTAGACAAATATAACAGGTTACTGAATAAACTAGAGCCGATTAGTTTTGGTGTTTATGATAAATTAAGATTAGGGTTCAGGATTTATTGGGAAATCATAATCAAGTTTTAATATAGCCATAAACGGTTACCAAAATTGCTGATATCTATCGCTATTTTAAACATAGCATGAACTACGATAAAAGCCATGCATACCTACTCCCTACTCCCTACTCCCTACTCCCTACTCCCTACTCCCTACTCCCTGTGCTATACCATAAACGAAGGAACCAAGGGGAGTTGATATCACTGATGACTAAGATGCGAATAGAAACCGATAGTATGGGGGAAATCGAAGTTCCTGCTGATCGGTATTGGGGCGCTCAAACTCAGCGATCGCTAAAATATTTCTCGATTGGACAAGACTTTATCCCCCCGGAAGTCATAACAGCGATGGCTATTCTGAAAAAAGCGGCTGCTCTGACTAACTCTGAACTGGGTAAACTACCAGAGGATAAAGCTAAGTTAATCATTGAAGCAGCAACTGAGGTCATCGAAGGCCAGCTAGACGGTAACTTCCCTCTCCGTGTTTGGATGACTGGTAGTGGTACCCAGTGCAACATGAACGTGAACGAGGTGATTGCTAATCGTGGGATTGAACTAGCTGGGGGGGTGATGGGTAGCAAAAACCCAATTCATCCCAATGACCACGTCAATATGTCCCAATCCTCTAATGATACCTTTCCCACAGCCATGCACATCGCGTCAGCGGTAGCCTTTGATGAGCGACTGATGCCCAAGGTCAAGAAAATGCGGGATGCTCTAGAAGAGAAGGCGAAAGCATGGGATAATATCGCTAAAATTGGGCGCACTCACCTTCAAGATGCTGTACCGTTAACCTTGGGTCAAGAGTTTTCCGGTTACGTTGCCCAGCTAGATGCTAATTTAGCACGGATAGACTCTGTTCTTCCTGGCTTATACGAGTTGGCGATTGGTGGAACCGCTGTCGGGACTGGGTTAAATGCTGGCAAGGGGTTTGCAGAAAAGGCTGCTGAGCATATTGCTAAGTTGACTGGCTTGCCCTTTGTGTCTGCTCCTAACAAGTTTGCGGCTCTAGCAGCTCATGATGACATGGTTATGGCTAGCGGTGCCCTCAAAACCCTAGCCTGCTCGTTATTGAAGATTGCTAATGATATCCGTTTCCTAGGGTGTGGACCACGCTGCGGGTTTGGGGAACTGAAGCTGCCATCCAATGAGCCAGGGTCTTCGATTATGCCAGGGAAAGTTAATCCGACCCAGTGCGAAGCGATGACTATGGCAGCTACTCAGGTGATGGGCTACGATAGTGCGATCGCATTTGCTGGTGCTCAGGGGCACTTTGAGTTGAATACCTTTAAGCCCATGATTGTGTTCAACTTGCTCCAATCTGTCCATCTACTTGCTGACAGCTGCAACAATTTCACAGACTTCCTGCTGAAGGGACTCGAACCGAATCGAGAGAAAATCCAGTATTTCCTGGAACAGTCCCTGATGCTAGTCACTGCTTTGAGTCCAATCATCGGTTACGACAAAGCTGCAGAAGTGGCGCACCATGCTTCTGAGAAGAACCTTACCCTCAAAGCAGCTTGCCTAGAATTAGGCTATGTTTCTGCTGTTGAGTTTGACCAGATTGTTGATCCCTATCGGATGGCCTATCCCCTTGATTAGTTTTTTAGGGAGTAGGGAGTAGGGAGTAGGGAGTAGGGGGAAGAGTGTGGGGAGAGGGGGGAGATTTGTAAATACTATATTGAGCAATTCCCAGCAACCTTTAACTATAAACTGAAAAGGATAATGTTAGCAATTTTAAAATGTTTGATTTTAATATCCTATGTGATTTCTCCCGTAACCATTGTGTAGCCATCTGTGCCATTTTAGTTCCTGCTAACTTGCTCCTGACCTTACAAACTATCATCTTTACTGTGATTGGTTATCCCCAAGTTCAGGTGCGGAAAGCTGCTTTAGTTGCGTGCATCCCAGCTTTGGCCATGCTATTCCATGTTTATAGTTGGTTGATGATTGGAGTAGTGATGGCTCCGACCTACATTCTGTTTACTTTAGCAGCTGTCTGCTTAAGTATTAATTTTTGGGCAATAAACTATTATAGTAGATTAGTTTATTTTAGGGAATAGGGAATCGGGAATAGGGAATCGGAACCCACCCCTAACCCCTCCCAGGAGGGGAACGGGAATCGGGAATGGGGAATCGGGAATGGGGAATCGGGAATGGGGAATCGGGAACAGAGGAACCCACCCCTAACCCCTCCCAGGAGGGGAACAGAGGCAAGAGGCAAGAGGCAAAAAGTCGGTAGTGGTAAACAATTCGTGATTTTAGCTCCCGAAACCTTGACCAGACCTGGGCTAAACCACTACCCGACTCCCGACTCCCGACTCCCGACTCCCTACTCCCCATCTGCTTCATCTTTACCGTTGATTTGTTGGTTACGGTTCGAGCCATTCCATCGTATGGATTCGGTTAAGTCATCATCGATGTGGAAAATAGCTTGTACTGGTCCGTAGCGTTCTTGAATTCCCCCCTGAATCCGTTCAGCAATCAGGGAAATGACTCCTGAGAACTCTGGATGCACTACCAAATGCATTTCAACATACATGAAGCGTCCTACAACACCCCGGCACTGAATTTGATCACAGCGAGTGACACCTCCAACTTGATGGGCTATGTTAGCGATCGCTTCTGGATCAATGGGAGTTTGTTTGACTAGCAGGGGCAATTGCCAGTTGATAACTTGCCAACAATTTGCCCCGGCAAAAAGCACCAGCACACTACTCAACAGTGGATCCAGCCATAGGAAACCTCGGGAAACCCCCCAAAGCCCACCGAGTACTAGTATAGTTAAGCCCACATCCTGAAGCATTTGAGCGGCCTGAAAGCGTAGGGTAGGACTCCTGACCACTTTAGCTTGGTAAATCATCAGGCAAGACCAACCAAGGCTCATGGCTAATACTGCTCCCAACAATTGTATTAAGGGTAAACTGAGCCGGACAGGAATAGTTAAGGTTCCTCCCTGAATCAGAGTTAGTAACTGCTGAGAGGAGAGTAAGCACAAATTTCCCCCAGCAAAGCCGAAAAAGGCAATTAGCACAAAGGTAATCACCGTTTCCCGTTTACCATGACCATAGACTGACAGATCTGGCGAATTGTCATAGGTAGTGATCATCAGCAAATTGATAAGGGTATTAAAGCAAATTAATAGGGTGAACAGGGATTCCCCCATCAGACTGAGCGATTGGGTAGCCCAAGCTGCTGACACCTTGACTGATAAAACAAACAAGCTGAGCCAGAGGGTAATGAATAATACCAGACGACTAGTCTGATCGCGGTTTGGTCCTTCGGTCATGGCCTGAAGGTAACAGATGTGGATTACCTTCACATTATCTTTGATTACCCTATTATTGATTGAGGCATCAGGCAATTATGCCATTTTATGGCAGTTCTTAATGGTTTTGGGGAGTTGGGAGTCGGGAGTCGGGAGTGTGGGAGGTGTGGGGAGTGTGGGGCGGGGGCGCAGGGAGTGTGGGGCGGGGGCGCGGGGGGAGAAGAAAGAAGAGCAGAGAAGAGCAGAGAAAAGGAGAGAAGAGTAGCAGGGAAGAGGGGAAAAAATCCTGTGTACCTCATTACTATGAACACTGCTATTATTAATGAGCAAGTTTTAACCTTACAAACTTGCTAACTTGCCAACTTAATAACCTTTAACTTGATAACTTAATAATCTTCAACTTGCTAACTTGATAACTTGCTAACCTTCAACTTGATAACTTGCTAACCTTCAACTTGATAACTTGCTAACCTTCAACTTGCTAACTTGCTAACCTTCAACTTGCTAACTTGCTAACTTGATAACTTGCTAACTTGCCAACCTTGGCCAAAAGGCCACGCTACGCGAACAACTTGCTAACCTACCAACCCTTCCTTATATCCCATGACTTTTCCCAATCACCCAATGACGGCGGAAAAAACGGGAAAGAGCAGACTCTTTTAACGATAAATAAATGGGACGCCCGTGGGGACAAGTGCGAGGGTTTCTAGTCTTTTTCCACTGATCTAATAACTGCTGCATTTGTGATAAACTTAGAGGGATACCATTGCGAATTGCACTGCGGCAGGCAGTTGCTACTTGAGCGGTTTGTAAGTCTCCTCCTAAACTCAGCTCTAATAGGGCTTTGGCACAATCGTCTCGCTCGCGCAACAGTTCTGGTGCATTCCGTACTGCCCACAGCTCTTCTCCAAAGGGGTCAACTTCTAAACCAATCCGCTGTAGTTGTTCCACCTGCTTAGGGGATAACTGCTGGAGAATGATGGGAGGTTCTAAGGGGACTAACTGCCAGCGATCGCATAATTCTTCATACAACACCCGTTCATGGGCAATGTGCTGTTCAATTAACCAAATACCGGTGGGATGCTCTGCTACGATATACATATTATGAACTTGAGCTATGGCTCGCAGTTGAATTAGCCCAATATCATCAGTTTTGCTATCAATTTTGCTATCAGTTTTGTCAGTAATTTCTTGAGTGGCTGGTATCACTTCAATTGAACGACTAGTGGTGTAACCTCCTCTAGCTTCCGATGTTTTGAGTAACTGTTTTACCCTGTTCGAGTGAATCGCTTCTGGGAGAGTGGCTGGGGTGATCCGCAAAGCTTGCTCGATAGCTTCAGCAACTTGCTCTTGCCAGTAGGATACCGAGTGTAAGTAAATTTCGGTCTTGGCTGGATGACGATTCCAGTCGATTTGACTCGGACAAATCCGCAGGTGCAGGAAACAAATGGGATAGCGATCGCGAGGCAAGGTTCGAGCTAATGCTGTGATCATGGTTTGTTCCAACTCATGCGATCGCACAATCCGTCCATTAGTCGCTACCTTTACCCAGTCTGGACGTCTGCGATGGCATCGATCCGGTAATCCTAACACTAGCTCCATCAAACCATTTCCGAGATTTCCCTTAGTGCTTTTATCCTGTTCTTGTTCTGTTCCCGAATCCGGTATCGGCACCTCTACCGTTAGCGGCTGCAAATCACTTTCCTTTAAGTGCTTGATAATTTGAGGCAGAATCTGTTGGGCAGTATGACCAGGACAAAGATTAAACCATGGACGTCCATTTTGCTCCACTTGCCAGCTCACCCTAGGATGACACAGAGCATGTTGATGAATAATGGTTTGGACAGCACGCAACTGTTGTGCCATCGCCGGTAAACCCTGGCGACGCACGGGCAACTTACCAAATAAATTAGACACTATCACAATCGTACCGGGTGCGATCGCAGCAGTTTCAATCTGACGCAGTTCACCTTGGGAATTATAGAGCACTCGCCACCCCTGACTATTTCCTGAGCATCGGCTCAAAATTTCTAACTCTGCCACAGCCGCCAAACTATGCAACGCTTCCCCACGAAATCCCAAACTAGTAATCTTCCACAGATCATCACTACTAGAGATTTTGCTAGTACTGTGAGCAGAAGCCGCTTTTTGCAAATTCTTCACCTCCATCCCTGTGCCATTATCTGCCACTCGTACCCGCCATTGCTCAGTCCACAGGGAAACGGTAATCCGAGTTGCCCCAGCATCAAGGGAATTTTCGATCAGTTCTCGCACCACTGCGGCTATTGAATCAATGACTTCCCCAGCAGCAATTAGATGAACTACGTTTTTAGGTAGGGTTTGAATAATCATTTAAGGGAATTGGGAATTGGGAGTAGGGAATCGGGAATCGGGAATCGGGAGTAGGGAATCGGGAGTAGGGAATCGGGAATCGGGAATCGGGAATCGGTAAAAAATTGTACCTCATAAGTAGGATAAACGCTATATAGTTAATTTTTAATTAATTTTGTATAAAAGACAAACGACAACAAACAATTTTACTATAAATAATGTTATTAAACGGATTTACCTTAGTTCGATAGAACCAACGTGATCCAGGAATTAAGAATTTGGAGGATCGCGTCATTCCAAATTAATTATAAATTATTTACCCAATAATTAGTAATTCATTAGCGTTTGCTCAGCCATACAATTTTAGATTATATATCAACAATATTGAGGAGTATACTAATTCAGTAATTATGGTTATTTCTCTTAACAATAAAACTGCCAGTTTATGACCTATAATTGAGATTTACTGCTATAGTAGGTTGTGTATATAATCAAAAGTATTGCTGATCTAGCATAACCCTAAAAAAATATCCGAATGAGTCTGATAATTTCTAGATGAGCTACAGTCAATTTTCTGCCCTCTACTCCCGATTCCCGATTCCCAATTCCCGATTCCCGATTCCCGATTCCCGATTCCCTAACCCCTCCTGGGAGGGGTTAGGGGTGGGTTCCGATTCCCGATTCCCGATTCCCGATTCCCGATTCCCGATTCCCGATTCCCGATTCCCGATTCCCGATTCCCGATTCCCGATTCCCGATTCCCGACTCCCTAACGAAACAATGAACCAACAACGACAAAAACCCCACTACTCCATGTGTCAGGGATTCCGTATTCCCATGGGATTTCCGGTAACCTGTTTTGAATCTGGACTCAGTTACAATGCTCAACCGGAGGATAACTTTATTGTTACTTATCCCAAATGTGGCACAACTTGGGTTCAACATATTGTCTGGATGCTCAACCATGATGGCGAACCCCTACCTGTGGGCAAAGACATCAATTTAGAAGTACCTCATCTCGAAGAAGTGGGTGCTGATTTTGTAGCAGCCATGGCATCCCCAAGGTTTATTAAAACTCATATTTCTTACTCATTCACCCCTTATTGTGCTGATGCCAAGTATATCTATATTGCTCGCAATCCCTTTGATTGTGTTGTTTCTTTTTATTACCATACTAAAGGGTTTGTGAAGCACTATAATTTTGCAGAAGGAACCTTTAATGATTTTTTTGAATGCTTTATTGAAGGGGAAGTTGATTGGGGCGATTATTTCGAGCATTTACTGTCTTGGTATGACCATCGCCAGGATGACAATGTTTTGTTTATCACTTACGAAGCTATGAAAGCTGATACTCCCAACTATATTCGAGAAATTGCTAAGTTTTTAGGGAGTTCATACCTAGACAAACTCAATAATGCTGAAATTTTCAATAGCATTCTTAAACACACCAGTTTTACCAGCATGAGCCAAGACCAAAGTCGGTGGTCGAGTCAGCGACCTAAAGAAATGACACCGTTTATCCGCAAAGGAGAAATCGGAGATTGGAAGAATCATTTTTCTGACGATCAAATAGCCCGTTTATATGATAAATTTATAAAGAAGACTGCTGGAACAGATATAGCAATGTTGTGGGCTGATTTGATTCCCAATTAAAACCAAACCAATTTTAATAATCCTGATTACACAGGAATGTTTACCTGTTCAAGAGTATGTTAGCATTGTTAATGCCTAATTCAGATCCCCCTAAATCCCCCTTAATAAGGGGGACTTTTGAATCTAATTCCCCCCTTTTTTAAGGGTGGTTAGGGGGGATCTATATACCTAATTATAAAAGTAAAATTCTCCCTGTTCCCTGTTCCCTGTTCCCTACTCCCTACTCCCTACTCCCTACTCCCTACTCCCTAAAACCCAGCAGAAAGTACCTCACCCAATTCAAAACTGCTCACATGGACACCTACGAATATCAAGTCGGTGGTAGTTTAAAATTAGATGCCCCTAGTTATGTAGAGCGTCGAGCTGATGCTGAACTTTATAACGCTTTAATTAGGGGTGAGTTTTGTTATGTGTTCAACTCCCGACAGATGGGTAAGTCTAGCTTGCGCTTACGCATCAAGTATCGACTGCAACAGGCTGGTTTTAGCTGCGCTTCTATTGATATGACTCGAATTGGTAGTGAAACTATTACTCCCCTGACAAACAATAGCGCTATTGTTTAGGGAGTGGCTATTAGCCCAGAAGGTAAAACCATTGCGTCAGCGTCAGGGGACAAAACCGTTAAGCTTTGGCGCTATAATGGGGCATTACTAAGGACGTTTCAGGGGCATAATGACCGCGTTTACAACGTTGCCATCAGCCCAGATGGTCAAACCATTGCGTCCGCGTCAGGGGATAAAACCGTTAAACTCTGGCATGCTGATGGCACTTTACTCAATACTCTTCAGGGCCATAGCGATCGCGTTTACAACGTTGCCATCAGCCCAGATGGTAAAACCATTGCGTCCGCGAGTTGGGACGGAACCGTTAACCAGTGGAGTTGGGAAGGCACATTACTCACTACCCTACGAGGGCATCAAGATTTAGTGTACGGTGTGGCCATCAGCCCAGACGGAAAAACTATTGCATCGGCGAGTTGGGATGGAACGGTTAGGCTCTGGAAACCCGATGGCATCATCCTCACCAGGCTCAGGGGGCATAGTGATTTAGTTTGGGGAGTTGCCATTAGCCCAGACGGAAAAACCATTGCATCGGCGAGTTGGGATCAGACCGTGAAACTGTGGAATACAGACGGTAGCCTACAAAGAACCCTGAATGGCCATAGCGCTAGAGTTTCAGGAATAGCGATTAGCCCCGATGGTAAGATGATTGCTTCCGCTAGTGCCGATAACACTATCAAGCTCTGGCACAGAAACGGTAGCTTGCTAAAAACCTTAACAAACCATAGCAGCGCTGTTTTAGCAGTAGTCTTCAGCTCCGACGGTGAGATGATGGCTTCCGCTAGTGCCGATAAAACCATTAAGCTCTGGAAACGGGACGGTACCTTAATTAATACCCTTAACGGCCATAGCGATCGCATTGATGGAGTAGCCTTCAGCAAAGATGGGACTCTAATTGCTTCCGCCAGTTGGGATAAAACTGTCAAGCTTTGGACGCCAGACGGAACCTTGATTACTACCCTCAAGGGACACCATGACCGGGTTTACAGCGTTGCCATCAGTCCCGACGGTGAAACCATTGCGTCCGCGAGTTGGGACAAAACCATTAAACTCTGGAAGCGCGATGGAACCTTGATTACTACCCTCAACGGTCATCAAGCAGGAGTATTAGGAGTAGTGTTTAGCCCTGACGGTAACAGAATTGCTAGCGCTAGTTATGACAAAACCGTCAAACTCTGGAAGCAGGATGGAACCCTTTTAACTACCCTGAAAGGACATAGCGATGGCGTCTTAGCCGTAGTTTTCAGCCCCGATGGTGAGATGATCGCCTCCGCCAGTGGAGACAACACTGTTATTATATGGAATTTAGATCAAGTCCTGGATTTAGACCAGTTACTAATCTATGGTTGCAATTGGATACAAGATTATTTGAACACCAACTCGGAGGTTAATGATGTTTGTCACCCTTAACTTAGAAAATGTAGATTTCACCGATCAGCAATTTTATCATCTTTGTAAAATAAATCCAGAGTTACAGTTAGAGCGCACTGCTAAGGGAGAATTAATTATCATGCCACCAGTAGGAGGAATTAGTGGAAATCAAGAAGCAGATTTGATTACTGAACTAACGATTTGGAACCGTCAAACTAACATGGGAAAAGTTTTCAGTTCCTCCACCATGTTTAAACTCCCTAACGGCGGAGATAGATCCCCCGATGCAGCTTGGGTAAAGTTAGACCGTTGGCAAGCCCTCACACCAGAACAACAGCAAAAGTTTCCCCCGATTTGCCCTGATTTTGTGATTGAATTGCGTTCACGGACAGATACACTTAAGTCTCTACAAGACAAGATGAAAGAATACCTCAACAGTGGCTTACAACTAGGTTGGTTAATTAACCCTCAGAATCAGCAAGTAGAAATATACCGTCCCAATCAACCAGTAGAAATAGTCGGATTTCCAGTTAGTTTATCTGGAGAAGAGGTACTACCTGGATTTGTTTTGACAGTACCTATTTGAAGAAGAGAGTGTGGGGAGTGGGGGGAGATGGGGAGTGGGGGGAGATGGGGAGAGGGGGAGATGGGGAGATGGGGAGATGGGGAGGTGGGGAGATGGGGAGAGGGGG